>DBFAZJ010000032.1:0-6137 GCA_048244295.1 Collinsella sp.
TTTGCGCGCTCTGATACCATGGTTTCACCGATTGGGACCAAGGCATCCGAGGAGCAGTGTTATATGGGAACTTATCATAGTACACGAGGACGCACTTTATCGTGCTCAAGTAAGGTGGCAATCCGCACCGGCATCGCTCCCGACGGGGGTTTGTTTGTCTCGGACGAGCTCGGCACCCAGCAGGTCGATATCAGCTCGCTTGCAGCTAAATCGTACTTTGAAATCGCTCAAGATGTGTTGGGAATGTTACTGAATGATTACACGGGCGAAGAAATTTCGGCGTGTGTCGACGAGGCATACCGCGGCACGTTCGCGAGTGAAGAGGTTACGCCGCTCGTCAAACTCGACGCTGCGCCGGGTGTTGACGCCCCTCAGACCTATGTGATGGAACTCTTTGGCGGCCCCACGAGCGCCTTTAAGGACGTCGCCCTACAGATGCTCCCCCGCCTGATGGCCCGCACCTCCGCCAAGGACGGTGGCGCCGAGCGCATCATGATCGTCACCGCCACATCGGGCGACACCGGCAAGGCAGCACTCGCCGGCTTTGCCGACGCCCCGGGCACGGGCATCACCGTCTTTTATCCCGAGGGCAAAGTCAGCCGCGTGCAAAATCTGCAGATGTCCACTCAGGAGGGCGATAACGTCGCCGTCTGCGGCATCCGCGGCAACTTCGACGATGCCCAGAGTGCCGTCAAGCGCATCTTTGCCGATAAGGAGCTTGCCGAACGTCTAGAGGCCGCCGGCACGGTGCTTTCGAGCGCCAACTCCATCAACGTCGGCCGCCTGGTGCCGCAGGTCGTCTACTACTTTGCCGCCTATGCGCAGCTGTTGCGCGCCGGCGCCATCGAGGCCGGCGACGCCGTGGAGTTCTGCGTACCGACCGGCAACTTTGGCGATATCCTGGCCGGCTACTATGCCAAGCGCATGGGTCTGCCCGTCGCCAAGCTCATCGTCGCAAGCGACAAGAACAACGTGCTGGCTGACTTCCTGACCACCGGCGTCTACGACCGCAACCGTCCGTTCTTCACGACCATCTCGCCGTCGATGGACATCCTCATCAGCTCCAACCTGGAGCGCATGCTCTACTTCCTGTCCGATGGCGACTGTGAGCTCGTTGCCGGCCTTATGGAGCAGCTGGCACAGACCGGTCGCTACGAGGTTCCCGCCGACCTGCTGGCAAAGATTCAGAGCGTCTTTGGCTGCGGTTGGGCAAGCGAGGACGAGGTCCGCGCTGCCATCAAGAGCTGCTGGGACGCGAACGGCTACGTGATCGACCCGCACACCGCTTGCGGCTATCACGTCTTTGACAAGGTCGCCCCCGCCGAGGGCGCCAAGGCCCGTGTGCTGCTTTCGACCGCCAGCCCCTACAAGTTCCCGCGCGCCTGCTGCGACGCCCTGGGCCTCGACGTTCCCGAGGACGACTTTGAGGCTATGCGCGTACTCGAGCAGGCCACCAATGCGGTCGCCCCGGCGCAGCTCGCCGAACTCGAGTCCAAGCCCGTCCGCTTCGAAGACGTCTGCGACGTAGCCGACATGGCCAACTACGTAGAGTCTGCAGCAAAAAAGATGGCTACCAACTAAAACCCCTTATAAGGCGCCGGCGAAAGCCGGCGCACTTTCTTTTATCAGATACCCACCGGGATGATGACGAACTGACATGCGGGTCTGCCTGTTTAGTTCGTCGCGAGTTCCGCACGAGCCGGAAAGCACTTAATGTGCTTTCCGAGCGAGCCAGGACCGCCCGAGCAGCGAACTAAACAGGCAGACCGCCCAGGAGATTCCCATGATCAAAATCACCGTCCCCGCCACCAGCGCAAACTTAGGCATTGGCTACGATACCCTCGGCATGGCCGTCAGCCTCTACTCGCACTTCACCTTCGAGCGCGCCGATAAGCTCACCATCACGGGCTGCCCCGAAGAGTTCCAAAACGAGGACAACCTGGTCTACGTCAGCTTTGTCGATGCACTGGCCGCATGGGGCGAGACGGCTTTTCCCGTTGCCATCGACATTCAGACTGACGTTCCCGTCGCCCGCGGCCTGGGCTCCAGCTCCACCTGCGTCGTCGCCGGCATTATGGCCGCCGCCGCACTGACAGGCCACACCGTCGACCGCGCCGAGCTGGTTCGCATTGCCACCGAAGTCGAGGGCCATCCCGATAACGTCGCCCCCGCCATCCTGGGCGGCGCCGTCTGCTCCTTTACGCCGACCGATTCGCTCCCCCAGTGCCTGCGCTACGAGGTGAGCGATCGCCTGCGTTTTATTACCGTGATTCCGCCCTACGAGGTACACACGAGCGAGGCGCGCAAGGTCGTGCCGCAGGAGATTCCGCTCTCCACCGCCGTGTGGCAGATGGGCCGCATCGCCGGTATGACGCGCGGCTTGGAGACTGGTGACCTCGACCTGATTGCCGCCGCCAATGACGACCGCATCCAGGAACCCTATCGTCGCCGTCTGATTCCCGACTACAACGCCGTGCGCGACACCTGCCTTAACGGCGGCGCCAAGACCATCTGGATCAGCGGTTCGGGCTCGACCCTCATGGCCGTGACTGACGACACCATCGTGGCAAAGTTCCTGCAGGTCAAGCTGCGCGAGCAGTTCCCTAAGTGTGATACGCATATCCTCACGTGCGACACGGAAGGCGCTCAAATCGAGTACCTGTAGACATCCTCCTCATATACCTGTCCGGGACGGTCGGGATGTTCCCTCAAAATCGTCCTCGCGCATGAAGGCCCCTTGTCCTGCTCCTACGGAGCGACGGACAAGGGGCCTTCGCGCTGCGGAATGATTTTGAGGGAACATCCCGACCGTCCCTGCGCCTACCTTGCTGAGGATGTCTACAGGGACCCACGCTTTGAAGGGGCGCTGGGCCGATAGTTTGGCTTTTTATTGATAGGGGCTCTTGCTAGGCTGGAGCACTTCCTAGAGGCGGGCATCGGCTGCGTGCTTGGTTTACGCTGCGCTGGTTTCTTTGTATTCGAAGACTGGTTCTAGGAGGTCTTCGATATTGCAGTGGAGGGCTTTTGCTATAGCTCTTACGGTTGTTACCGAGGCTTCGTTGATGTTTCGTTGGCGCTGTTCGTACATTTGGATTGAGCGGAGTGATACGCCCGATTCGTATGCCAAGTCTTGTTGGGTTTTCTTAAGCCTCTTTCTTGCTAGTGCTAGCTTGGTTTGACGAGGTGTTTTCTTCGCCATATCGCAAACAAGACTCGCCACACGTTCCTCTGAGGCTTCATGCCAGGGGTAGTACAGGTTGCGCAGCGCGTCAAACGGAACGACATGCAGCAGATCTTCGAAAGACTCTCCTAGGCGCCACTGCAGGTATGCCAGCATCCAGCCCGCCCAATATTCCGGCGTCTTCTCAAATCGATAGGTGCAGTCCGGTATAGGCCCGTTTTGATAGCCCGACCTTTCGGCGATAAGCGCGAACAGCTCAACACCCGATTTTCCCGACACTACCCATGCATTGCCGCGCTCAAACTCTCGAGCAACTCCGCTCAGGCAAAAGAGTTCAGCAACTTCCGATCCTTCTGCTCCGTAATCGTTAACGGCATAGTCGAAGCAATCCCCGAGGTTGTTCATTGCGTCCTCAAGGTAATAGACGGGGTATGTCCTACTCGGCCCACAATCCGTTAACTCTTGGATCATTTAAATCAACCCTCCCTGCCATCAAATCCCTAATGTCGACACCATCAGAGTCAAATCCGTTTACCGTATCCAGGTACTTTCGTCGAGCGTTCTGTTCTCGCTCAAATCGTTTGGGATAAAACTCGGCTCCTGAGGCCTGCTTCCAATCGCGGAACCTGATCGCCGAGAACGCGCGCTCACTCATAAGCGCATATTGAATGCCCAAATCCCCCAAAAACATAATGCGCTGCAGTTGCCTGAGCGAAATCATGCCGTTAACGAACTGTCTTGCAAACGAAAAGTAGGAATCGTCAGCGCGATAGCCTCGAATGACGTCATAAGGAGAAATATCAATCAGGCAGTTGTCCAGCAAATACCGAAGTCCTTCGCGTGCCAGCGGCGTCGAGACATTAAACTCCCGGTTGTCGGCCAAAATCGCAAGCCAATTGAGGATTGAAAACTCCCCAGACTCTAAATCCAAGACCGAAAGGCCATCTAAATCAAGCTCATATCGATTGGCAATGCCATCAGACTCGGTTCGACATGCCCACTCCATTGCCATTTCCTCATGCGGTGTGCAATAAAACCCGCGCCCATAGTCATTGAATTGTCTGCATTTATCCAACGATGGATGATCAACAACAACGTCCGACCCGTGCCAAAGCTCCATATCGACCTCCAAAAATATCACTTCAGTGATAGTTTACCAATAACTATCACTGAGGTGATATTGATAAGAGCTTTTGAGGGGCCGCGGCCTGACTAAAGGCAGGCCTCGGCGATGCGGCGCTTGAGTTCGTCGATGCCCACGCCGGTCTGGGAGCTTGTGATGATTACGTTCTCAGCCGGGAGGTTGAGCTGCTTTTTGATGGCTGCTGCCTGGCGGGCCTGTTGGGTGCGGCTGAGCTTGTCGGCTTTGGTGAGGCAGACGATAAAGTTGAACTCGTTGCCCTGCAGGTAGTCGATCATGTCATGGTCGAGTTTACTGGGGTCGTGGCGAATGTCCACCAGCGACACAACCAGGTTAAAGCTGCGCTCTGAGTCGAAGAAGTCGCCGATAAGCTCAGCCCAGCGGTCGCGCTCGGCCTTGGAACGACGGGCGAAACCGTAGCCCGGCAGGTCCACAAAATGCACGTCGTCGGCCTCAAAAAAGTTGATGTTGCTCGTCTTGCCCGGCGTGCTCGAAACCTTGACCAGGTTCTTGCGGCCAAAGAGTTTGTTCATGATGGAGGACTTGCCCACGTTGGAGCGGCCGACGAAGCTCACCTCGGGACAGGTTGACTCGGGAATCTGCGAAACCTTGCCGTAGCTGGCGACGAACTTGGCAAGCTGGTAGTTAATTGAATCGGCCATGGACACTCCTTGGTCGTAGGTTCTTACAAAACGGGCGTGCTATTGCGCGGCGGCGATACGACGAACGATGTCAAGCGTGATGCCGCTCGCGGTGCGAGCGTACTCGTCCAGATCGAACTCGCGCTCGCAAAACGCGTCATATGCCTCGTCACAATTATCGCTGATAGCGCGCAGTACCAGGCAATCGACACCATTCTTGGCCGCGATGTGCGCAATTGCCGCGCCCTCCATCTCGACGCAATCGGCATGCGTGGCCTCAATCGCAGCGTTACGCATGGCGTCACCCGTAACAAAGCGATCACCCGTGGCGATAGTGCCACACAGGAACTGCTTGGGGTCCTTCTCCGCAGAAGTCTCATCCGCCGAGGCATCCACAAATCCATGCTCGGCAAGCACGGCGGCGGCAACATCAGCCAACGCCGGTGTCGAGACAAACTCCTCGAGCCCCGGCGCGGACTCGGCGATGAGTGCCGTATCGGTATCCAGATAGCGCAGGCACTTGCCTATAACCACGTCGTTAATATGGAGTTTAGGGTTTAGGCCGCCCGCAATGCCCGAAAACACAACGGCCTGCGGGGCGTATTTGCTGATGAGATGCTGCGTTGCGGCAGCGGCGTTCACGGTCCCCATGCCTGCCGTCGTGGCGACTACTGTCAGACCCGAAAGCCCACCGTTCACAACGGTCAAGCCCGCCTCCTGCGACTCATGCGTGCCACTCAGCTCTTCCTTAATCTGCGCAACCTCTTTTTCGAGTGCGCCTATGATCGCGATGGTTGCCATGCCATCCCCCAAATCCGTGCAAATTGCTTATCCACGGTATGGTACCAGCATTTTGGCTCAACCGTGTCAGCACCAAGCCGTTAGGCCAGTACAGCTCGGGTATCATAAAGGGGCAAAAATGGCTTGTTAGCCGATGGCCGACCTGAGCTCCGCACGGCGCTTTTTCATACCGGCCATAACGGCATTGCGCAGCTCGGGCATGCGCGCGGTATCCATCTGAGGTACGCCCTCAAGCTTATAGGGAATGCCCAGTTGCTCGTACTTGACGACACCCATCGTGTGATACGGCAGCATTTCCAGGCCCACCACGTTGTGCCATGGAGCGATGAGGCGACCGAGCTTCTCGCACTCCTCCACCGTGTCGGTAATGCCC
>DBFAZJ010000033.1:0-8024 GCA_048244295.1 Collinsella sp.
AAAGTATGCGCAGACCGAGCATGCCCAAGCGCTGCTGTCCTATGCCGGCGTTCATCGTCATTTGCTTGACGAGCTTCGCCGCATCGAGGACATGGGCAGCGACGAGGAGTTTGAGCAGACGCGCAACCGCCTGTTCGACGACATGCGCGATGAGCTACTCAAAATCGTCCGCATCGATGCGTATGTCCTCGATGCCCAGCTGCTCGCCATCATTTTGGCGGACACGCCCGTCGACGCCTGCCTGGGCGACCTGATGAAACTCGAGGCGACCACGGCCGATTACCTGCAGCAAAGCGTGCCCGGGTTCGATATGGAGGCCCCACACTACTGGGCCAACAAGGTTTTGACGGACGGCGTGACGGCGGCCGATCTCACCGTAAGCGAGCCGGCTCTTATCGGGTGGCTCCACACGCTCGAGGCCATCTCGCAGCTGTGCATGGCGAGCGCTCGTTACCGTGCTGCCGCCAACTATTCTCGCCGTGTTCTTAAGGCGGAAGGCTATCCCACCCGAGCTGCAGGCACCGTGCTACTCGCCCTCGCTCGCTTGGAAGACGAAGACGGCTTTTTTGCCCTGGCCCACCAGCTCGAGGAACAGATGGGGGCCGATGTCCTCGAGGACTCCCCTTGGTACCTGCTCGCCCGCACGATCCTGCTGTTCAAAACGAACAAGATGCGCCCGGCGACACGCGCGCTGCGCGAGTTTGCCAACCGCTGCGAGGGCGGCGCGTTCTTTTTGCTGAACCCCATGTATCAGACGCCGTACCTTCCCTGCCGGCCCGAACCGCACGACCCCTGGGACCTTTCGCACCAGGCAGTTTGGGAGGCCGACGGCATCATCTCGGATACCCCCGACTTTGCCCCCTGGGCCAACGCTTGCGAAGACGTATCGCAGCTTGCCCAGGAATTTGCGCGCCGTTACGGCTTTTAACGGCGCAAACGCCACAACCATGTCATTCACGTTAGGAACGGCTTCATGAACTTCCGCTCTTCTCTCGCCTGCACCTCGAGCGATATCGCCCGCTGGGGGCTGCGCTCCGTCCTTAAGCGCCAGGGCGGCGTACTCCCCGGCCGTATCGCCATGAAGATCGACCCCGAGCTGTTAAGCGACCTCGCGGGCCTTGTCGACCGTAGCGTGGTGATCACCGGCACCAACGGCAAGACCACCACCTCCAACCTCATCGCCGACGCCGTTGCCGCCAGCGGCGCCACCGTGGTATGCAACCGCGCCGGCAACAACATGGAGCCAGGCGTGGTGGGCGCGTTGCTCGAGGCGCGCGGCAACCTTAAGCGAACCGCCAGCAGCAAGCGCGTAGGCGTCTTTGAGTGCGACGAGCTCTACACGGTGCGCGTCCTGCCCAAGCTCAAGCCGACCTACTTTGTGCTGCTCAACCTGTTCCGCGACCAGCTGGACCGCTACGGTGAGATCGACCACACCCAGGACGTCATCGCCCACGCGCTGGAGCTATCGCCGACAACGACGCTCATCTATAACGCCGACGACCCGCTGTGTGCCGCGATCGCCGCGCGCGTTCCCAATGCAAGCATCGCCTTTGGCATCGACGGCGCCACGGGCACCGAGTCTGATCGCATTAGCGACTCGCGTTTTTGCTCGCAGTGCAACGCGCCGCTGGAGTATGACTATGTACAGTACGGCCAGCTCGGCGCCTACCATTGCCCCTCGTGCGGTTGGGCACGCCCTGCGCTTGTCCGTCGCGTGACGGGCGTGGAGCTCGGCTGCGACGGCTACGATTTTGACCTGGTCTTTGGATCTGCGTCCAACGCGGCTGCCGTACACATCGCCACGCGCTACAACGGTCTGTACATGGTCTACAACGTTGCCGCCGCATTCTTTACCGCACATGAGTTGGGCGTGGATACGGCGCACCTGCAGCCCACGCTCGATGCCTATGTGCCCGCCGGCGGACGCATGGGCCGCTGGAACGTTGCCGGCCGCACCGTCGAGGCAAACCTGGCCAAAAATCCCGTGGGCTTCGATCGCCAGATTCAGTCCATTAAAACGGCAGGCGGCAGGCTCTGCGCCTTCTTCCTGAACGACAACGACGCCGACGGCCACGATGTCTCGTGGATCTACGACGTCGACTTCGAGCGCATCGCCGATACCCCAGGGCTTGTCGCCTTTGCCGGCGGCACGCGTGCACACGATATGCAGGTACGTCTGAAGTACGCCGGTATCGACTCCGCCATCATCTCGAATATCGAGCAAGCGATCGGCGCCGTGGCGGACGAGGAGGCTGGCGATACTTTCTACGCCGTCGCCAACTACACGGCCTTCCCGCCGCTGGTCAAGGAGCTCGACGAGCTTAAGGGCACCGATGCGAGCTCGGTCGCCTCCCACGCCGTAACGCGCGCCGATGGCAGCGCTGTCCCCACCGACACTGCGCCGGTCGAGCTTTCGCGCCCGCTGCGCATCGTCTACCTGTATCCCGATGCTCTCAACCTCTATGGCGACGGCGGCAACGTCATCGCCCTCGAGCGCCGCTGCGCTTGGCGTGGCATCCCCGTGCGCGTGGACGAGGTCCGTATGGGCGAGTCACTCGATCTCACCGACGCCGACATCGTCATGATGGGCGGTGGCTCCGACCGCGACCAGCTAGCCGTGGCACACGAGCTGCTCGCCCAAAAAGACAAGGTCGCGGCCTATGTTGAGGACGGTGGCACACTGCTTGCCATCTGTGGCAGTTATCAGCTGCTCGGCCGTTCGTACTATATGGGCGAGGATCGCATCGAGGGTCTGAGCGTCGTTGCTGCTGAAACCGTGCGCGGCTCCGACCGCCTGATCGGCAACGTCGCCGTCAAGACCGACCTGTCACCCGAGCCCTTTGTGGGATTCGAGAACCACGGTGGCCGCACGCTTTTGGACGCCGAGGCCACGCCGCTCGGAACGTCCGTCGTCACGGGCACCGGTAACAACGGCGATGACGGCTTTGAGGGTCTGATCTACAAGGGCGTCATCGGCACGTACCTACACGGACCGGCACTGCCCAAGAACCCCGAACTCGCCGACTGGCTCATCACCCACGCTCTCGAGCGCCGTGGCGATGCACAGGCCACCGCTCTGCTGCCGCTCAAGCCCCTCGACGACACTTACGAGCACGCCGCCCACGACGCCGCGATGAAGCTCCTCCCCTAACGCCCCGCCACCACAAAGGGGACAGGCACCTTTGTGGTGGTTTTGACCCGTCCCAGCGGTTTGTCTCGATCTGTAACATCTAGGCCGTTGAAAGTCGTCTTACTGTTACAGATTGAGATATTCGTCCCGACGCCCGCCGTCTGTCTCGATCTGTAACAGATAGAGCCGATTTGCCCGCCCAGATGTTACAGATTGAGATATTTGAATATCGGAATAGAAACCCACTCCTGTGTGGTGGTTTTTCAATCTGCCAACGATATGTGAACGGATAGAAAAGTCTGCTATACTCTTTCCCGCTGTCCCCATCGTCTAGCGGCCAAGGACGCCACCCTTTCAAGGTGGATATCGCGGGTTCGAATCCCGCTGGGGGCACCACAGAATCTGAGAAGCCCGTTACCAATTCGGTAGCGGGCTTTTTGCTACCCATGCGCCGGGATTCGAACCCGACAGGGTGCGGAGCTGAGGAAACGCGCAAGCGTTTTCCAGCGCAGCACGCAAGGAGCGGAGCGACGCAGCGGAAGCGAGCGGCGGAAGCCGCACGCGGACATCCCGCTGGGGGCACCATCTTTAAAATGTTCGAACCCGCCGGATGTAAGGTCCGACGGGTTCGTTCTTTTTGCCGTTATAAGACGAAAAGTACTCAATGCCCTTGCGCTAGATAAACAGCTCGCACTCCTTCCGCTCGGCACAGGCTTTGCTCAACATCTTGGTAGCCGCAGAGAGCATGATGGGGTTTACCGCGCGGGCGGCATGCGGACATACGGCGACACAGCGCATGCAAGAGATGCAGGCCTTTTTGTCCACCCGCTTGGGATCGTCTTTATCGATAGCGCCAACAGGGCACGCTGCGGCACAAGCCCCGCAAGCGGTGCACTCTTTTGTGGCCTTGGGCACCATACCGGCGCCCCCGGCCTTCTTATAGGGACGATTGCCCGGAATAGCCGGCTCAGAAGCATCTCCTGCAGATATCTTTTGCTGAATCTGATTCGCAAACCCAGCGAGCTGCGCCGCGTCCTGTGGGTCTGGCCGACCGGCTGCAAACTGGCGAACAATAGAATGCTCGGCGATGGCAGAAACCGCCGCGATCACCCGAAAGCCCGCGCCCTTTGCCGCATCCTCAAGCTCGACCAGCGTGTCCTCATACGCGCGATTTCCGTAAACACAAACCAGAACCGCCTGCGCACCGTTTCCCCGCATCATACCCAAGCGCTCCGCAGCCACAGCCGGGACTCGCCCGCCATACGAGGGCACCGCGATCACGGCTACATCCTCTTTTGTCATCGCAACCGTGCGAAAACCAAGCCCGCTATCGGTCAGATCTACAGCAACGGTTTCCCCTTCCAACGCATTGGCAATGTAGCCAGACGCCTTTTCCGTTCCGCCGGTCGGGCTAAACACGATATCGAATACCTTCATCGGATCATCCTCCCCTTTATGAACAAACGCCCGAAACGTCCGCATGCCAAAACAGGTTACAACTTTTAAAATGCCCCGCGCGAAACGCTCGCTCGGCTGCAAGTTCAAAGCAGGTCAAAGCGGCAAAAAAGAAGGGGCCTCACACAGGCGAGACCCCTTCACACGCAAAATCAAACGTGTCTGTTACACATAGAACAGAATGTCGTCGTAGGTCGGGACCGGCCAGTAGTCAGCGGCCACAATCTCCTCCATGGCATCCACGGCGGCGCGCAGCGTATCCATAGCGGGAACGACCTCGTGCGCGTACACGTTGGCCTGCTCCTGACCATCGAGGGCTTCGGCCTTCTGATGCACGGCATCGAGCGCCTTGATGGAGTCGTTGATGGTGGTGATACCGTTGCAGAGCTTGTTGAGCGTGTTCTGCTCGCACTGCATGGCGGCCTCAGCACCGGCGGCACGAATAGTCTCAAGGCCCTTAGCGACCTTGGTGGCATAGGCGGTAATGACCGGGCGATAGGTACGACGCGCCTCGCGAACCATCGTGGTAGCCTCGATGTTCATGAGCTTGTTGTACTTCTCGAGCTTGCAGTCGTAGCGGCACTGGGCCTCGGCCTTGGTCAGGACACCCGTCTCCTCAAAGAGCGCAATGGCCTTATCGGAAACAAAGGCGGGCAGGGCGTCGGCCGTGGTCTTGTTGTTGGCAAGGCCGCGCTTCTCGGCCTCGACGGGCCACTCGTCGGAGTAGCCATCGCCGGAAAAGAGGATGCGCTGGTGGTCGGTCAGGACCTTCTTGCAGTACTCGAGCGCAGCGTCCTGGAACTCATCCTCGGGCGTACCCTCGAGTGCGTCGGCGAAGGACTTGAGCGACTTGGCCACGGCGGCATCGAGCACCAGGTTGGAGTCGGAGACGTTCTGCTCGGAGCCGCAGGCACGGAACTCGAACTTGTTGCCGGTGAAGGCAAACGGGGAGGTGCGGTTGCGGTCGGTGTTGTCCTGCATCAGCTTGGGCAGGGTATCGGCGCCCAGGTCGAGCACGCCGCGCGTGGCATGGACGGAAGCCTTGCCATCGATGATCTTCTCGACGACCTCGGTAAGCTGGTCGCCCAGGAAGATGGACATAATCGCCGGAGGAGCCTCGTTGGCGCCCAGACGATGATCGTTGCCGGCCGAGGCGACGGAGGCACGCAGGAGCTCCTGATAGTTATCGACGGCCTCGATCACCGCGGTGAGGAAGACGATGAACTGCAGGTTGTCGAGCGGGGTGTCGCCCGGATCGAGCAGATTCTCGGACTCGGTGCCAAGCGACCAGTTGTTGTGCTTGCCCGAACCGTTGATGCCCTCGAAGGGCTTCTCGTGCAGTAGGCAGACCAAGTCGTGGCGGGAGGCGATGAGCTTCATCTTCTCCATCATGACCAGATTCTGGTCGATGGCCTCGTTGACCTCGCCATAGACCGGTGCAAGCTCATGCTGGCAGGGAGCAACCTCGTTGTGCTTGGTCTTGGCGGGAATGCCAAGCGCCCACAGTTCATCGTCCAGGTCCTTCATGTAGGCCGAGACGGTGGGGCGGATAGCGCCAAAGTAGTGCTCCTCGAGCTCCTGGCCCTTGCAGGGAGCAGCACCAAAGAGGGTGCGGCCGGTGATGACCAGGTCCTTGCGCTTGCGATAGGCGTCCTTCTTGATCAGGAAGTACTCCTGCTCGTCGCCCACGGAAGGAACGACCTTCTTGGGGGTCTTGCCAAACAGCGCCAAAACGCGCTTAGACTCACGCGAGAGCGCGGTCATGGAACGCAGCAGCGGGGTCTTCTTGTCCAGGGCCTCGCCCGTGTAGGAGCAGAAAGCTGTGGGGATGCACAGGACGTCGTCCTTGATAAAGGCGGGGCTGGTGGGATCCCAGGCGGTGTAGCCACGGGCCTCGAAGGTAGCGCGCAGGCCGCCGTTGGGGAAGCTGGAGGCGTCCGGCTCGCCCTGGATGAGGTTCTTGCCCGTAAACTTGGTAATGGCGGTGCCGTCGTGATTGGGCTCCAGGAAGCTGTCGTGCTTCTCGGAAGTAATGCCCGAAAGCGGCTGGAACCAGTGCGCATAGTGCGTCGCGCCCTTGGAGATGGCCCAGACCTTCATGGCGTGGGCAACGGCGTTGGCCACATCCAGGTCGAGCGGCTCACCGCCCTCGAGGGTTGCAGCAAGGCGCTTCCAAATGTCCTTGGGGAGGTAATCCTTCATGACTTCCTCAGAGAACACCATGGTCCCGAAGCGGTCAGTAAGTTCGGCCATACGGAACTCCCTTCGTATCGGCACCGCGTGAGAAGCGGTGTTGATTACTAACGAACGAGTCATAGCTTAGACTCGCCGTGTTTCCGCGACATTACCGTTATGTTGCCGTCGCGAAACCAATCAATGAGGTTACCCTATCGAGGCGGCGTTGCCACCCTCAACAGTCAATCAACTGCATAAATTGCAGACCTCTCCCCATGGTTTAAGGGTGGTCAATGTAGGATGGGGCTCTATTAACTGGTATTTCGCATCAGATACCATTCAATATAGCCCCATCCTACATTGACTGCCCTGTTATAGGAAATGCCGATAGCGAAGCATTTTCGATTGGTATCACCAAATCGCGAGAGAAATTCCATCTTGGCGCAGTGGTGCTGTAGAATCCTTGCAACAAAACATCGCACCTAGGCATCTAAAGGAGCACGATATGCGCGTCGACGAGGTTTTTAAGCAGGCAGCATCCCGGGGCACCGCGCCCATTTCGTTTGAGATGTTCCCGCCCAAGGGCGAGCTGACCCTCGACACGGCTCGCGAGGTGGCAGGCAATCTGTGCAAGCTTTCGCCGAGCTTTGTCTCGGTCACCTGCTCGGCCGGCGGCTCGGGCAACGGTGCCACCACCGCCCCCATCGCGCATATGATTACGAGCGAATTCGATACGCCCTCGGTGGCGCACCTCACCTGCGTTGGCCGCACGCATGCCGATATCGCCGCCAAGATCGACGAGTATCGCTCGGTCGGCGTGGAAAACGTGCTGGCCCTGCGCGGTGATCTCCCCGCTGGCGCGACTGAGGACGACAAGCCCGCCTCCGACTACGCCTACGCCCGTGACCTCATCCCCGAGCTCGTCGACGCCGGCTTTTGCGTGGGCGCCGCAGCCTACCCCGAGGGCCACATTGCCTGCGAGGATCTCAACCTCTCGGTCGAGTATCTCAAGCAAAAGCAAGACGCCGGCGCAAGCTTCTTTGTGACACAGCTCTTCTTTGATAACGAGTGCTTCTACCGCTTCCGCGAGCTTGCCGACAAGGCCGGCATCACCGTGCCTATCACCGCGGGCATCATGCCGTTTATGGGCAAGTCGCAGATCAGCCGCATGGTCTTTATGTGCGGCGCGTCGCTGCCCTCCCCCGTCATCAAGATTCTCGCCAAGTACGAGAACGACCCCGAGAGCCTGCAGGCAGCTGGTGTA
>DBFAZJ010000034.1:0-4847 GCA_048244295.1 Collinsella sp.
CCCCGCGCCGGCAGGGGGCAGATGTATCGCTTGCAGCGCTAGCTAGCAAATGACCTGCGTGAGTTCCTCGATGGCGGCGCGATCCTCGGCGGCGATGCCCGGCTCGCACACCACGGCGTCCAGGCTGTCCAGACGGCAGAAGGTGTAGAAGTCGCGCTTGCCGATCTTACTGGAGTCGGCGATCAGATAGCGCGAGTCGGCCTTGCTAAAGGCGAGCTGCTGGATACGACCCTCATCCATATTAGACGTAGACACGTCGCCATCCAGAATGCCGTTGGCGCCGATAAACGCCGCGTCGATACCCAGCGCACGCAGGGTATCCTCGGCCGTTGGTCCCACAAAAGCGGCGGTACGGCGACGGTACATGCCGCCCACTAGGCACAGGTCGCAGTCCTCGCGCGCCTCGAGCAGGTTAAACACCGAAAGCGAATTGGTCACGATGCGCAGACGAAATGCCGGCAGCATCGAGGCCATCTGCTCAACCGTGGTGCCCGTACCCAAAAAGATGGTCGAGCCCTCCTCGATGAGCTCCACGGCGCGGCGCGCGATCTGCAACTTTTCCTCGGCATGCTTGGTGCGCTTTTCGCTGTGCGAATACTCATGGCGCAACATAGCATGTGGACGGCCCTGCGCACTGCGGGCTCCGCCGTGCACGCGCTCGATCTCGCCCAGGCTCGCAAGCTCCTCGAGATCGCGGCGGATCGTCATATCCGAGACACCCAGTGCATCCGAAATCTCCTTGACCGAGACCGTGCCCTGCTCCTCGAGCAGCTGACGAACCCTATCCTGTCGCTCTGCCTTAATCACGATGAATCCTCGCCGTTCTATGCGTGCATATCATTCAAACAGTAACGAACAAATTGTATCAGACCCGTGCGTGTCAAAAATGAACGCCCGTACAGCTCAATCATCACTTTTTTGAGAAAAATACCCCCTGCTTTAGTGGGATGTAGTGATAATCTCGCCTGTTCGCGCTACAGTTTGTCGGAAATACCTCGATGTTAGGAACCAAATGATCACTTCCGAGCTTTTCGGCACCGCGCCGTGCGGTACCCCCGTTCATCGTTACACCCTCAACGGGCCCGAGATCTGCGTTCGCATTATGGACTTTGGCGCCACCGTGCTGGGCATCGACGTGCCCGACATCCCCGGCAACGTGCGCGATGTGGTGCTGGGCTTCGATAAGCTCGAGGATTACTTTGACAACCCCGCCTGCTTTGGCGCGACCATCGGCCCCGTGGCCAACCGCACTGCGGGTGCCACGATCACCATCGCCGGTACGGACTGGCATATGCCGGCCAACGAGGGCGTCAACAACCTGCACAGCGACCTTGAGCACGGCCTGCACAAGCGCGTGTGGGACGTTGAGCTCGACGAGGTCCACAATGCCGTGCGCATGACCACCTCGCTTGAGGACGGTGAGCTGGGTCTTCCCGGCAACCGCACCTTTACGGTCGTGTTTACCGTGACGCGCACCGGCTGCTTCCGTATCGAATACGGCTGCGAGAGCGACCGCGCCACCTACGTGGCCATGACCAACCACACGTACTTTAACCTTGCCGGCCATAACGCCGGAATGGACTGTGAGCACTTCTTTGTTGCTAACGCTGCCCACTACCTGCCCATCAACGAGCAGAACATCCCCACCGGCGAGATTGCTCCGGTCGAGGGCACGTCGTTTGACTTCCGTGAGCTGCGCCCCATCGCGCCTGGCATGGAGGCCGACGATCCGCAGATTAAGCAGGCACGCGGCTACGACCACTGCCTGTGCATCGATGACTATCAATACGGTCGCAACCTGCGCCGCGCCCTGCATGTCGAGGAGATGTGGACCGGCCGCGAGCTGGACTACTACACCACCGCCCCGGGCGTGCAGCTCTACACTGGCAATTGGCTGGGCGACGAGCACGCCAAGGACGATGCCAACTATAGCTGGGGCGCCGGCTTTGCCCTCGAGGCAGAGATGTACCCCGACACGCCGCACCAGCCGCTGTTCCCGCAGGGCATTGTGGGCCCGGGTCACCCATACAGCAATGTGATCGAATACCACTTTATGAGGCACTAGGCCCACAACGCGACATATTGCACAGCAACGCCCGCCGGCACCACCGCCGACGGGCGTTTTTTCATCTTTTGGGCTCAATTTCGCTGTGACTGTATGAGTGACATATCAAAACTATGCCCATTTACTACGTTTAGCCCGGGATGCTCGACCATGCACCGGTTTTTGCTAAACTCGCGAGCCGCCTACCTGCGGTTTTGTTTTTCTCAAATTCGACATGCTCGGCGATAGCCGATCAAACGTAGTAAATGGGCATTGTTTTTGACAGGCAGCATCGCACGCGTCCCTCGCAAGGGCAAAATGATTCGTTTTTCTCCGTCCCCAAGGGATCAGTTGAACAGATTGCCGATGGGGTCGGGGGCGGAACTGGGAAGATAGCGGATTTCTAGTTCTATGCCGAGCTTTTGCAGCTCTTTGAAGGTGGCGATGTCCGTATCGTCTACGGCAACGGCAGGCGTTACAGAGCGCTTGCCCTCCCCCGCCCGCATATGGCCGATGCTGATCTTGGTGATCGGCACACCGCCCTTAACCAGCACGAGCACATCGGCGGGTGAAGACACCATGATCAGAATCAATTGACGCGACGTTGCGGTATGAATGATGTCGATGGTCCTTTGCACCGAGAAAAACCGTGTCCAAACGCCTTCTGGCGCCGCCACCCTCATGGGTGCCCATTGGCGCGAATCCGCCGCGATCTCATCGTTGACGATTAAAACAAGGTTGGAACCCACGGCTTCGTTCCACAGCTCAACGTCTTGCCCGTAAATGAAACGGTCATCGATACGCGTGAGAAGAATCTTGGGTTGAGCCATGGCTGCCCCATTCTGTTTGAGACCCATACGAGCGGGACATCACGTCTCCAATATTAGTGCATTTAAAGTGAGAAAAGCCGTCAGAACCCTTGCACGGATGTGCGATGTCCCGTATCATAGACAGCCGTTGACGCCTCAGTTGCGTCACCATATGGCCGCCAGCGTAGCTCAGTTGGTAGAGCACCGCTCTCGTAAAGCGGGGGTCACCGGTTCGAGCCCGGTCGCTGGCTCCATTACACAAGATAGCCGCCTTCGGGCGGCTTTTTTGTTGCCGATTTCTGGCGAACATCCGCCAATCCAAGCACAACGCCGCCGATAACTCCCCTACTCAACAACAAGCCCCGCTAACCGCAATCCCCAAAGGAACCGCGATCAGCGGGGCTTAAACGCGCTTCCCAAGGGGAACCACGCTAGCTCACGAGCAGTGCGCTACTCCTCCCAGCAAGCGTCTGCAAGCAGCTTAAAGCAGATCTTCTTGACCGGCTGCGCGCCATCGCCCGGGAACTCGAGCGTGGGCATATGAGGCTCGCCGGCAACGAACAGCGCAAACTTATCGTCGGCAAGATCGCCGGCAATCGAGGCGTCGGAATCGACCAGATCGTAGTCGTCCTTCTCGTCAAACTCCTGGACCAGCGTCAGGCTGCCCGTGGCGACCTTAAAGGCCTCGCGACCCTCAATGTCGATCTGCAGGTCGTGATAGCGCTGATGCGTCTCATAGTGAGCCTCGGCCTCGGGACGCGTCGTGGGAGCCATGACGTTCGCAAAGACCTTGTCACCCAGAATCGGATGGCTGCCGACCTCGAGCTCCGCCGGATCGTTCTCCTCGAGCCAATCGATCAGCACGTCGAGGCCCTTGAGCATTCCGCGGTACTCCTCGATATCGCCCAATGCACCGTAAATCATCTAAATCCCCTCTCGGATCGTTTCTTTGGCGGCTACTCGGCAAACGCATTGCCGACGCTGTTGCCGCCCACATACGTCTCGACCAGGGTAAGGTCGGGATTGAACACGACAAAGTCGGCGTCGCGCCCCGGCATAATGCTACCGCACTTGTCGTCGGCTCTAACCATAAGCAAATAAGCGATGCCGGGACTGTCGCCCAAACTCTTACAGCTCGGTCACGACAACGCCGTTGTAGACCTCGTCCCAACGATCCATGACCAGATGGCCAGTCATGGGATCCATGGCATTGAGCTTGCCGCAGGTGTTGGCGGTACGCAGCACCGTCTCGTCGTCTGCGCCAGCAGCGATGGCATGCGCGAAGCCTGCGATAGTGGAGTCACCAGAGCCCGTGGCGTTAACGGCAGGGATATCGGGCGTCTTTGCGCGGAACGCACGGCCATTGTGGAAGCCAACGGAGCCGGCAGCGCCCATGGATACGACGACCCAAGGGATATCGGAGAAGCGGGCATCAGAGGCAAGCGCGGCGCGGAGCTCGTCCACATCGTCGGTGGTAAAGCTCGTGCCCAAAAGGCCGTTGATCTCGGTCAGGTTAGGCTTGACCAGTTCGGGCTTAACCTCGGACTTGAGCGCAGCCTCGAGCGAGGCACCCGAGGTATCGAGCAGCACCTTGGCGCCGGCGTTCTCTGCAATGCCCGTGATCTTGGCATAGTAGTCTGCCTCGACACCGCGGGGCAGCGAACCCGAAATGGTGACGACGTCGGCCTTGCCCGCAAGCTCAGTAAACTTGGTGGTAAAGGCATCGAGCTCCTCGGGGGCAATTGTCGGGCCGCTCTCGAGCAGCTCGGTCTGGTTGCCGGCGTGGAGGATGTTGAGGCAAATGCGAGTCTCGCCCTTGATGGGCACAAAGTCGTTGTTAATACCGTTGGCGTCCATGAGCTCAGCCATGTAGGCGCCCATGTGGCCGCCGAGCAGACCGGTTGCCACAACGTCGTCGCCCAGCTGACCCAGCACACGGGCCACGTTGAGGCCCTTACCGCCGGCGGTCTTTTCGGGCGTCACACGGTTGACGT
>DBFAZJ010000035.1:0-23457 GCA_048244295.1 Collinsella sp.
GACAGACGCGATGTCATCCTTTTGGCATCGGATACGCCCTTGACGTGCGGGTGCGCCATCGTGAAGTCGCGCGAGAGGATGTTCGCGATACGGCTGAGGGTCATGACCGAGCCGTCCGATGCGGTCTCGACCACGGCCGCCCTCATCGCCGCATCGAGTGGCATCCAGTCCTGGCCGTCCTCGGTGTAGCGGATGCCCGCCAGCTCGTTCAGGAACCGGAATCGCTCGTAGATGAGGGAGTTCGCCGGAAGCACGTCCTCATCTACCAGATAGGTGCACTTGCCCGTCATGCGCCGGATGAATGCCTCTGCGGCCGCATCGGTGTCGATATGCTCCTCGTAGTTCCAGGGTGCGACGAAGGCGCGCTCATGGCCGGGAAGACGGCGCGACCACGCGAACCTCGCCTTGCCGTGGGCGTCCAAGGGCGCGGCTGAGGAATCCAAGGGCCCTACGTAGTAGGGGATCCTCGAGGTCAGTACTTTCAGGATATGGGCGCCAGCGTCCTTTAGCCAGGGATAGAAGTTGCCCTGGGCGTCGATGATGCGGCCCACGACCTCCGCATGGAGCTGGTACGGGATAGCACTGTTGTCCGTGGTGTGGATGCGCCGAAGGAACCTGTGCTCTCCGAGAGCGGCGACCATATCGATGTAGGCCGGGTCCTTTGCGGCATCCGTTCCCTTGAAGAGCCTCTCAACCCTCTTCTTGAACTCCTCATAGGGAATCACGTTGAGGTCGTAGGCCGTATAGCCCATATTCCTCTTGGCGCCGTCGAGCTTCTTCACGAGCACCTTGTCGTACCCCCTGCGGCCGGACCTTTTCGGGCCGCCGAAGAAGTCCCTGTAAAGGGCAAGCCCGTCCTCGTCGGGACCGTCTTCGGAATCGGCATGGACGATGTATTTCAGCGCGAGGTCCTTCAGGGTGCGCAGCTGGCGCCCGTACACCTCGTACTGGGCCACCTGGTTGTGCGAGAGGGTCTTTCCGGGCGCAAACGAGAGAAGGCCCTGTAGGCGCCATGCGGAGTAGAGGCCCCTCGCGGCCTCGATGGTCGGGGCGAGCCGGTCGGGGCAGTTGGCGAGGAACTCATCGAGAGCATCGGCGTCGGATACGGAAATCTTGCCGATCTGCTCGCCCTCGAGTGCGAAGGTGTCCATATTCGCCTTGTAGCCGGCGACGAGGTCGCCCAGGGCCTTTGCCTGCGCTCGGGCGATCTTGGCGTCGATATCGTCGCCTGTCACCGATACGGCGCCGGACACGGCCTTTTGGAGCTCTCGGGCAGTCCAGGAGCCGCCCATGTCGGCGAGCGCGCCACCGTCGAGCTCTATAGCCTCGCCACAGGCCTCCCCCAAAGCGTTGAGCTCACACACGAGGGCCTCGACCTGAGCGGAGGGGTCTGAGTTGGCGGACGTCACGTCGTTGCCCTCCATGAGGAAATGGCCGCGTCGCACGACATGGTTGGCGACGGCCCAGAAGATGAGCCTTGGGTCGCGGGGGGTATCTGATTCCATGAGGTCGACGTCGAGGTGCGCGAGCGTGGGATAGCCGTCGAGAAGCAGCTGCCATGCGGCGGCGGCGGGGTCTGCCGCGATATCGTCGCGCATGAGTCTGTAGGACATCCTGCGCCTGACGAAGAAATCCGGATCCGTGGGCGCGATCGCCGGGGCGAACACGCGCTCCATCTCGCGCTCCCTGCCGCGTGCGCGCTGGAGCCTGCGCCTCGCCGTGCGCGGCATACGGGCCTCGGAGGCGTGGAGCGCCTCCTTGAAGCAGCGTGCGCCCATCACGGGCTGGCCCTTATGGTAGAGGACCTCCCCGTACTCGTCTGTGGCCACGAACCCGACGCTCGTGCCGTCGAGGTCGATTCCGGCATACCACGGACCGTTGATATTTTTAAGTTTCCTAGCCATGAGTTCTCCTGTGTGATATAAAGGGATTGTGAGTTGCTGCTCGAAGCGCAGTACCTAAGTCGAAATACGGCTTAAAAGCCACAAACTGCCTTAACAGGCCGCCCCGTATGGGGCTTTTTCTTTATTCCGACATTCCATAGGCATCTAGAGCAGGTGCTCCATGACGGTACCGGTCGAGTCGGTGCGGAAGCGGATGCTGCCCACCGTGTTCTCGTGGATCATGTCGCCGGTCGCCACATCCACGTAGACGGCATCGCTGAGACCGCGCGACACCTCCATCTCGGCGGCGCCGGTCTCGGAGTCGATGCGGAGCTTTCCGACCTGGTTGCGCACGTGCATCTGGCCCCTGGAGTCCAGGCAGCGCTCGACCGTGCCGCTGCCGGCCTCGGTCAGGTTCACGCTATTCATTTGGAAACTGTTCACAGTTACCCCTCCCCCTCTGCAAGAAGGCATGAGGCCGGGCTTTTCCCGGCATTGGAGGGTTTTATTCAATTATAGACTGACGTCGGGGCGTTCCCGATAACGATTCCGTTTGTCGCGGGAAAGCCGGGTTCCGGGCATCTCGACTTCGAGCCGAATGGGCAAAGGGCCCAACCGTAGCGAAAACGCTACGAAGGGGCTAGGCGAAAAGAAACCCCGTCCCAGGCTGATTCCGGGACGGGGCCAAAAGGGGAAGGCAAATCGAGCTATATTACGTAAGCGAGTAGCCGTTGGTGCCGATCTTGCCGACGACATTTGTTGCCATCGTGATGACATCGCGGAGCTTGCCGGAATAAATCGAAAGCACGGAGACAAGTGCGAGGGCAAGCAGGCCGATGAGGATGATCATCTCGGTGGAGAGCACGGCACCGAACTTCTCGTTAGCTGCACGACGGACATTGTAGGTCTTGGCCGCGAGATACGTGGCCATGGCGTTCATGGTTCCAGAATCCATGATGCACTCCTTTCGGTTGGGGGTTCGAGTCTTCAGCCCCCTTCGACACGATGGGATGGACCTCCACCCCCAAATAAGATTTTGCCCCGCGAAATGCATCAACAGAAAGTAATTTGGTGCCAAGGGGTGACAAATGGTGACATGGAAAAACGTAGATAGACCACTACGTACGCGGCCGTACAACATATGTTCGACAAGATTTAATGACCTCTTGGTCGCAGGCGCCACAAAAGGCCTATCCGGCGCTGTGATAGAGTCGAGGCGGCTAACGGAGAGATCACCGACTATTGAGAGGAACGGCGTATGGCATGATGGCTGGCTATTTCGAAATGCAGGCCCCTAAGGCCATCTGTCTGGACCTCGCGACGACTGGGCCCGATCCTGTTGGAGACGAAATCGTAGCCATCGCGATCGTGGACTGGGCGGGAAATATGCTCCATGAGGGGAAATACAGGCCAAGTCGCAGGGAGCTGTGGCAGGCGGCATCTGAGGTCAACGGGGTGACCCCCGACAACCAGATGGGCCTCCCCTCCTTTTTCGACGACCAGTTAAAGATCAGGGAGATCATCTGGAGCGCCGACGAGGTTATCGTCTACAACGCCCAACACGTCATGAGGTTCCTGGAGTACAACGACGCTGCGCCCAGTTCAGGCACCAGAGTCACCGATGCAATGTATGAGTATTGCCGCTGGCTCGGAAAAGCGAGCCGCGACTCCAATTGCCTCGCGCACATCGAGTTAGCCGACGCAGTGGTTCGAATCGGATATGCCTGGGAAAACAGTCCGCACGTGAGCGTGACAAATGCACTCGCCTGCCTCGCTGTCCAAAAATGGATTGAGGGGCAGGCGAATGAAGAACAGTAAGCTTTCTTAATACAGGGCTTGCACAGCAGGCCCATCGAGTTTGTTTCATCTTTGATTCAAGGGATGGTTGCTTCTGTCAATTCCACGGGATGATCTCACCGGGCGTCAAGACACTTAGGAAACCCGGTTTGGAGAGGTGATTAGCATGAACGTTACCGATTTTATGGCGAAGCACGATATCACCGATGCCGACCTCGAGCGCATGGCCGCCCCCTATGAGGATGGCGGCTTCGAGCCCGAACCCGACGGAAAGGTATTCGACGGCTCGCACCTCGATACGATCGGCACTCGCCGTGTGACGGTGATTCACGATGAGAAGAATACTTAGAGGGTTTGCTGTCAGATACGCTACTCCTCGTATTTGTTTCCCTTCCCGCAATTGCAATCCTCGCAGAGCGTCTGCAGATTGCTTATTACGGACTTTCCCCCGCGTGAGACGGGCTTGATATGGTCGACGTGGAGCTTCACCCCGTCCTCGCGCCCCCGTCCGCACTTGACGCACCTGAAGCCGTCACGGCGCAGCACGTCATAGCGCATCGCACGCGTGACCTTCGCGTGCTCCTCGTCATTGGCCATACGCCGGTCCTGATACTCCAGGCGTCGCTTCTCTCGTTCCTTTTTCTTCTTGGACTTGCGATGCTCCTTTATAAGCATCGTCAGAATCGTCTCTGCCGCCCAAAGCACGATGGCAAACTGAATAAGTGGATGAGCGACTGGAATACCTGGGTATAGACATCGGATGTATCCATAGCGTTCCCTTCCGTTGAAAACAGACGCTTCAAGCATAAAATCCCGTAAACGCCGTCATTCTCCCACTTGGTGCCATAAGGTGACACCTGACCAGGAACACTTGTTCATAGCCGTCCGCCCGACTGTCTTCGAAACGATGATTGGAACATCGAAAGATCGGACGGAGGGAGAGATATGGCCGAGGAGCTTGACCCTAGCATGCTTCCGAATTGGCTGAGGGACATGGATGACGGCCCGTCGGTAAGGCCCGGTGCAGACGATGGTGCCCGCTACGGCCTCACATGGTGCGGTAGCTTCACAGTCCACGGCCTCGGATTCCAAGCAATGAATGGGACGACGACCGATTTCGCGATGGCTTGGCCCATCGGCAACGGGGCCTGGCAGGTATTGCAGGACGCCTACGACATCTATGACCCCGTCGCCGGGCAGGACGGCTATATCGAGACCGACGATCTCAACGACATTATGCGCGAGAACGGGTTCCGTTCCCTCAATTCATTTACTGCTGCAGAGGGCGAGGGGTGGCGCGAGAGCCTTACGCGCGCCGTCGCCGCAAGGTGGTGCAGGGAGCGATATTCGGTCCCCCTGACCTTTATCGATGGGCCCTCTTCGCTATCCAGGCTCGTCTCCTGTGCTGCCGCCTTCGACCCGTATTCGGACAGGGCGCTCGTTGCTGCCGCGATCGAGCGGGAGATGGTGCGCCAGGAAAACGCCTACAACATGGCCGCATACGCCAACGCACGCGTACTTAATAGCACGCAGCTTCGCTCTATCGCAGTCGTTCCGGAAAAATCGGTTGGCCATGGGATGGGAGTGGCGGCGGAAGGCCTTCGTTGCCAGCAAGGCCCGAGGGTAAACGGCTACGGACCCAAGTTCGGGCATTAGCGACAGAAGGGACATATGCATGTATGAGAAGGTATGGAGTGGAGATGTTGATGGATACGAGATATCTCTCGATTTCATTGAACATCGCGGTCTGTTCAGATACACCGCGAAAAAGGATGGCGTGCTCATAAGCGACCGCCTTTGCGCCGACCCGGTCGACGCCGGCCTCATGGATGCCCC
The DNA here is from genome assembly GCA_048244295.1 of Collinsella sp. Lineage (GTDB taxonomy): Bacteria > Actinomycetota > Coriobacteriia > Coriobacteriales > Coriobacteriaceae > Collinsella. The sequence continues at coordinate 5,517 of DBFAZJ010000035.1, forward strand.
CGGTGTCATATGGAACAACAAGACGCCGCCACTCCCCGCCTCATCGTTTATCTCCTTCGAGGGCCGCTTCTCGTTATTCGGCACGCCCGAGGATATCGTGGGCGGTACCTGGCTCTCCCCCGCCGACTGGCCGCAAGATCGTAAGAGGGTGGCGGTCTACGAGCTGGCCGGGCGCATGAATCGGATCGCGAGCCGTTATTCTATCGACCGCGTACTGGACGAGGCGTACTTGAATTTTGGCCTCATCGACTGCTCGAAGCGCCTGAACGCCATGTTCGGAGGTCCCGAAAAATGGCCGAGGGCCGCATTCGAGCTCCTGCTCACTGCCACCGGGTACAAGGAGCTCGCACTCGGAAAAAGCTTCGCCTACAGCGACCCGTACCTGCTCGCCGACCCGCGCAAGATGCCTAGGCAGGTCATCGAACAGATTCGCAAGGCGGCAACACCTAGTATGCGGCATGAGTTGCTCTCTTATCGAGACGCCGTTGTCAGCCTTTGCAAGGAGTCCCGCATGAAATACGGGGGCAACGCGGATACGTTCACAGTTCTGCCGTTCGTGAACGTCGCCGAGTTCATTGACGAAATCCGGCAGTCCGACAGGATACACGTCGACCTATATGCGGACTTCGATGGTGATGCCGTGCCAAAGGCCAACTTGGGACAGACTGCTATCACCCTCAATGACATAGATGCCGAGAAGATTAGGCTTAATCTGGACAGGGCTAGAGAGAAGCGAAATTACTATTGGTCGATGAGGGGCGAGGATCCCTCATCCAAGCTGAACTTATCATTCTCCACTTTCGAGTTGACTGAGTTGGTCGCGGCCATCAAGTCATGTGCCGACTGGAGCCTGTTCTTCAACCATCAGGTCCACTTCCCTGACCTCGGGTACGACCTCGACGCGTCCGGCGATTCCGATCGCATCCTCCTTGCCTGCGGCATGAGCGAGTGGCGCTCGGACGACGCCCAGGAGTGGATGGCCGTATCGCGCTCGAAATCAGATCGTCTCTACCATATCGAGCGCATCGACGCATGGGATTCCTACGAAGGGCCCGAATTCGAGGTCACGGAATCGTACACCACTAAAATCTACCCGAGCGACCTCATCGACCAGATCGCGGCAGACCATAACGAGTTCAGGGATACGGATGGCGTCCCGCCCTTCATCAACGCACGCTACGCCGCCCAACTGGAGCATCTGCGTGAAGTTTATCCCCTGAAGCATAAGATCCCAGAGAATACGCCTAGCACAGCGGCATTGAGGGACGGGCTCGCCAGGCTCGAGGGGAAGAAGGCTGAGAGGAAAAAGACGCCCAGCCACGACAAGCGGCCGGGCTACTTCACCTATTGATCGAAAAACCGGGGGAGCCGAACGCGACGCTCCCCCGGTTCCACTTCCCCGCGGGCCACTGCCCGCAGAATCAGCCATCAAAGCCGGTGCCCTTTGAATCCTTTCGTGCCCACATTGGCCGGTGCCCCCTATTTCGAGCTGACGACGCCGTCGGCTTGAGCCAAAGACCACCTGATGTACAGGACGGTATCGCGCTTAGCCGTAATCGAGCCGATCGATTCGCCCTGCTGGCTCGCTGAAGTCAGCCAGCACATCGGGACATACCGGCGCCAGGTGCCGTCGGATGTCTTCCGGTAGACGTCTTCGGGTTTTGCCGGGGCGACGCGCTCGCCCCAGTAGACGGCCTTGTGGGCGCGCCCGTCGTCGCCGATGGCCGGCAGCGCGATTCCCCCGAGGGAATGGGACTCACGTCCCTTGCCGTAATCGGGGAGTTCTAGGGCGCCAGCAACCTCCGGGGCGCCGTCGCTCGCGGCGGTGCGGTACACGGCCCCCTCCTCGGGATGAAGCGAGCCTTCCGCATATTCGATCCTGACCGTGCAGCGATTGCGGCCGTAAAGGTGGAGTTCCTCGCCTGCCTTGAGCTCCGATCCCCCATAGGGCCTCGTCAGCCCCGTATCGGAAAACCAGCCCGTAAAGCCCGTGCTCTGCTCCTCGCCGAAATGGTCATTCAGGTTGCATCGGGTTTTCAGCGCGGCCGCGGTGGCCTCCGCGCTGGCCGCGTGGTGGCCGGGTTTGGCCGTTTCCGTGAAGACGACCGATTCGTCATCCACTCCGTCGGCGTGATAGACGACCTTTACCCCTGCGATATGGATGGGCCCGGCGCTTACGAATCCATGGAACCGGTGAACGAGCGGTGAGTCATGGTTGGCCCCCTTGCGCAGTTCAGTCGGAAATGCCTGCATGACGACACAGGAGAGATAGCGGTCCTGCATATCGGCGAATTCGTCTTCCGTGATGTTTAGAGCCCCACCGTCACGCGAGAAATCCCGCAATACCACGGCTCCTTCCGGTTTTGGGATCAAATCGACTTGGACGCACCTCAGGTCATTCGATGCGGTGAGGTCGCCTACCCCATCAACTGTCGGCGCATCGAGTCCCGTTCCCGAAACGTAGCCCGCCGTCCAGCCGACGTTCGAGTTGAACGCCCTTACCTCGAGGTCGAAATGCAGCGAGACGTCACCGGTGAGCCAGACCTTGATGGCGCTCCAGCGCAGGGACCTCCCTCCCTCGCCCACTGGCTCCCCGTCGGCCGCGGCATCGCTCCACCCGCCGCCCTTGGCGAGCATGCTGTAGCGGATCGATCCTTGCCATGGCGAGCCCTCGAGGCGAAGCGAGAGCGCCTCTATGCACATCAGCTCGGACATATTCATGCCGACATGGCGGTATGCGGCGCATTCGGGCATGTCGCCGAAGTTCGACAGGTGGCATGTTCCGATAATGGAGGCGCCTGAGCAGCCGTCGGGCACCTCGTCGGTTTCCGATTGGTACCAGCGATAGGAGAAGTGGGTCGGGGCATTGCCCCCGTTGCCCTTTTTGACATCCGACCAGTTCCTGCACGGGCTACATGTGAGAAGCGGGTCCGAGCAGGCCACGGGCTCCACGCGAGTCAGCTCGGGCTTGCCGTCGTTCAGCGTGAGCGAGCCTGTGAACTGCACCTCCTTCACGACCCATGCCGAAGCGCGGTCGCCCGCCACCCCATCCTTGTAGCCGCTATGGAAGAGGTTTAGCTTCGAAGGCTTCGCGACGGTCGCATTCGGCCTATTCACGCATAGGCCCGAGGCATCGCTTATGATGGCCATCGCGCCGTCGCCGTACAGGGCACCCCCCTCGGAAAACCTCTTCGTTACCCACCATGCGCTGGCCCTCGATTGGACGCCCGCGCTGTTAATTTGAAAGGGCTGGGTGCAGTTGGTATGGCTGAATTCCTTTCCGTCCCATGGCCCGCCCCATGAGGCATTCACGGCTCGGGACCCATCGGCCACATGCGCGGGGCGCATCGTCGTGAGAAAGCCCGGGACTGGTCCCCAGTCGGATTGATAGGTGTCATCGCGGACTTTGGAGAATTCGGTGAGATACAGCTGGTTGAAATTACCGCCATATGCCTGCTGATAGATATCCGTCGCATCGGTAATCGAGGCGTCACGCACGTCCCAGTTGAGCGTGTCGTCGTCCGCGGCGTGGATGCGGCACACGATGCCCTGGATATCCTCCGTCGTGAGGTAGGTATGCTCCACGGTGGATGATATCCATCCCGTCTGGGAGTGCAGGGCGTCGACGTTCTCGTCATGTGAGACGCCCTCGACGTAGATGTTGAAGATGTTCAGGTCCGCGGCCCACCTATGGGTCACGTCTCTCGATGTCCGCCTGTACCACTTTCCCGTGTCATGGTACTGGTAGTGCTTCCATCCGGTATCGTGTCGGCCGGTGCCGACCCCAAGCTCCTCGTTGGTAAGGTTGCCATCGAAGGTGACGATATTGTTCTCCTGCTCGTCCTCCTTGATTGCTCCGAGGTTGTCATGCTCCCACGCGAACCATAGGCGGTGGCCCCTGGGGTTGTAGTTGTCGTCCCCGCAGGCGGTCAACGGGTAGAAGGAGAGGTGGAACCACAGCTCGTTCTCGTAGTCGCATTCAACCTGGAGGTTCAGGGCGTAACGAAGGATCTGGACGTAGGCGTAGCGGAAGGCGTACCACTCTGTCCATCCGTTTGCCCAGCCCATGCATTGGTTTATGGGGTTCGACCTGCCCCTGCAGCAGTTGATCTTGCCGTTGCGCATCCCATAGGCGTCCCATGCGCCCTGCCCGATCGCGGCATTCTGTCCCCAATAGTCCCACCCGAGCGCCGTGTCGGCACCGAGCAGGCCGAGTCCTGCCGCGACCGCCAGGGCCGCGAACAGTCCTCGTCTCGTAATGGGGGTATCCCCTAAGGATGAGCCTTCGCTCTTCCCCTCATCGTGCTTGTCGAACCTCATCTACGCACACCTCCCGTCAGGGACATGCGCGGGCTCGGGAAGGAGGCCGCACCTCCGTCCCGAGCCGTCGTTAGTTCTTTGCCGTGGCGACGCCGTCCGACTCCGCATACGCCCACAGGGCGTAGACGGTCGTGTCGCGTTCCATCTTGATTGTCGAGAGAGGCGTCCCCCCCCCGCCCTATCGGGCATGTAGCCCTTGAAGACGAGGCGTCGCCAAGTTCCGTCCTCGCGCTTGGCGAAGACGTCCTCGTAGCCGGCGAGCGTCACGGACTCGCCGCGGTAAAAGGCGGTATGCCCCACGCCGCCATCGCCGATTGCCGGCAGGTCGATCTTATCGAGCCTGTGCCTCTCGGCAAGACCGGTGAAATCGGGCAGCCCGAGCGCACCGTCAACCGCATCCGCGCCATCGCTCGGCTTTCTGCGGTAGACGGTCCCGGCGTCGGGCTCAACCGATCCTTCCGCGTACTCGATGCGCAGCGTGCAGCGGTTGCGCCCGTATAGCTTCAGTGCGCCCTTCCTGGGAATCTCGAGGGAGCCGGCTGGATCGCGCAGGGCGGCGTCCTTGAACCAGCCCGTGAATCCGGTGGCCGCGTCCTCGCCGTAGTGTGCATAGAGGTTGCAGGGGTTTTTCCCGGCAGCCTCCAGCGCGGCCGCGATGGGCGCGTATCGATCGCCGGGATGGACATTCTTATCGACATATACGCGATGACCGTCATCGATGCCGTCCGCATAGTACTCGACGCTTGCCGACTCGATGAGGCAGGGCTTGGATATGACGGTGCCGCGATAGCGGTCCGTCCATATGCGATCGGTGTTCCTGGAAGGAAGGCGAAGGGCCAACATGGCGGCTGCGTATAGGCACCCGGAACCGAACTCCTCGGTCACCTCGACGTTCTCCTCGGCGCTGAACTCCCGCACCACCCGCGCGCCCGTCGGCTTGCGGATAAGGTGGACGTTCATGCCCGAGATCTTGGTATCGGAGCTCCCGTCCGGCTCGGGACCGCATGCCGGTGCCGTCTCGAGCGTCAAGGGCTCGTCTTTTGAGTTGTGGACGTACACCGGGTCGCTCCACGCGCAGGTGCCGCCGAGCAGCTTGGTCCTGACCACGAGGTCGTACTCATCTGCAATGTCCCCGGTCAGCCACACCTTAACGCGGCTGATTATCTCGGTATCATAGTCCCCATTCGAGCACACCTTGGACCCGTCGGCGCCCTCATCCCATTCGCCGCCGGTGAAGCGCTGTGCTGCATAGTGAATCGATCCCTTGAATTTCGAATCCTGAAGACGCATCTCGAGGCTGAAGATGGAATGTCCCCCATGGGGCCAACCGATATGGCGGTGCGAGTAGGCCTCGGTCTGCTGGCCTCCCCATGTCGCGACTCGGCAGGATGCCATGATCGCGGTGTCATCGCTTGCGATCGCCTCCTCCGAGTCCGTCATGTACAGACGGAAAATCGGGTAGACGGGCAGTTCGCTCTCGTTTTTTGCCCCCAGGACATATCCCGCCGGCTTGATGCTCTTAGATTCGTCCTTGAACTTGTTGTGCCACCCCAGAATCTTCAGGCTGTCGCCGACCTGGGCCTCGTCCTTGGATAGCCCGACGTCGCCGTGGCAGACGACCTCCTCGAGATCCCATTGGGCGTTTACCTGGGTCGCCCAGAGTCCCGGGCACGCCGGATTGGACACGGCTACGCAGGTGCTGCTGTCGTCCTTGGTAACCCCCCAGGTGTCGAGCCTCTGCCCGTCTGCATCGGAGGTGATGAACCAGCATTTGTGGTCCGTCTCGTTCGTGACAGCGGGCTCATGGTGGACCCACCAGGAATTTGTGAGGTTGGTCGATTCTGGGTTACGCCAGATTTTTGCGTAACCCCGCTCCATGGTGGGAGAGGTGTGTCCATAGTTATCCAAGCCTCGATCGAGACCGGGGCCGATCATGTTCGCGATGCAGAAGGTGAAACATCCCAGGCCATCGGATTTATTCGGCCAGAACATCCAGTTCTGATTGACCCCGTCATAGTCATGGTAGAGGCAGGTCGACCGACCGTTCTCGTAGCGGGCGACGGGGACATTGTTCTCGTAATATCCCTGGACGAGGTCGACCCTCAGGTTCGGTGCGGTGACGGGGATGATCTTGAAGATGCCGCCCATGAGCGACAGGTCGTTTACGATATATATCTTATCGGTCTGGACGGACATGTCCCTATCTTTCGGGGCATTCTGCGAGGAGACGATGGCAGATGAGGGCCTGACGTTGTTCTTCCAGCAATTGAAGATATCGATATGCGCATAGACGTTGTGGCCGGTCTTTGCCTGCCTGCGTCTCAGGAATGTCGACCATCCGGGACCCTCATAGAACCCGTGGTAGAGCCATCCGTAGGCATTCACATGGCGGTCCTCGCCCTCGGAGCCGTCGTTGATGAGGTTGCCGACGAAGTTGCCGACCGGCACGCCGTCGATATAGCAGGTGCCCTTGTTGTCATCGCCGTCATCGCGTCCCAGCCAATATCCCCTCCAGGGATTGGTCGCGCAGTAGGAGGTGCAGTAGTAGAACGGACGGAAAACGATGTGGTCATAGAGCTCGTCGGACCAATCGCACTCGAATACCATCGCGAAGGCGTAGCCAAGTCGGTGGCTGTAGTCATTGTAGATATTCCAGAGGTCCCAGTTGTTGGCATAGCCGAACCAGCGATCGTTGGCGCCACGGGTCCGGTCCGGATGCGTCAGGTCGCCGCTTTCCTTGCTGGGGCCGATATAGCCTGCTCCGGGTCCGAAGTCGACGGCTGCATAGGCGAGCGCATCGCTCGCGCCCATCAGGCCGAGGCCGGCGGCGATGGCGAGGGCCGCGAGGAAACCGCGACGCGAGACCGGCGTGAATAAGCCTGTATCAGATTTGCCGTCATTCAGCAGTGCGGCATCCCCGGCCAGTCGGGCATCAGTTGCCTTTTCCCCGTTAGCCCCTTTTTTCCAGGAACCCATCTCAGTACTCCCTCGATTTGACGGCGGATAGGCCGCAGCAGGCCAGAACGGCCAAATAGACCCCCGCATGGCACAGGTCGAGCCTCAGCACGGCGAGTGCGCAGGCCGCAAGGCCGAACACGGCGGTGAGCGCGTAGAATCGCCAGTCATCGACCTTGCGAGCTATGAGGGCGAAGATGAATATAGCCACGGGGATCCAGATGCTCTCGATGGAGCCCCGCGTCAGGTAGAAAAGGGCGGCGCGCCCGCCCATCGTTGGAGCTATGTTGACGATGATGGAATAAGCGGAGAAGGCGCAGGAAGGCAGAAGGGTCGCTGAAGACACCAGCGCCGAGAGGGAGAGCTCCTCCTCATCCGGCCCCATAAGAGAAAGGTTATCTAGCACTCGATATCCTCCAAAGGAACTACGGTTGCCATCAGTTACTCGGGGCCTTGTGGCGACCAGCCCGCCACAAGCCCATGGTTGCTTGCGGGCATTCGGCCCCATCAAAAGCGTAAATCGACAACACGCATAGTGCCGGGTGGTTTGGTGCCATTGGGTGACAGGATCGGTCGTGGGCGACTGCTATCCTGGGGTAAAATGTCGTAAGGAATCGGTGCGTCTATCGGAGTATGCAGAAAAATGTTGAACAAATTATTTAATTTGCTGGCTAGGGCAAATAAAGATAGGAAGCCCGCCGATAGCCCACATGCGAATAGGTCCCTGAGCCCGGAGCTGCAGCGGCATTTTGTCCAAAGTTATATCGATCAGGTCGGGTTCGAGCGCGAGAACTCCATCCCGAACGGCGTGTATGAGACGTCCATCGTCTCTTTCGTGTTCAACCATGAGAGGATCGAGGGCAGCTCTCTCACCGAATGGCAGACAAGGACGATTTTCGAAACCAGAGATACCGTCCTCGCGGACTCTACCACCCCGGGAAATGTCCGCGAAACCGCAAACCATACGAAAATGTTCGATTTCCTTTTCGATTCACTGGACAGGGAGCTCACCCCCGAGCTCATCAAGGAGATCCACCTGCAACTCATGGACGGAGTGATGGACGTACCCGGCCAATGGAAGGTCTTGGGGAACGGAGTGGGAAGCGTCATCACGGCGCGACCGGAGGAGGTTCCCGCGTTGATCGACCGCCTTGTTTACGAATACAACAAGTATCAGCCGTCCCTGGAGAATATCGTTAGGTTCCACGTGCGGTTCGAGACAATCCACCCCTTCCCGGACGGCAACGGCAGGGTCGGAAGGGCAATTGCCTTTAGAGAGTGCCTACGCGCCGGCCTCGTCCCGTTTATCGTGACGGACGTCTCCAAAGATACCTACTACGACGCTCTCGATGAGTTCAGGGCAGGAAAGGCCGCCCCCCTTCTGACTTACGCCGAGGATATGCAGGTAGATTTCGCTTCCACGGTAGCGCCAATCCTCACCGAACGGTCACTTTCGGACAACCTTCTTGGTGAGCTTGGTGTAGAGAGGCCGAATTTCGATGAGGACGCCGGCTTCGTCGGCCCATCCACGAAATCGCTGAAGTCCAATCTTGCCGCCGCTAATAAGAACAGAACTACAACCAGTTCTGATAGTAAGACTGTCCGCACTCGTCGGATTTAGCTCCAGGCATTCGTCGGGCCGTTCTTATCGAGCGGCTCTTTGCTATGCGTCGATGAACGCTTGCCGCAGTGTTTACGCTATACAAACGCCTGTATCTCCACCCTGTCATCCCATGCCTTGGTTCCAGAAGAATTCTTCAATCCTGTCGCTCGTCTTAGCAGTCAACAAAGCGGACGGGGACGTCCATGGGCAACGGTTCACGAGTTGTGACCTTGATCGATCCGAATCTAGAATTCAGCACCTTCCGATGTGCGATATCGGCGGGCATGCGAAAGCTGTCCTCATTGTCGATATGCACGGTGCAGACGGGCCATCCACCGCACGTGACAACGACCAGCTCCCCCACCGCGGTGGCGCTCTCGAGGAATTCGCGGACAGACATCTCGCGGCGCGCTAAATCGGCGCCCATGTTGGGATCGGTTTCAAACATATAATTTCCTCCGGTAACTCGTTGACGAGGGCGCATGCGCGCCATTGTATTCGCGTCGTCAAAAGGCCGACCGGAAATCTGTACTGTTCGGTTTACTACAAGCAGCCTCACCGGATCCGAACTCACCTGAACACTTGTTCCGAGCGCGCAGCGCGGACACCTCTCACGGTAGTGTGAAAACGATAGGTCCAATAAGCACCGCAGGCGCGAACTGTCACCCCGTGGCACCAAATCGGCAGGCATAGCGCCGGTGCCGGCGGTACGTTAGACCATGGGGACGCATACCCATAAACGCAGCCCGAAACCCGCGTCCCCTCTCCGGTAACCGAGAGAATGGAGCAGTCATGCGACCTGGAGGAAAGATGAAGGAGTGCGCCGGCAGGCTCTTCCGCCGCATCGGCGCCCGTCTCAAGAAAGGCGCGGCCATCGGCACCGGTGCGGTGCTCATCGCGAGCCAGGTGCTATCAATCGTGCCGGCTCCGACCGCAGCATATGCCGCATCGTCCGAGACGATCACGCGCGGTGAGCGCGTGAGCTACGGCGGCTTCTACATGTATAACTCGACGACCTCGGAGGGCACGCCGGCGATCTGCCTCGACCCGGCGAAGCGCCATCCGCTGGACGCCTCAACGGCCCAGGCGCAGCTTCCGATCGAAAGCGACTGGACTAAATGCTATTCAGGAGGTGGAGGCGAGCAGACCAAGATAGACCGTCTCGACGGTATGGCGAGGGTCCTCTACTACGGTCCCACGGGGCCAGGCTTCGAGGAGGCGAAGGCGAAGGGCCTTTGGAGCTTCAACTGGTACGACGGCACGCCGCTGGACTATAGCAAGATGCTTGCCATCCAGCACATTGCCCTCTCGGCACTCTCGAAGAGCTCCAGTCAGTACGGCATGCAGGGCACGACCGCCGAGTTCCGCAACTGGTGCTACAAGACCATTCTCTATTACAACGGCAATATCAACGCGGGCACGTTCCTTGCAAATCTTGACAAGAACCTGCCGGGACCCGCACCCCAGTCCTTCAAGGACACGATCTACCTGGTCAACTACGGCACCGGTACCCAGTGCCTCATCACCTTCCACAACAAGGGCAAGCTGAAGCTCAAGAAGGCGAGCTCCAACCCCGGCATCTCCGACAACAACCCGTGCTATTCGCTCGACGGCGCGACCTACGGCGTCTATTCCGACTCCGTCTGCACCCAGCAGGTGGGAACGCTCACCTGTAACGCCTCCGGCGACTCCAACGTAATCGATATCGCCCCGGGCACCTACTACGTCAAGGAGACCCAAGCAGGCAAGTCCTATGCGCTTGATGGGGGGATCCACCAGGTGAACGTATCGGGCGGCCAGACGGCCACCGTGAACGTGACCGACGCGCCCCAGAACGACCCTGCCGACATGCTCGTTGCCAAAGTCGACGCCGAGACGGGCAAGGCCTCCCCGCTCGGTGCCGGCACGCTCGCGGGCGCGGAGTTCACCGTCAGGTACTACGACGGCTTCTACACCCAGGAGAACCTGCCCGAGAAGGCCACAAGGACATGGGTTCTGAAAACGGATGAGAATGGCCGCACTTCTCTTGCGCGCGTTACCCTTGATAAAGACAAATATTTTGTTTCCGGCGATAGCTTCTATACGAGCACAAATGGGAACATCACCCTCCCAATTGGCACCGTAACTGTCCAGGAGACAAAGGCACCCAGCGGATATCTTCTGTCGGATAATTCTATTCATATCCAGCAAATTACATCTAATACAACGACAGAGCGTGTAACCACCTTCGTTGAGCCCAGCGAGGACGCCCCCACCGTGCGCGAGCAGGTGAAGCGCGGGGACATCGCCTTCAACAAGGTGCATGGCGAGGATATGACCGGTCTCGCGGGCGTCCCGTTCAAGATCACGTCCAAGACCACGGGCGAGAGCCACATCGTGATCACCGACGTGAACGGCATCCTCACGACCGAGGCCTCCGCCTGCCCGCATACCCAGAACACCAACGGCAACGACGCCGCCCTGAACGCCGATGGCAGCATCGACGAGTCGAAACTCTCCATCGACAACGGCCTGTGGTTCTCCGGCTCGAAGGACGCCCAGACCACGGCAGACGACTCCAAGGGCGCGCTGCCATATGACACCTACACCTTCGAGGAGCTCCGCTGCTCAGCAAACGACAGCCTCAACCTCGTCAAGTTCGAGGTGGCCGTGAGCCGCGACGCCTACACGATCGACCGCGGCACGGTGGACGATAATCCCATCGAGATCGGCACCACCGCGACCGACGGGGCCGACGGGGACCATAAGCTCCTGGCCTCGAACCAGGCCGAGATCGTCGACTCCGTATCGTACAAGGGCCTCAAGAAGGGCACCGAGTACGAGCTCCAGGGCACCCTCATGGATGCCGAGACCGGAGAGGCCCTGAAGGGTATGGACGGCAAGGAGATCGCCGCCACGGCCAAGTTCACCCCCAAGGCATCCAGTGGCAAGCAGAAGGTCAAGTTCAAGTTCGACGCCACGCTTCTCGGTGGCCATAAGGCCGTCGTCTTCGAGCGCCTCTATCTGGACGGCAAGATTCAGGCAACCCATGAGGACCCCGAGGACGAGGACCAGACGGTCGAGTTCCTGCCCGTCGAGATCGGCACAACCGCGACCGATGCGGCGGACGGCGACAAGTCCATCGGCGTCGGCAAGGCCGTGACCGTCGAGGACGAGGTCTCCTACAAGAACCTCGCCACGGGCCGTGAGTACACCGTTACCGGAACAATGATGGACGCAGCGACCGGCGAGCCCCTGAAGGATGCAGAGGGCAACACCGTAACGGCATCCACGACCTTCGAGCCCGAGGACAACGAGGGCAAGGTTAAGGTCACGTTCTCAGTCGACACCTCGACCCTTTCCAACAAGAAGCTCGTCGTGTTCGAGAAGCTCGAGGCGGACGGCAACGTAATCGCACGTCACGAGGACCTGGCCGACGAGGGGCAGACCGTCGAGGTCGTCCCGCCCGAGATCAAGACGTCGGCAGCCGATGGCGCGGACGGTGACAAGGAAGTCACTGCTGACGGCAAGGCCACCATCGTCGACACCGTCAAGTACACCGGCCTCGTCCCCGGCACCGAATACGAACTCCAGGGCACCCTCATGGACGCCGAGACCGGCGAGGCGCTGAAAGGCGCGGACGGCAAGGAGATCGCCGCCTCGGCCAAGTTCACCCCGCAGGCCCAGGACGGGACACAGGATGTGACCTTTACCTTCGATGCGAGCGAGCTTGGCGGTACGAAGACCGTAGTATTCGAGAAGCTGTTCGTCGACGCTACCCTCATCGGCTCGCACGAGGACCCGACGGACAAGGACCAGACAGTCGAGGTCTCCCCGAGCCTCAAGACCACCGCGGCCACAATCCAGGGCAGCAAGGTGGTTAAGCCCGAGGACGAGGTCGCAATCGTCGATACCGTCCACCTCAAGGGCCTACGCCCAGGTCAGAGCTACACCCTCACGGCCTCTATCAACAAGAAGGCCGACGGCACGCAGCTCACGCTCACGGACGTGAAGGACGTCTCGACCCTTGCCGGCAACGGCATCCAGAAGGGATCCGATACCGACGCCTCCGGAACGGACCTCTCCAAGGCCCTCGTCGACGTCACCGGAACGGGCTCTTTCGTCAACATCCCCGAGGGCGCCAAGCTCACCAAGAACGATGACGGGACCTACACGCTCACCGTGCCGGGAGCGACGAAAGATGCGGCCGACATCGTGACGAAGCTGAGCGGCGGCCAGGTGAAGCTCGTGTCCTCCGATAAGGGCAACAAGGCCGAGGGCGACAGTACGGCAACCGAAACCGTATCGACAAGTAAGGACTCGACGCTGGGCACCTATGAGGTCATCGCCAACGGGCAGGTGCGGTTCACCCCCACCGTCTCAGACCTCGACGTGGACGTTCCCATGGTGTTCAAGGCCTCCGATGTTGCGGGGCAGCAGGCAGTTGTTTTCGAGAGCCTGCAACGCGAAACGGACGGCAAGGAGATCTCCAAGGAGACCGACCTTGAGGACACCGACCAGACCATCGACATCGAGAACACCCCCGAGGGTAAGAACCTCGAGCAGACCGGCAACTGGATCCTCTACGCGGCAATTGCCGCCGGAATCGCGGCCTGTATCGCCGGCATTTTCCTGTTCTTCCGCAAGCGCAAGATCTAACGCATATCCGCGATAAAGCAGAAGGGTCCCGCTCGAATGAGCGGGACCCTTCTTTCATAACAGAAATTATCGAATCTTCTATCTTCTTGAGTCACAGCGAACCAAAAGGACATCTCATCCTAAACGAGACGAGGTGCCCATGAGGAGCCGCGAAGGTTCACCAGGAATCGACTCATTGCCCGACTTCATCCGGGCTGATGCCCATTTCAGCAAGTATATCGTCCGGTATCCTTATCGGGTCATCCCCGGAATCGTCTTCGGCCAATCCGTATTCCTGCGCCTCGGCCTGACGCATAGCCAGTCGAACGCACTCGGAATAGGATGAGTCGAGATGAGAGGTGGTCTGCAGGTCGGCCAGCGATACATCCAATTCCACACCCTGGCTATCTCCGCTGAACACCGCCTTTGGGACAGAATGATCGCATTTGACGGGCGCCCTGTCCATCCATACCGATTCCTCAGATGGTTTTTCTGGCAAGGCCTGAGCCATATACATCACCTCGTGATAGAGGGCTTTGGATACAAAAAATCATTTCCCATTGAATCAGATGTGAAACGTGTGGACTGGGCGAGGAAAGTCTATGTCAGGCCGACAAGATATGGCAGGATATCGCGAGCCAGGCGCAGGAGTGCACCAAACAGCACGAATAACCCGACTCCCCTATATAGGTATGTCCTCTTCCCGAAGTACCCCGGCCGCACAATCAAAAGCAATGCGAAGTATAAACGACCGAATAGCGATATAGCGTAGAGCAATTTCAAATCTATTCCCAAGGGCCTGTCTGTTCCATTTAGACCTATTTCGTTGCACCACACCCGGAGCAGCGGTAGCCGGTGAGAACCTGTTTGGTTCCAGTCTGCACCTGATATGTCTCCTGATGCGTAACGGCGTCATGGTGAATAGTTACTTGTGGTGTGTAAATAGAGTAAGAGCACCCGGTATTATCCTGATGGTTAATAGCATCTGCGAGAGAAGTCGTTACATAGCCATCAGAGAATCTAAATTCATCATAGTTTGCATTAACGGTCTCATCCCATGCGTCTTGGTCTACAACAGTTCGAGTGCGAGTCTCGTATACGGGGTCGCTGCGGTACTGCGCCTGCCATGTATGCTCATGGGACGGCTTGTTGGATGAGCCGGAAGATGGCTTGGAGTCGGATTTTGACGGTGCGGGGCCGGAGCCCGTGGAAGGCTTCGCCGCATCGGTCTTCTTGTCCTCGGCCTTCACGGCGCTGTCGGCCGCTGCGTCCTTCTTCTCCTCGACCTTCTCCTTGTCGGCGGCAGGTGCCTTGGAGGCGTTGTCCGTGACCTTGTTCACCACGTCCTTGCCGGCATCCCCCGTGAGGGTGCCGTCGCCCTTGGAGACCGCCTCGTTCACCTTGTCGAGGACCTTGTCGATGTCATCCTGGGTCACGTTCCCGGCCGGCTTCGTCTCGCCGGTGAACTCGGTGGAGCCGGAGTCCTTCGAGGCGCCGGAAACGGCCTGCTCGCCGCCGCCTGCGGGCGTGGTGATTGAGCCGTCGGGGTTGATGATGGGAATCGCGGTGATCTCCCAGGTGCCCTCGGTCAGCTGGACGCTGTCCTTGCCCTCGATGGCGTCGGATGCGGATGTGGCATGGTAGAACTCGACGCCCTTGTCGGCGCCGTCGGTGCAGACGTAGCGGGTGATCAGGGGCGAGGAGTCGGCAGTCACGCCCTCGGCCCCGATCTTTACGGTCCAATCCACCGCTGGCTCCGTCTTCTCGGAGACCTGTTTCTTGCCGCTGTCGCCATCGGCCTCGATCTTGGTGATCTCGGACTTTGGGGCGAAGGCGCCGGTCGCCCATGCACCGCCGAGCCCGAGCCCCGCGACGACGAGCGCGACCGTTGCGCCGATGGCGACCTTGCGCTTCAGGGGCATCTTGCCGCTGCCGCCTCCATCGGGAACGAGGTTCGGGTCCCGGCCCTGGCCGTCTTGATCGTTGAGGTTGTTCTCATCCATGATGTTGCCTTTCTCTAATCCCCTATCGGATTGTATTTTACCGTTCGGACATGATGATCTCGGCCACGCGATCGACCCGGACGCCGGCGCGGACCATCTCCAGTGCAGTCACTATGCGCGCCTTCTGTACGGGCCCCAGGGAGCGGATCGTCTTGGTCTCGGACAGCCCCAGCGCACGAAGGAGCGTCCTGGCCCCCGCCGACCCAACGCCGGGGCAGTTCTTGAGGAATGCGAACATTCTGATTTTAGCTGCGACGCTACCCTCATCGTTGAGGACGTCGACTGGACCGATCTCCCCCGCCTTGAGGCGCTCCTTGAGGGCGGCACGCTCCCGGCGTACTTCGACAGAGCGTTCTCGGCCCTGGTCCGATATTTGCTTTGAGTAGCGGAATGATTCATTCGGCATGGCACCGTCTCCTTAAATCCCTATCGCGGACTGATGGGCGCCTTCAATAACGGCGCATTGACGGTGCTGATTACCTTAAACCACTTATACCCTATGAAGGTCGCAAAAACAAGAAACTAAGCCCTTCTTCCGGTAAGGGGCATCTCTTTTACGGCCGTTGTGGGGCATTTGGAGGCACTTGTCCTGCTGGGGAACCGCATACTCATTCTGAACACCTTTGTGAGACCGATCCCATGCCGAATGGGTATAATGAACGTGCTACAGTGTAGTACGTTGATTGGAGTAGCTATGGCCATGGGTGCGACCGCCATCAGGTTCGACGAGTGTGAGAAGGACTGGATCCAGTCCTATGCGAGCGTCCTCGGCATGTCCTTTTCCGAATTCGTGAGGAGCGCCGCCCTCGAAAAGGTCGAGGAGGCTGCCGACATCAAGGCATACAACGAGGCGCTGATGGAGGACGACGGCACCCGCTACTCGATGGATGACGTCATGCGTATGGCAATGGAGACCGAGTGAGCTTCAGCGTCGAATGGTCTAAGGCGGCGACCAAGCAACTCCTCAACATCCCTAAGAAGCAGCGGCTCATAATCCTGTCCTGGGTTCAGGAGCACCTTGACGGATGCGAGGACCCGTGCCGCGCACCGAATGGAAAACAGCTTCAGGGCACCGATTCCGGTTGGCGCTGGCGCGTCGGTGTCTACCGCATCCTGGCAAGGATCGAGGACGGGAAAGCCGTCATCGAGGTCGTGAGGGTCGGTCATCGCCAGGGCGTCTACAAGAACATGCCGCGACTGTAAACCAGAAGAAGTTCGTTAGAACCAGCTTGTCGCGATGGCCGTGGGAGAATCTAGCCAACGTCTAACTCGTCTTTAACTGTGGCGGCCAAGTCGCAACCGCCTTCGATGACGTTGCGCCGAAAGGGTCTCTTCTACGTCCGTTGTAAGGCATTTGGGGTCGTATGTCCTGCTGGGGAATTACAAAGATACTATCGCTTATTCAATTATCCTAGAATATAGAAACGACAGTGATTGATATACAGATTACGAAGGATGCGCAATGATTATCTCTCTAAACAAGATGCAGACACTGAAGGCGGCGCCGAACTCTGCCTATGAGGTCATCCTTCCGGAATTCCTCTACCACTCGAACAAGATCGAGGGATCCACCTTTACGCTCGATCAGATCGAGACGCTCTATGCACGGAATAAGGTTACGGGAGACCACGACTTTGACGACATCATTGAGACCAAGAATTCCTTCAGGATGTTCGATCGAATGGTCGACACGCTCGGAGTCGAGCTGACGCCGGAGCTCCTCATTGAATTCGAGACGATCCTTCACAAGGGGACAACCATGGCGGCCAACGGGGAAAGCGGGCATTTCAAGTACATTCCGAACCGTATTAGGAACAGCTCGGTGCAGGTTGCCCTTCCGAGCGACATTCCGACCGCCATACCGGCACTGCTCGCCGAATGGGAGAGCAACCCAAAGGACTTCGAGTCGATCTCCCGTTTTCACGCAAGGTTCGAGCACCTGCATCCGTTCCAAGACGGCAACGGGCGAATCGGTCGACTCATCATGATGAAGCAGTGCATCGAGAACGGGGTGGACCTTATCGTCATTGACGAAACGCATGCGGACGAATACAAGAGTTGGATGGAGATTGCGCAGACTCAAGGTAACTTTCGATTCTTCGATGAAGTCCTGCGGAAGTGCCAATGTTCCTTTGACGCGAGAATGCACGAGATAGGGGCCGATATTCTCATTCAATATACCCCGGAGACGCTCGAAGAGGGAAAACGCTCGATTGATCATTCCACCCCTTCGACCTCGAAAATCCAGGCAGACCTGAAAGCTCTCGAGAATAAGAAACGAGCAGCCGGTGCGCCTTCGTATAGGGGGCATAACTCTCACAATGTTTAATATTGGCTCTGTTAGACCAGCATTGACATGCAGCACTTTTTCAAGCTAGAAAGAAAATACCCGAGAGCAATTCGTTTTTGTTCTCGGGCATTAGTTTATTTCGGAGGTTTGAAT
>DBFAZJ010000036.1:0-8440 GCA_048244295.1 Collinsella sp.
TTGTGCCTCCGATGCGAAATAAATCGCTCAGATATTACTGATAATCGACGACGTCGATCCAGTTCTTCAGGAACTCATCGTTCACGTTGCGCTTACGAGCGAGCTCGGAAGCGGCGACGATGCTCGTCCACTGACGCACGACCTGCATGGGCATGTCGGCGCGGTCGCAGTAGAGCTCCAGGTAGGCCTCAGCCTGATCCTTGCTGTTGAGGGCAAAGAGCAGGTAGGTGGTGGCAACGTCGGCAGCAGGGGAGCCCTGGGTGGCGTGTGCCCAGTCGCACACATAGAGCTGGCCGTCGTCGCCGACGATGACGTTGGAGGGGTTGAAGTCGCCGTGGCAGACCTTGAACTCCTTGGTCATGCCGTCCAGACGCTCCTGAAGGTTGTAGCGCGTGGTGGCATTGAGCTGATCAAGGCTGTCGATCATGCGGGCGTACTTGTCGCGCTGACGGTTGAGCAGCGGGGAGGTGTAGCCGTGGATCTCGATCTGGAGGTCGACGAACATCTCGAGGTACTCACCAAAGCGCTGGGGCTCGGCAGTCATCTTCTCGGCAAGGGTGGTGCCCGGAACCTTCTCGGTCACGAGCGCCCAGCCGTTGGCGTTCTCGAGCTGGGAAACCTCGAGCGCCTTGGGGCTGCGGATGCCGCACTCATTGATGCGGGCAAGATTCAAAGCCTCGTTGAACACGTCGGAGACAGGCTTGGTCTCGTTAAAGACCTTGACAATCTTGTCGCCCAGGTCGTAAACGACCTTGTTGCCACGGCGGACGAGCTCGGTCTTGGAATCGGGTAGCAGCATGGTTGCATCCTTTCAACGATGCGATAGAAGCGACGGCGGGGGTGTGTGAAACACCCGTGCACCCCCGCCGTTAAAAACCGTGCTAAAACTAGCAGACGGCGTAATCCTGGGGCTCGCGGCCGTAGTAGGCGTCCAGGTAGAGCTCCTTGATCTCGCTCATGAGCGGGTAGCGCGGGTTGGCGCCGGTGCACTGGTCGTTGAATGCCTGCTCGGTCATTTCGTCGAGGGTGTCGAGGAAGTACTGCTCGTCAACACCGTAGTCGGCGATGGTCTTCTTGACACCGATGAAGTCCTTGAGCTCCTCGAGCTTCGTGATGAAGTTCTCGAAGACCTCCTTGTCGTCCTTGCCCTCGATGCCGCAGTACTTGGCCATCTCGGCGTAGTTGTGCAGCGCGTTGGGGTAAGGATACTGGGAGAAGGTACCCATCTTGACGGGAGCCTCGGCGGCGTTGTAGCGCATGACGCGGGTCAGGATGACGGCGTTAGCGATGCCGTGGGGCAGGTGATGGAAAGCGCCGAGCTTGTGAGCCATGGAGTGGTTGAGGCCCAGGAAGGCGTTGGCGAAGGCCATACCGGCCATGCAGGAGGCGTTGTGCATCTCCTCGCGGGCGTGCGGGTCCTTGGCGCCGTTCGTGAAGCTGGAGGGCAGGTTCTCAAAGACGAGCTTGGCAGCGCGCTCGGAGAGGCCCTTGGTGTAGTCGGAAGCCATGATGGAGACGTAGGACTCGATGGCGTGGGTCATGACGTCGATGCCGGAGGCAGCGGTCAGGCCGCGCGGTGCGGTCATGCAGTTGTCGGCGTCGACGATAGCCATGTTGGGGAGCAGCGCGTAGTCGGCGAGCGGCCACTTGATGCCGGTCTCCTTGTCGGTGATGATGGCGAACGGCGTGCATTCGGAACCGGTACCCGAAGAGGTCGGGACGGCGACGAAGTAGGCCTTCTTGCCCATCTCGGGGAAGGTGAAGATACGCTTGCGGATGTCCATGAAGTCCATGGCCATGTCCTCAAACTTGCACTCGGGGTGCTCGTACATCATCCACATGATCTTGCCGGCGTCCATAGCGGAGCCACCGCCGACGGCGATGATGACGTCCGGCTCAAAGAGAGCCATCTGCTTGGCGCCGCGACGTGCGCACTGCAGCGACGGATCGGGCTCGACGTCGTAGAAGCAGTCGTGGGCGATGCCCATCTCGTCGAGCTTGGCCTCGATGGCGCGGGTGTTGCCATTCTTGAAGAGGAACTGGTCGGTGACGATGAAGGCGCGCTTCTTGC
Source organism: Collinsella sp. (assembly GCA_048244295.1). Taxonomy (GTDB): domain Bacteria; phylum Actinomycetota; class Coriobacteriia; order Coriobacteriales; family Coriobacteriaceae; genus Collinsella. The sequence continues at coordinate 2,072 of DBFAZJ010000036.1, forward strand.
CCATGACGTTGCCCAGCTCGTCGAGGGCGACGGGCGTGGAACCCTTCTTGAAGTAGACCTTCTCGGGAGCGCGGAACCACAGCATGTTCTCACGGCGCTCGGCCACAGTCTTAACGTTGATCAAGTGCTTCACCCCAACGTTCTCGGAGACGGAGTTGCCGCCCCAGGAGCCGCAGCCCAGGGTCAGAGACGGCTTCATGCCAAAGTTGTACAGGTCACCGATGCCGCCGTGCGAGGACGGGGTGTTGATGACGATACGGCAGGCCTTCATGACGTGCTCGAACAGGCTGATCTTCTCGGCCTGGGCGGGGTGCACGTACAGAGAGGCGGTGTGGCCCGGGCCACCGGCGAGCACGAGGTGCTCGGCCTTGTCGACGGCCTCCTGGAAGTCCTTGGCGTGGTACATGGCCAGGACCGGGGAGAGCTTCTCGTGGGAGAACTCCTCCTTGGCGGGGTCGGTGGAGGTGACCTCGGCGATCAGGATCTTGGTCTTGGCGGGAACCTCGATGCCGGCGAGCTCGGCGATCTTGGCAGCGGCCATGCCGGGGATGCGGTGATCGAGAGCGCCGTTCTTGAACATGGCGGCACGCAGGGCCTCCATCTCGGCACCCTGCTTGACGAAGTAGCAGCCGCGCTTCTGGAACTCGGCCTTAACCTGGTCATAGATGCTGTCGATGACGGTCACGGACTGCTCGGAAGCGCAGATCATGCCGTTGTCGAAGGTCTTGGAGTGGATGATGGAGTTGACGGCGAGCAGCACGTCGGCGGTGTCGTCGATGACGACCGGGGTGTTACCGGCGCCAACGCCCAGGGCGGGCTTGCCCGAGGAGTAAGCGGCCTTGACCATGCCCGGGCCACCGGTGGCGAGGATGATGTCGACGTCGCGCATGACCATGTTGGTCAGCTCGATGGAGGGGACATCGACCCAGCCGATGATGCCCTCGGGGGCACCAGCCTTGACGGCGGCGTCAAGCACGAGCTTGGCGGCGGCGATGGTGCACTTGGCGGCAGCCGGGTGCGGGGAGATGATGATGGCGTTGCGGGTCTTCAGGCTGATCAGCGTCTTGAAGATTGCGGTGGAGGTGGGGTTGGTCGTCGGGATGACGGCGCCCACGATGCCGATGGGCTCGGCGATCTTGGTGATGCCGTAAGCCTCGTCGCGCTCCAGGACACCACAGGTCTTGGTGTTCTTGTAAGCGTTGTAGATGTACTCTGCGGCGTAGTGGTTCTTGATGACCTTGTCCTCAAGAACGCCGCGGCCGGTCTCCTCGATGGCCATTTTCGCCAACGGGATACGAGCCTTGTTGGCGGCCATGGCGGCCTCATAGAAGATCTTGTCGACCTGCTCCTGCGTGTACGTAGCAAAAAGCGCCTGGGCCTCTCGCATCTGAGCGAGCTTGGCCTCAAGCGCCTCTACGTTGTCCACAATTGCGGGAGTAGTGTTTTCCGGTGACTTTTTCACCATTTGTGTCTCCTTGCGATCGGAGATTTACCCTACGCCTTGCATGATAGCAAGAAATTATTCGGCGAACGGTAAGATTCCTGTAAAAGGCACACTAAAACGCTTCAATAAACTGAAGCGTTTTAACTAAAACTATCTGCCTGCTGCATCGCCCCGCTCATTGGGTACAGACTCTCATGAGTATTTCAATGGGAAAACGGGACATCTGTTTGATGATCGCTATTCGCTGGTCGCGGTTGAGTCGGACACACAGGCGGTGCAGCTACTCGATTACATCCATTTCAATCCCGTGTAAGGTGCGTCCGACTCGCTCGAGGCGTACCGTTAGTTACAAGGCATACCAGCTGGGCTATGATCCCTTTGACATCTGCAAACCCTCATATAAGTCTGTCCCCAATGAGTGCAAAAAGGCGCCCTCCGTAATGGAGGGCGCCTTTGGTAAGTTCTATGTGAACGCGAGGTCTTTGACCCGGAGAGTCCGAGGTACTTGTTGGTAAGACCTTATTTAGGAGCGCGCAACCTTGCCAGACTTGAGGCAGGTGGAGCAAACGTTCATCTTGCGACGGTGACCATCGACGACGACGTAGACGCGCTGGATGTTGGGGCGGAACTTACGGTTGGTGACGCGGTGAGAGTGGCTGATGGAGCGACCGGCAACGGGGTGCTTACCGCAAACTTCGCAAACTTTGGACATAACTGACCCTCCTTGGGCGACAAACGAACATGTCGCGTTAACAAACAAGCCTGAACTATAGCACAGAAGCAGCTCCCTGTGCGTAATCTACACAGAGATATTCCTCTTTTGGCGATAGTGCTCACGCCACGGCCCTGGACGTAGATCCGATTTGCGTGCAGCAGAGGGGATTATGCCAGCTCGTGCGTGTGTTTTCAAGCTCGTCCCACAAATATATATAGGTTTATGGGGCATTGGGCTCCGTTTACGGATTGCTCTGTATTTATGCTCGCAATTAAGCTCGAGGTTGGCTACACTATCCCTTGACCATTAAAGGGGTACGAGATACCCACATGGAATTACATTGCTGCCAAAGAGCAGCCCTTCCTGTGGGTGTCTGGTCCGCTTTAAGCGGTCGGGCATCTATTTTTTTGACTGTGTCAGCAGTCAAGACATGTGAGGAAGGAGATCGATGGGCACGACTTCCCCCAAGGCGGTCATCATGGACGAGACCGCCGTCAATCGAGCAATGACCCGCATCGCGCACGAGATTCTCGAGCGCAACGAGGGCTGTGAAGACCTCGCTCTGGTCGGCATCGTCACGCGCGGCGACCTTCTGGCAAAGAAGCTCGCCGAGGAGATCAAGGAGATCGAGGGCGTCGACGTTCCGCTCGGCAGCCTGGACATCAGCTTCTACCGCGATGACTATGCGACCAATTTCGCTCCCGCGATCCACGCTACCAACATTCCCTTCAGCGTCGACGGCAAGCGCGTCGTGCTGGTGGACGACATCCTCTATACGGGTCGTACCATCCGCGCCGCTCTCGACGCCGTCATGGACCTGGGCCGTCCGAGCCGCATTGAGCTGGCAGTCCTCGTTGACCGCGGCCACCGCGAGCTCCCCATCTCGCCGGACTTTGTCGGCAAGAACGTTCCCTCGTCGCATGAGGAGAACGTGCACCTATATATGAAGGAAGTTGACGGCCACACCGCCGTCGAGATTAACGACGTCGCGCCGGGTTCCCACGTGGGCTCCGCGCCGCTGGGAGGTGAGTAGTACCGTGGCGTTCAACCATAAGCACCTGATCGACATTACCGAGTACTCCGAAGAGGACATCAAGCTCATCCTCGAGACCGCCAAGGCGTTCTCCGAGGTCAACGAGCGAGCTATCAAGAAGGTCCCCACGCTCAAGGGTAAGACCATCGTCAACATGTTCAACGAGCCCTCGACGCGCACCCGTAGCTCCTTCGAGCTCGCCGAGAAGCGTCTTTCGGCCGACAGCCTCAACTTTGGCGGCTCCTCGACCTCCACGGTCAAGGGCGAGAGCCTCGTCGACACCGTCGAGACCCTCAACGCCTATAAGATCGACTGCATCGTCGTGCGCGATAAGCACGCCGGTGCTCCCTACATCGTCACGCAGAACTCGCCCGCGAGCGTCATCTGCGCCGGCGACGGCAAGCACAACCATCCCACGCAGGCCCTGCTCGACCTGTACACCATCTGGGAGCACAAGGGTGACTTCCACGGTCTGAAGGTCGCCGTCGTCGGCGATATCGCGCACTCCCGCGTCTGCGGCTCGCTGATTCCCGCCCTTAAGATCATGGGCTGCGAGACCTACGCCGTCGCCCCCGGCACGCTGCTGCCGCCGGCGCCCGAGGTCCTGGGCTGCGACCACGTGACGAGCGACCTCGATTCCGTCCTGCCCGAGCTGGACGTCGTTTACATGCTGCGCGTGCAGCAGGAGCGTCTCGAGGGTGCCCCGTTCCCGACCATTCGTGAGTACCACAAGCTCTTCGGTCTGACCAAGGACCGCGAGAAGCTCATGAAGCCCGACGCGATTATCTGCCACCCGGGCCCCATCAACCGCGGCGTCGAGTTCGATTCCTATATGGCCGACCACCCGCAACGCTCCGTCATCCTGGAGCAGGTCTACGCCGGTATCTGCGTGCGTATGGCTATCCTGTATCTGCTGCTTGGAGGTGCCGATAATGGCCTTGCTTCTTAAGAATGCCCACGTCGTCGACCCGTCCGTCGAGCTTGACGGTGTCGTTGACGTCCTGATTGACAGCGACAAGATCGCCGAGGTCGGCGAGAATCTCGCCGTCGAGGGAGCCGAGGTCCGCGACCTTTCCGGCAAGTACCTCGTCCCCGGCCTGGTGGACATGCACGTCCACCTGCGCGAGCCCGGCTACGAGGTCAAAGAGGACATTGAGAGCGGCACCCGCGCAGCTGCCAAGGGCGGCTTTACCGGCGTGTGCGCCATGCCCAACACCGACCCCGTTACCGACAACGGTACCGTCGTTGAGTTTGTCAAGTCCCGCGCTGCCGAGGTCGGCCACTGCCGCGTCTATCCGTCGGGCGCCATGACCCGCGGTCTTAAGGGCGAGGCCATGTCCGAGATGGGCGATATGGTCGCCCACGGCGCCGTCGCCTTCACCGACGACGGTCGCGGCGTGCAGGGCGCAGGCATGCTCCGTCGCTGCATGGACTACGGCAAGATGTTCGGCAAGGTCTTTATGAGCCACTGCCAGGACGAGGACCTGGTCGGCCACGGCCAGATCAATGAGGGCAAGGTCTCGACCCGCCTGGCTCTCGAGGGTTGGCCGGCTGCCGGCGAGGAGCTCCAGATCGCCCGCGACATCGAGATCGCCAAGCTGACCGGTGCCAAGCTGCACATCCAGCACATCTCCACCGCCCATGGCCTGGAGATCGTGCGTGCCGGTAAGGCCGCTGGCGTTCAGGTTACCTGCGAGGCCACCCCGCATCACATGTTCCTGACCGAGAACGACCTGGACGAGACCTACAACACCTCGCTCAAGGTCAATCCGCCGCTGCGTACCGAGGAGGATGCCGAGGCCATCCGTCAGGGCGTCATCGACGGCACCGTCGACGCTATCGTCACCGATCACGCTCCCCACACCCCGTGGGAGAAGGCCCGCGAGTTCGAGCTTGCGCCCTTTGGCATGATCGGCCTCGAGACCTCGCTGTCGCTCGTACTCACCGAGCTGGTCAACACGGGCAAGATGAGCATGGGCCGTATGGTCGAGCTCATGGCCATCAAGCCGCGTGAGATCCTGGGCCTCGACCAGGTTCAGGTCAAGGCGGGCTCCGTTGCCGACCTGACCGTGTTCGACCCCTCTGCCACCTGGACGGTCGGCGAGGACGGTTACGAGTCGCGCGCCGAGAACTCCGGTTTTGCCGGCCGCACGCTTACCGGTCGTGCTACCGATGTGTTTGTCGGCGGTAAGCAGACGCTCGCCGACGGCTGCATCTGCTAGCATAGCCTTATCGCTTTTGTGCGCGGCGCCCTTGCGGTGCCGCGCTTTCTATTCGTTTGGACCATGCAACCGCATGGGGGATTGGAGCGTTTATGCCCACACCTTCCACTGCACGCATGCACGACTTCGAGGTCGTCTCGAACCGGGAGATTGCCGACGGCGTCTTCTCGCTCGTCATCTCGGCCCCCAAGCTTGCAAGTGCGCTCAAGCCCGGTCAGTTTGTGAACATCGCCGTACCCGGCGATGCGTCCTCGCTGCTTCGCGTGCCCCTGAGCTACTACCGCGCCGACGCCGAGGCCGGCACCGTCGAGCTGTGGTACGCCGTCGTGGGCGACGATACCCGTCGTTTGTCCCAGATGGGCCCTGGCTCCACCTCTAACCTGCTGGGCCCCGGTGGCCGTGGCTGGATGGTACCCGAGGGCACCAGGAAGGCCCTGCTCGTCGCCGGTGGCATCGGTGTTCCGCCCGTGCTGTGCCTTGCCGACAAGCTTGCCGAGCAGGGTGTGGCCGTCGACGTGTGCCTGGGCTTTGGCACCGCGTCCAAGGCCGTGGGTGTCGATGAGTTCCGCGCGCTGGGCGCCACGGTCAACGTTTGCACCGATGATGGCACGCTGGGCACGCACGGTTTTTGCACCGACCCGGCAGCCGAGCTGCTCGGCGAGGGCGGCTACGACTATGTGGCCAGCTGCGGCCCCGCTGTCATGATGAAGAAAGTCGCCGCCGCTGCCGCCGAGGCCGGTGCGTACTGCGAGGTGTCGCTCGAGCGCATGATGAGCTGTGGCTTTGGCGCCTGCAACACCTGCAATGTCGAGACGGTCGACGGTATGAAGGGTGCTTGCATGTGCGGCCCCGTGTTCGATGCTTCCAAGGTGGTGGTCTTCTAGTGGGTACCGTGAACATGGCCGTCGATTTCGGCGGCGTCAAGATGCAAAACCCCATCAACACCGCAGCCGGT
>DBFAZJ010000037.1:0-3697 GCA_048244295.1 Collinsella sp.
CATGACGCCGGTTGATCTCGACACCGCACAGCGCCGCCGAGGCAAAGACGCCAAAGAGCAGCGTCGTGGCGTGGTGGATTGCCCAAAGGACCATTTCGACCGAGGAGACCATCAGTGTCTCCCACCCTCAAAGCGCACTGCAAAGTAGGCGTCTTGGAATCCCTGCTTGCAGCTGCGCGACAGCGGGATGCACGCGCCCGAGCGCATGACGATGTCCGTGCGGTCAAAGTGATCGATATTGCGCAGGTTGACCTGGTAGCTGCGGTGGCATTTAAAGAAGACCGCGTTTTGCTCCAAGCGGTCCTCGACGCTGCGGAACGACTCGAGTGCCTCGATATCGCGTCCGTCGCGCAGGTGGAAAACCACGTGCTTGTTGCGCGCCTCGGCATATTCGATGTCGGACAGGCGCAGGGCGTGGTAGCCAAAGGACGTTTTGATCACGAGCTCGTCGGTTGCCGCCGGGCGCATGCTCGAAAGCTCGTCGAGCAACTGCGCCAGGCGCTCGTAGGCCACGGGCTTGAGCAGATAATCGAAGGCGCGGACCTCGTAGGACTCCAGTGCAAACTCGGGCGATGAGGTGAGAAACACCAGGCGCACGGCGGTGTCGGCCTGGCGCAGTTCGCGTGCGGTGTCCATGCCGTTGACGAGCGGCATGATCATGTCGAGCAGAATGATGTCGGCGCGCGACGCGGCATGGCGCGCCAGCAGGTCCTCGCCACGCGTAACGAGCGCAACGTCGACCGCCGTGCCCGTCTCGCTCGACCAACGGTCGATCATTCGGTGCAGTCTATCTAGAAAAGCGACGTCATCGTCGCAGGCAATAATCTTGAGCATTCGGCCCCCTTAAGTAGTTCGATTTTGCCACATCGGGTACGCGCCGCTTGCGGGGGTGCGGACCGTTTGCGACCCACGGCGTGCAACTCGCGCCAAGCGGTATTGCGGTGGCGAAAGATGCCTCCTGCGCTATCGAGAACTCGGCTATCCATAGCTTGCCAGTTCGAAAATGGACCTGCCACATGATTGAATCTTTATTTCAACTTGACACCTAGGTTTACAGCTGTCTTGTCAGCTGTAAACCTAGGTGTCATACTAAAGCCCCAAGATTCGCCAAAAGAGAGGGGCCTTGATGGCACAGAGCGCGAACATGGATGCGTCGGAGCTTGCACGCGATATCGCGGCCGGCCTGGCATCGGCAACGACGGCAACGGAGCGTGCGGCACTGGTGCCCGCAGAGCTCGTCGAGGCCATTCAGCAACTAAAAACCCAACGTGACGCGGTGATCCTGGCGCACTATTACGTGGCGCCCGAGGTCCAAGCCGTTGCCGATTACGTCGGCGATAGCTTCTACCTGGCAAAGCTCGCCAAAAGCCTGCCGCAGCAGACCATCGTGTTGTGCGGCGTGGAGTTTATGGGCGAGAGCGCCAAGCTGCTCAATCCCACTAAGACCGTGCTGCTGCCCGAGCCGGGCGCGGACTGTCCCATGGCGCACATGGTCAAGCGCGAGACGGTCGACGCGGCGCGCGCCGAGTACGGCGACGACCTGGCCGTGGTGTGCTACGTCAACTCCACGGTCGAGATCAAGAGCTGGAGCGACGTGTGCGTCACCAGTTCCAACGCCGTTAAGATCGTGTCCGAGCTGCCGCAGCAGCATATTCTGTTCATTCCCGACCAAAACCTGGGACGCTTCGTAGCCGAGCAGGTGCCGCAAAAGCACGTCATCCTCAACAACGGCTACTGCCCGCGCCATCACATCATCACCGTCGAGCAGATCGTCGACGCGACGGAGGCCCACCCCGACGCGCTCGTGCTGGCGCATCCTGAGTGCAAGGCCGACGTTCTGGCCGAGGCCGACTACATCGGCTCCACCGCCGGCATCATCAAGTATGCCGAGGAGTCCGACGCGAGCGAGTTCATTATCGTGACGGTCCGCGGCGTGCTCTACGAGCTCGAGCGCCGCTGCCAGGGCACTGGCAAGAAGTTCTACTTCCCCGCGGTGCAGCCCACCTGCGTCAACATGGACCTCATCACGCTCGAAAAGCTCGTGCACTGCCTGGAGACGGGCGAGGGCGAGGTACAGATCGGCGTCTCGGACGAGGCAGCAGACCGGGCCAAGCTCACGCTCGACCGTATGCTCGAGTACGCAGCACGCTAGAACAATGTTGCATGAGGGACGGTCCCTTATGTCACATTCAAGGGAGAGGATTCCTGTGGAAACCAAGCAATACCCCGATATGGAGTGCGACGTCGTCATTGCCGGCTGCGGCGTAGCGGGTCTGTACGCGGCCCTCAATCTGCCGACGAGCACGCGCGTGATCATGCTCTCCAAGGGCGCGGTTGATGAGTGCGATTCGATGCTCGCGCAGGGCGGCATTTGCGTGCTGCCCGAAGGCTCGGACTACGATGCCTTCTTTGAGGACACCATGCACGCCGGCCACTACGAGAACCGCCGCGAGAGCGTCGACATCATGATTCGCTCGAGCCGCTCGGTCATCAACGACCTGCTAGCGATGGGCGTGGATTTTGAGCGCAAGGCCGACGGCAGTCTCGACTTTACCCGCGAGGGCGCGCACAGCCGCCCGCGCATCGCCTTCCATGCCGACATTACGGGCAAGGAGATCACGACCAAGCTGCTCCAGGCCGTTCGCAAGCTGGATAACGTGCAGATTTTGGAGCACGTGGCCATGACCGACATCCTAACGGGCGAGCGTGACGGCGCCACGGTGTGCACCGGCGTCGTCGCCGTTCCCGTGGACGAGGACAACTCGGTTCGTCCCGCCGACGAGCTGACAAATGCCGCCGAGGGCGTGCATGCCGGCGAACCGTTTAAGATCCATGCCCGCCACACGCTGTGGGCGACGGGCGGTATCGGCGGCGTGTACGACCATTCGACCAACTACCCGCAGCTCACGGGCGATGCCTGCTACATTGCTCAGGAGCATGGCATTAAGATGGAGCACCTGGACTACGTGCAGATTCACCCCACGGGACTGTTCTCGCCACAGCCGGGCCGCACCTTCCTGATCAGCGAGAGCTGCCGCGGCGAGGGCGCGATTTTGCTCAACGCCGCCGGCGAGCGCTTTACCGACGAGCTCCAGCCGCGCGATGTGGTCGCCGCCGCCATCCGCGAGCAGATGAAGCAGGACGGCACCGAGCACGAGTGGCTGAGCTTTGCCCCCGTCGAGCGCGACGTGGTGACCGGGCATTTTGCCAACATTCGCGCGCGCTGCCTTGAGGACGGTCGCGACATCCTGGACGAGCCCATTCCCGTTACGCCCACGCAGCACTACTTTATGGGCGGCGTGTGGGTAGACAGGGACGGCCGCACCTCGATGCCCGAGCTCTACGCCGCGGGCGAGACGGCTTGCAACGGCGTGCACGGCAAGAACCGCCTTGCATCAAACAGCCTGCTCGAGGCGTTGGTCTGGGGTCGTCGCGCCGCGTGGTACATGTGCACCGGCGAGTCGCTGGCCGTGGAGCAGGCGGGCGATCCCGCGCTCGATGGCCGTCATCGCGCCCTGAGCGTCGACACCCTGGCAATCGATGAATTGGCCCGTGCCGCCGGCACGCAGGCCGTGGAGGAGTAGACCATGAATCCCATTACCATGAAGCTCGTCGTCGATGATCTGATTCTGCAGGCTCTGCGCGAGGACATTACGTTTGAGGACGTGAGCACGGCGAGCGTGTGCCCCACGGCGCG
>DBFAZJ010000038.1:0-6491 GCA_048244295.1 Collinsella sp.
GCCAGACCCATGGAAGGTTCGTCGAGCATAAGCAGTTTGGGGTTACTCATAAGGGCGCGCCCCATAACGAGCATCTGCTGCTCGCCGCCCGAAAGGGTGCCGGCGACCTGGCGACGACGTTCCTTCAGGCGCGGGAACTGCTCGTAGACGCGCTCCAGGCCCGGAGCAATTGTGGACTTGGGCTGTGTATAGGCACCCATCTCCAGGTTCTCCTCGACCGTCATCTGCAAAAAGGCGCGACGACCCTCGGGAACCTGAGCCAGGCCCTTACCAACCAGCTTATCAGCGGGCGTATGGGTAATGTCCTCGCCCATAAACTTGATGGAGCCGGTCTTGGAGCGCAGCAGGCCCGAGACGGTCTTGAGCGTCGTGGACTTGCCGGCACCGTTGGCACCGATCAAGGCCACGATCTCGCCCTCGTTAACGTTAAAGGAGATGTCCTTGATGGCGTGGATGGCGCCGTACCAGACGTTGATGTTGTAGACGGAAAGCATCGGCTCTGCCATTTAGTTCTCCCCCCTATCCTGCTTACCCAGATACGCCTCGATAACGGCGTCGTTGTTCTGGATCTCCTCGGCCGTGCCCTTGGCGATGACCTTACCAAAGTTGAGCACGCAGATGCCTTCGCAGATGTTCATGACGAGCGACATATCATGCTCGATAAGCATGATGGCGATGCCGAAGGTGTCGCGAATCTTGACGATGTTCGCCATGAGCTCTGCGGTCTCGGACGGGTTCATGCCGGCGGCAGGTTCGTCGAGCAACAGCAGCTTGGGGTTGGTGGCAAGCGCGCGGACGATCTCCAGACGACGTTGGGCGCCGTAAGGCAGCGATCCGGCCTGTTCATTTGCCAGGTGCTCCATGTCAAAAATGGACAGCAGCTCCATGGCGCGCTCGTGGGCGGCCTTCTCGTGCTTCCAATACGTCGGCAGGCGCAGCACGCCCTCAAAGCCGGAGTAGCGCTCCTGATTGTGCAGACCGACCTTGACGTTGTCCTCCACCGTCATGGTGTTGAACAGGCGAATGTTCTGGAAGGTACGAGCAATGCCCATGCGGTTGACCTGATAGACCGACTTGCCCGAGGTGTCCTCGCCGTCGAGCAGGATGGTGCCGTGCGTGGGCTGGTACACCTTGGTGAGCAGGTTGAAGACCGTGGTCTTGCCAGCGCCGTTGGGGCCGATCAGACCGGCGATCTCGGTCTTACCGATGGTCAGGCTAAAGTCGTCGACTGCCTTAAGGCCGCCAAATTCAATGCCCAAGTGGATGCACTCGAGCGCCGGGCGCTGGCCCAGATCGCGGTCGGGAACGATGGCGCCAGAAGGATACGGAACCATCTTGCCCTTGTTGAACTCAAACTTACTGGGCATCGGCTGCCACCTCCTTCTTGGATGCAAAGCGGTCCTTGACGCGACCGAAGAACGCCTTGAGCTGCGGGTTGTTGGTAAAGATCATGACCAGAATCAGCACGATGGCGTAGATGAGCATGCGGTAGTCCGAGAACTGACGGAGCAGCTCGGGAAGCACCGTGAGCAATGCCGCCGCGATGACGGAGCCGCGCATATTGCCCAGACCGCCCAGGACCACAAACACCAGGATGAGGATGGACGTGTTGAAGTCGAACTTAGTAGCGGAAAGCTGCGAGAAGTTACCGCCGAACAGAGCTCCGGCAGCACCGGCGAGGGCAGCGGAAACCACGAAGGCAATCATGCGGTGCTGGGTGACGGAGATGCCCACAGACTCGGCAGCGATCTTGTTGTCGCGCACGGCAATAATGGCACGACCGGTACGGCTGCGAACCAGGTTGAGCACAATCACGAGCGCGACCATAACCAGGATTGCGCCGGCAAGGAAGGTCGAATAGGTCGACACGCCCGATGCGCCCTGCGCGCCCTTGATGATGGCGGTGCCGTCCTCGAGCAGGTGCAGGTCGTCGATCGTGGAGTTACCCGTGATGTTAAAGATCACATGCAGGCCGCGGGAATCGACGCCCACAATGAGGCAGGTGACGACCTCTTTGATAATCTCGCCAAAAGCCAGGGTCACGATGGCCAGATAGTCGCCGCTCAGGCGCAGGACCGGGATACCGATCAAGAAGCCCAAGATGGCAGCGGCGATAGCGCCGACCACAATGCTGATGATCAGACGCATCGGATCGGACGGAACGGTGCTCTCCAGCGCGACGGCGGTGACGATGCCCGTATAGGCACCGACGCTCATAAAGCCCGCGTGGCCCAGCGACAAGTCGCCCGCAATGCCGACGACGAGGTTAAGAGAGATGGCCATGACGATATAGGCCGTGATGGGAACCAGCTGACCGGCAATCATGCGCGGGATCATGTGGTTGGACTGCATAAAGAACACGATGGCGAACGCCACAACGCACATGGCGTACGTGACAAAGTCGTGACGCGTCTGCTTGTCTTTAAGAAACTTCATAACGCTCACCTACACCTTCTCGGGGACGTACTTGCCCAAGAGGCCGGCAGGCTTGACGAGCAGGACGATAATCAAAACACCAAAGACGATGGAGTTGGCAAGGCTCGTGGAAATGTAAGCCTGCGCCATCGCCTCGATGATGCCGATGAGAATGCCGCCGACAAAGGCACCGGGGATGGAGCCGATGCCGCCGAAAACGGCAGCGTCGAAGGCCTTGATGCCAGGCATGGCGCCCGTGGTGGGCTGCAGGACCGGCGAGTAGGAGCACAGGAGCACGCCGGCGATGGCAGCGAGGGCGGAGCCGATGGCGAACGTCATCGAGATGGTGCGGTTGACGTTGATGCCCATGAGCTGAGCGGCGGCCTTATCCTCGGACACGGCGCGCATGGCCTTGCCCATCTTGGTCTTACCTGTAAAGAACATCAGGCCGGCCATGATAACCAGGCAGGCGACGATGGTGACGAGCGAGACGGCGCTTACGTTAAACTTGGCCAAGAACTCCGGCACCGGGAAGGTGACGAGCGAAGTGAAGTTCTTGGGCGTGGCGCCCCACAGAAGCTGCGCGGCGTTCTGCAGGAAGTAAGACACGCCGATGGCCGTGATCAGAACGGCCAGCGGGCCTGCTTGGCGCAGCGGCTTATAGGCCAGACCCTCAATGAGAACACCGAGAACCGTGCAGACCACACAAGAGAGAACTACAGATGCCCAGCCCGGGAGGCCGAGATACGACGTGGCGCAGAACGAGACATAGGCACCGACCATGATGACATCGCCGTGAGCGAAGTTGAGCATCTTGGCGATACCGTAGACCATGGTGTAGCCCAACGCGATGATGGCGTAGACGCTACCCATGGACAGGCCGTTGACCAGGTATTGGATAAAGACCGTCATGTTCCACATCCCCCTTTCGAATAGGTTTCCAGTTAATGTATGAAACAGGGACGTTACACTGTCCCTAGATACCAAGCAAGCAGGGAAGGCCAAAACCTCCCCTGCTTGGGATCAAAACCGCTCTATGTAAGGCGGCCAATTAGGCCTGTACGTACTTGCCGTCGGTGATGACGTACGCCGTGGGCTCCTTCTGGACCTGGCCCTTATCGTTCCAGGTGAGCTTGCCGGTCAGACCGTCAACGGTAATCTTGAGCATAGCCTTGGACAGCTTCTCGGCGACCTCGGTCGGATCGGCGTCGACACCAAGACCGGCCTCCTTGACGGCCTCGGCCACCGCGTGCACGCCGTCGTAGGCGTCGGCGGCAAACTGGTCGGGGGTATCGCCGTACTTATCCTTGTAAGCGTTAACGAAGTCGGCGTTCTTCTCGTCGTCGGCGGAGAACGGGGTCATGAGCAGCAGACCCTCAGCAAGAGAGGTATCGAAGCCCTCAACGCCCAGGATACCGTCCATGCCGTCGCAGCCCATCATCTTGACGTCGTAGCCCATGTCCTTGGCGTTCTTGAGCAGGACGGACGCCGGCGTATAGTAGATCGGCGCAAAGATCATGGTGGCGCCGGCCTGCTTGGCCTTGGTCAGCTGGTTCGTAAAGCTCGTGGCGGAGTCGTCCTTAAAGGTCTCCTCGTCAACAATCTCGAGCTTGGACTCAGCGGCCTGGGCCTTAAAGGAATCTGCGATGCCCGAAGAATAGGCGTCGCCGGAGTTATAGAACAGCACGAACTTCTCGTCCGCATACTTCTGCGCCAGGAACTTGGCAGCGTTGACACCCTGGTTGGGGTCGGTGAAGCAAACCTGGAAGACGCAATCCTTGCCGTCGGTGACGTCCTCGGAGGACGCGGACGGGGTGATCATGAACGTCTTGGGGTCGTTACCGCACTCGGCGGCAACGGCGACCGACGCACCCGTGGTGGTCGGGCCGACGAGGGCCTGCATGCCCCAGTCGAGCAGGGTGTTGAAGGCGTTGACGGCCTTCTCGCCGTCGGCCTGGTCATCCTCGGCCTTGCTGGCAAGCGGCAGCTCCTTGGTCGAGAAATCCTTGCAGCCAAGCTCGACACCCTGGGTAACGGACTTGCCGTAGGACGCGTTGGCGCCAGTCAGCGGGCCGATGGTACCGATCTTAAACGAAGCGTCGCTCGAAGCGGAACCGCTGTCGCCGCCGTTGGAGGAGCAACCAGCTAGAATGGACATCGCCCCCAGACCTGCTGCGCTCGCGATAACGCTCCTGCGATTCATAACAGGGTTCAATGACTTACCGGTGAGGCTCGACATGCGGCTCTCCTCTCAAATCTCGTCGGGTTTCGGTTACCCGACAGGCCATCCTTCGCCGTGTTCGGCGTTCGCAAAATACTAGACGCTTTAGTTAAGGAAAGTGGCGATTATTTCAACTTTTCTTTGGATTTGTCCATTTATCCATAATTCTGCGTATTTCTATTACTTTATGCAGTAATGCCACTTTATTGTGTGAAAGTAATGTTTCCGTTCTGTTACAGGCGTCCCTGCCCTGAATAAAACGGCCTCACCGGTCGCGCTTTATGCGCACTTAGGCGGCGATGTACTTGCCGTCCTGAATCACATAGGCTGTGGCGGGCTTTTCGACCTGGCCCTCGTCATTCCACGTCAGCTCGCCTGTCAGGCCCTCGATCTTGATCTTGCGCATGGCCTTGGCAAGGTCGCCGGCAATGTCGGCACCGTCGGCCGAAATGTCAATCCCCGCCCTATCGATAGCCTCGACGATTGCGTGGACGCAATCGTAAGCGTCGGCGGCAAACTGGTTGGGCGTCTCGTCGTAGGCATCCTTATAGGCCTTGACGAAGTCGGCATTCTTCTCATCGTCAGCCGAAAACGGGGTCATGAGCAGTACGCCCTCGGCAAGAGAGGTATCGAAGCCTTCCACAGAGAGCAGGCCGTCCATGCCGTCGGTACCCATGAGGGTCATGTCGTAGCCCATGTCCTTGGCGTTCTTGAGCAAAACGGACGCCGGCGTGTAGTAGATCGGCGCAAAGATGAGCGTGGCGCCGGCCTCCTTGGCCTTGGTGAGCTGGTTGGTAAAGCTCGTGGAAGAGTCGTCCTTAAAGGTCTCGGTATCGACGATGTCGAGCTTGGACGCCTTGGCCTGCTCGGCAAAAGCGTCGGCAACGCCCGAGCTATACGTATCGCCGGAGTTGTAGAACAGGGCGATCTTGGCATCCGCGTACTTCTCGGCCAAGAACTTCGCGGCGCTGGCGCCCATGGTGGGATCGGTGAAGCAAACCTGGAAAACCGTGGTCTTATCCTTGGTAACGTCGAGCGACGAGGCCGAAGGCGTGACCATGAGCATATCGTCGGCGATCTCGCCCGAGACAGCGACGGCGGCACCGGTGGTGACGGGGCCGACGAGCGCCTGCATGCCCCAGTCGCACAAGGTATTGAAGGCGTTGATGGCCTTCTCGCCGTCAGCGACGTCGTCCTCAGACTTAAGCGAGAGTTTGAGGTCCTTGGTCGAAAAATCCTTGGCGGCGAGCTTGGCACCCTTCTCGGCCGAAACGCCATAGGTTGCCGCGGCGCCGGTCAGAGGGCCGATGACACCGATCTTGAAGGTCTTGCCGTCATCGGCGGAGCCGCCGTCCGAGCCACCCGACGAGCAACCAGCGAGTGCGACGGTACTGCCGAGCGCCGCGGCGCCGGCGAGAAATTTCCTACGGCTGAGTGTGCTGTTGATGTTGAACATGGTGTCCCCCTTTTCGCTGGCCGCGGTGCGGCCGTCTTGCGGTACAGGGCAAACCTTATGGCGCAAACGTTGACAGTTTGTTACGGAGTTCCGTTTGTAGCGAGCATGTTTCCAATGTTTCCGCAGCGTTTCGGGGGTGCCGTTTTGTGCGACTCCTGTTGCCTAGCAAGCACGCACCCTCGGTTCACGCTAGAATGCACTCAACCTTTAAGCGGTTAATCCATCCATAAGATGCACGAAGGAGCTATCTATGAGCGAACCCCTGCGCACCGTGAACGTCGGTCTGATCGGTCTGGGAACCGTCGGCGGCGGCGTGGCCCGTCTGATCAAGAGCCACCACGATGAGTACCTGGCAGCCTACGGCATCGACCTTAAGCTGACCCGCGCCTGCGCGCTTGC
>DBFAZJ010000039.1:0-15432 GCA_048244295.1 Collinsella sp.
TCTCACGACGGGGAGCAAGGAGCTTGCTCCCTACACGCGCGTCGCCGATTTCGCGGAGCGCTTCTTCGTGCGTGTGCTCCCGCTGCCCGGTGCTATAACGAAGTGCATCGACGCGGGGTTTTCGCCGTCGCACGTCATCGGCATGCAGGGGCCCTTCACCCGCGAGCTCAACGAGGCGATGCTTCGGCAGGTGGGCGCCCAGTGGCTTGTGACCAAGGACTCGGGAACCGTAGGCGGCACGGCCGAGAAGCTCGCCGCCGCGCGCGACGTGGGAGCGCGCTGCATCGTGGTCACCCGTCCCGCCGAGGGAAACGGGGCCCTTTCGCTTCGGGAAGTGGAAGACGCGCTCTTACGGGAGTTCGCGCGCTAGGCGCTCACCGCGCCTGCGCGCCTTCCCGCCCGCGAGGAGGCGCGCCTCGAGCAAGCTCGACCCGTACAAGCCCGTCACCCGCAATACCTCGAGGACGAGCCCGGAACTGGCGCAAGCAGCCCTTCAATAAGTTGCGGTGAAATAGTGTCTGTTTTTGCTGCTAGATAGCATATTCAGTCCCTAATTCACCGCAACTTGTTGGTGGTGGCTTACTGGTAGCGTAGGCACTCCACCGGGTTGAGCTTTGCAGCGCGGCGAGCGGGGTAGAAGCCAAAGATTACGCCGATGCCGACGGAGACGGCGAACGCCAGCAGCACCGTGGCGATTGAAAAACTCGGTGTGATTTGCCCGCTGGCACCGAGCTCGCCGAGAACCCCTGATCCTGCGGCAAACATCGCAAGAGCCCAGGCCAGCAGATAGCCAATCAGGACACCCAACAGTCCGCCGGTGACGCACAGCGCCGAGGACTCGGCCAAAAACTGCGCGGTGATATCGCGACGACTGGCGCCCAGAGCGCGGCGGATGCCGATCTCGCGAATGCGCTCCGTTACGTTGGTAAGCATCATATTCATAATGCCGATACCGCCGACAAGCAGCGAGATGCTGGCGACAGCACCCATGATGAGCGAGAACGCGCCCATAAAGGAGTTGAGCGCATCGATGGCGCTTTTCATGGATGTCGCCGATACACTGTTGTACTCATCCTCCTCTGCGATTCCCTTCATCGCGCGCACCTTGGACTCGATGGCCTTACAAAGCTCATCCATGTCCGTGCCCTCGGCGGCAAGTGCCGTCACGCTGGGGAATGAAGGATTCTCGTCGCCAAACAGCCCGGAGATGGTTTCGCGTGGCATATACAGCGTGAGCGAGCCCATGGAGTCGCTGCCGCCATCAATCACGCCTACAATCTGCACCTCGCCGTTGGACACCTTGATGGTTTTCCCCAGCGCATCCTGTTCGTTGCCGTAAAGCTGATCGGCGCCGCCGCGGCTGATGAGCGCCACGCGCGAGCCTGATTGGGACTCGGCTTGGGAATAGGTGCGCCCCGCAACGAGCTTGCTGGCCCCCACGGCATCGAGCATGTCGCTATCGACACCCTGTGCCATGACGGTATAGCTTTTATCGCCGGTCTTGTACTCGGTATACGCGCTGTCGACAATGCCGATCTGCTCTATCTGCGGCACCAGTTTTTGAAGCTTCTCGATGTCCGACTCGGTGAGTTCTTGCGACGAATAGATTTGCACCATGCGTGCCGCATTGAGGCCCAGACTGTTGACCAGGCTGTTTTGGATGCCGCCGATGAGCGAAGTCATGGCGATAACCGAGGCGATGCCGATGACAATGCCCAGGATGGTGAGCAGGCTGCGCCCCTTGTTGGCCTCGAGCGAGTGAAGGGCTTCCTGGATGAGATCGCGGGCGCTCATGCCACCACTCCTTTCGGCGGGTTGGCGGAGGCGGAAATCATGGGCAGGCTATCTACGGCGCTGCGCAGGGTCCGCGGTGCATGTGGAATATACGCGCCGTCGTGAATGCGGCCGTCGCGGATGGTCACGGCACGGTCGGCCTCGGCGGCGATGCCGGGGTCGTGTGTGATAAGAACGATGGTTTTGCCGCGCTTCTGGAGCTTATGGAAGGTCTCCATCACAAGCGCTCCGGTAGCGGAGTCCAGGTTTCCCGTCGGCTCATCGGCCAGGATGATGGGCGGGTCATTTACAAGAGCGCGCGCGATGGCGACGCGCTGCATCTGGCCGCCCGAGAGCTCGGATATGCGGTGGTCCCAGTGGTCGACGGGCAGCGTGACGGCCTGCAGCGCGTGCACGGCGCGCATTTCGCGCTGGCTACGGGGCACATTGGTGTAGGCCAGCGGCAGCATGACGTTTTCGATAACCGACAGGCGCGGCAGCAGGTTGAAGCTCTGAAAGACAAAACCAATGCTCAGGGCGCGGACTTCGGTGAGCTCGTCATCATCGAGCTCGGCCACGTTGAGCCCTTGCAGGTAGTAGTCGCCCGCCGTCGGCTTATCCAGGCAGCCTAGGATGTTCATGAGCGTCGACTTGCCCGAGCCCGAGGGGCCGGTAATGGCGACAAACTCGCCGGGTTCTACCGCCAGGCTCACGTTGTGCAAGATGTGGGCGCAACCCGCCTCGCTCTCAAAGATTCGGTGCGCGTTGCGGATGTCGATGACGGGACGCATTACATGTCCTCATCGGCAGACATACTGCCCGAATCCGCGCTGTAGTCGCCGTCAGCCGTTGCGTCCGCTCCGGTGTCCATGACGAGGGTGTCGCCATCGCGCAGCTTGGTAACCGGCACGTTGGGGTTGATTTCGTTTCCCTGGTCGTCGCGCTTTACCTGTGTCTTGCCGACTACGGCTTCGTTGTCGTTTTGCGTCACGACGGTCACCTTCACGCGACGGGTTTGCTTGCCCTCGTCATCGGTTGCCACGTTGACGTAGTAGTGTTCGCCGTCTTCGGTCATGAGCGCCATCGTCGGCACCATCACCACGTCGTCGAGCTGCTCGGTCACCACCGATACCTCGGCCGTCATGCCCGGCTTCAGGCGCGCGTCGGGCGCCTCGATGAGGATGTCGACGTTAAAGGTCACGCTGCCGCCACCGTTGGCGGCGTCGGAGTTTGCCACCGACGCGATGGCCGTAACGGTTCCCTGGCTCACGATATCGGGAAACGCGGGATACGTGACGTTGGCGCTCTGCCCAACGGCGATCTTGGCGATGTCCTTTTCGCCCACCTGCACGGTCACCTTCATCTTGGACAGGTCGGCGATCTGCATGCACTGCTTGCCGCCGCTCGTATCGCTTTCGCCCATGATCATGCCGCCTGTTACCGTGGCGCCCACCTTGGCGTTGAGCTCCACGATGCTACCCGAGCTCGGGGCCATGACCGTACGGCTGGCGGCCTTGGCGTTCGCCTGGTCGAGATTTGCCTGGGCCGAAGCGAGGCTGCGCTGCGCGGCCGATACGGCGTTCGTGTCCGCTGATGCGGCGGAGACGCCAGCCGCTGCGGAAGCTCCATCGATGCCCGTCGTTGGGGTGGCTTGCGCGGCGGCTGCGGCTTTCTGTGCGTTGGTGAGGTCTTCTTGAGCGGCTGCAACTGCACGCTGCGCCTCGGCAACGTTTCGATCGAGCTCGTCGTTTTTAATGGTCATAAGCACGTCGCCCTCGCTGACGGATTGGCCTGCCTGCACGTTGATCGAATCGACCGTGCCGTCGACAGAAGGGGAGACCACTGAGGATGAAATGGGTTTGAGCTGGCCTTTCGCCTCGACCGTTGTGCTAAACGTGCCCTCGGTCACCATGTCGGTCACAGGCCCGCTAGCGCCTTGTGGCTGCGCATTGATAACCAGGGTTGCGACAATGGCAATGAGCGCGATGGCACCTACGACGCCGGCGGCAATACAGCGTCGAATCAGCTTTTTGCGTCGACGTTCGGCGCGTTTTGCCTTGAGCTTGGCATATGCCTCTTCATCGGAAATCTCGGCCGTATCGTTCGTGCGTTCGCTCTGCTTGTCGGCATGTACGTTTGTAATCAGAGGAATCGTTTCGGTGGCACCTTCGGGCGTGTTCTCGGTATCATCCGGGCTCGGGGTGATCGTGGGGACATTCGGCATAGCGTCTCCTTTATAGAAAGAACCTCGATAATTATATGCGCCCACCGGTTGGGGTGGGCGCATAGGACGGTTTCTTTCGGAACTGTTAGATTGGTCGCAGCGGTTCCACGTTGTAGGAATGCGCGCGTTGCACTATGAGTGCACAACCACGCACAGGCCGACTTTGATGCAATCGTGCAGCGCCTTTGCATCGGCCAGGCGCAGATTGATGCAGCCGTGGCTACCGCACCACTTATAGGACTCGGCATTATCGAAGCTTTTGTCGTTTTGCCATGTAGCGTCGTGGAAGCCGATCATATTGCCCTCGAACGGCATCCAGTAGCTCACCGGGTTCTCGTATTTGGGCTTACCGGTCTCGGGGTCCTTGGCTCCGATTAGGGTGCTGCCGCCGTCGTTGCTGT
This sequence comes from Collinsella sp., assembly GCA_048244295.1. Classification (GTDB taxonomy): domain Bacteria; phylum Actinomycetota; class Coriobacteriia; order Coriobacteriales; family Coriobacteriaceae; genus Collinsella. Next base: position 4,399 of record DBFAZJ010000039.1, read on the forward strand.
TGATCTGCCACACGCCCTCGGGGGTGGCGTCTTCACCCGGTTTGCCGGAAATAAAGTTGGCCTCCCAAACGATATTACCGTTCTCGTCATAGTAGCGCGCGTGCTGCTCGGACAGGTCGACGTCGATATACGCCTTCCAGTCGGGCTCTCCCTTTGCGGTAAAGCTGTCGGCCTTCTGGGAGTACTTGATCTCGATTTCGCCGGTCTGCTTGTTGTTAATGGCGTCCTCGACCTGCTTGGCGAGTGAGCTGCTGTCGATGGACCAACCAAAGTCACCGCCTTCGACAGCGCACTGCTTGCCATCGGCGCGCGTCCACCAGCGAGTGGAGCCCACGGTATTAAAGCCGTTGGCGAGCTCGGCTACCCAGCTGCTGATCTGCGTCGTATCGAGCGTTGGGTTGGCGGGATCGGCAAAGCTGATCCACTGCAACACGGAGCTGCCATCAACCTTGCCGGCATCCTCGCCGTTGAGCTTGAGGGTCACGTTGACGCCCAGAAAGTTGTTGGCGGCATCGCATGCGGCCTGAATCTGATCATCGGTCAGCGTTCCATTGAGCGGTTCATAGGCATCGTTGCCGAGCTTGGAAAGATCTACGGTCTCGGCCAGCGAGGCAAGCTCGAGCTCGGCATACTTAATGACATGCTCGCGGTTGAGTTTTTCGTTGGAGCGCGCCTTCTCGACGGTAAACTTGCCGGCCTGCTCGTCATAGGAGCTATTGGCCTCGAACGTGCCCGAACGGCCTTCGTTAAACTCGTCGATGGCGGCGCCCAGATCCTTCTCAAACTTCTTTTGGTCAAAGGTATCGGAGAGCATGGACAGGTCGACGTCTTGATCAAGATCGACTTCGTTGGAGGCAGCGGTTGTTTTGGTCTTGCCACTTAAGGATTCCACAAGGCGGACCGGCCAAATAAAGGCTTCGTTGTGGTTGATGATCTCTTTTGCGGCAGCCTCTCCGTCGACGATGGGTTCATCGGACTCGGGCTGATAGGTCCAGCTAAAGTCATCTCCTGTCACGGTGAGCTTATAGTGCTTCCATGCCGAGTTGACCTTGGTGGCGGCAGACGAAGCGTTGGAGAACGAGACGTCGACGCCGGCGATGGTGGTGTTGGGGTAGGCTACCTGCGAAAACGCTACGATGCCTACGATATAGACAATGACGATAAGACCCAGGACGACAAAGAGCGTCGTCTTTTTGCCTGACTTATTGTTGCCGGCGGGTTTGCGTGCGGGGCCGCGATCGCCTCGAGCGTGCGTGGGGGGCTGCTTGGGCGCATTGCCGTCTGCCTGGCGCTGCTGACGTTGTTGACGCTGCTGTCGCTGTTGATTCGGGCGTTGGGAAGCGTTTGCCGCACCACGCTGCTGACCGTGGCTCGGCGCGATAGGACGCGGTGACTGAACGCCGCCGGTGTGCCTGCTCGGCTGCTGCGGATCGGGAATCAGTTGAGTTCGATCGTTTTGCGACATCGTATGCATATCCTTCGAATTTCGCCTTATGGCTCATCGTGTTTTTACTGGGCTTGCATTATAGCGATTGCCCTGCTGTTTGTGGTACGGAAACGGTGGCATTCAAAAGAGGTGGGACATTTGTCCCACCTTTGAGTCATTCTTTGCCGTTATCCGCACACACCGCATTTTGCACAGGCTGAAAGTGCGGCCGGAGCCTGCGCGATGCCGCCCTTTGCCGTCTCGCGCAGCGTGGCCGGCAACGCGTGGCCCACTGAGAGCATGACATGTGCCATCTGGTCAAACGGCACCAGGCTCTTAATGCCGGCGAGGGCGAGTTGTGCCGAGCTAAAGGCCGCTGCCACGCCGATGGCGTTGCGGTTTTGGCAGGGCACCTCCACGAGGCCACCGACGGGGTCACAAACGAGGCCCAACAGATTACTCAGCGCGATGGAACTGGCGTCGAGCGCCTGCTCGGGCGTGCCGCCGAGCATCTGCACCAGCGCGGCGGCTGCCATGGCGGCGGCGCTTCCCACCTCGGCCTGGCAGCCGCCCTCGGCGCCGGCGACGCAGGCGCTCGTGGTGAGGTTGAGGCCGATGGCGGCTGCGCAGAAGAGCGCGTCCATGACCTGCTCGTCGTCGAGCTGCAGGTAATCGGCGAGCGCCAGCACGCAGCCGGGCACAACACCCGCGGAGCCTGCCGTGGGGGCGGCGACGATCACACCCATCGTGGCGGAGCGCTCGAGCACGGCCATCGCGCGGGCCACGGCTTCGGTCTGAACGGGGCCCATCAGGCTTTCACTCAAATCGTTGCGGCGGGTTGCTTCGACGAGCTTGGCCTCGCCGCCGATGAGCCCACCGAGCGAGCGCTGCGGATTGACGATGGGGGTTGTGGTCTCCTCGCGCATGACGTCGAGCACGCGGCGCATGGCGGAGACGGCGTGCTCCTCACCGGTCAGACGCGCCTCGCGCACGGCCATAACGGCGCCAATATTCATGCCGAGTTCGGCGCACGCATCGAGCAGTTGCTCGCCGTCGTCGAAGATCTCCTTGGCCGAGACGCCGGGGGAGAGCGATGAGGCAGAACCGGGGAGCTCGATAAAGGTCGCGTAATCGACATTGTCGAGCTTGCGTAGCATGGGGACGACGGTGTCGTCGGGCGCGCCGTCGGTCTCAAAGACAGAGTAGGCCTGGCCGCCCACTTCGGTGCGGTAGGTGCGGCAGAAGGCGATGTTCACGTGGGCGTAGGCGAGCAGGTTGGTGAGCGCGGCGAGCACACCGGGGACGTCCTGGTGCGCCACAAAGAGTGTGGAGTACATACCCGAGATGTCGACGCCGACGCCGTTAATGCGGCTGATGCGCATCTTGCCGCCGCCCAGGCTCTCACCGCGGACCTGTGCCGTGGCGCCCGTGTCGTCGACCATGTCGATGTCGACGGTGTTGGGGTGGATGGAGGCGTCGTCGCCCTTGATGTCAAAGTGATATTCGAGGCCCTGCTCGCGTGCGAGGTCGAAGGCCTGCTTGATGTTCTCGTCATCGGTGTCGAGGCCCAGGATGCCCGCGACGAGCGCACGATCGGTGCCATGACCGCGGTAGGTGTGGGCGAAGGAGTTCCACAGGCCAAAGGTGACTTTGGTGATTCGGCCTTCCAGCAGGCTGGCGGCAACTTGGGCGCAGCGTAGGGCGCCGGCGGTGTGCGATGAGCTGGGGCCGACCATGACGGGGCCCAAGATCTCGAATGCCGAGGTCGTAGCTAGTGTTTGCGGCTTGCCTGCCATGGGTGCTCCTTCTCTATCCCGTCGTTCCGAGGGCTTTGGTATTTGGTCGCCTGCTCTACAGTCCTGGCTCGCACGGAGGCCACATTAAGTGGCCTCCGGCTCGTGCGGAACTCGCGATCGACCAAATACCAAAGCCCTCGGAACTTAGGATACATGGTAGAGGCGCTCATGCTGCAAAATCCATCAGCTGGAGACCTATTCTGTGCTCCATGTCGACTCATCTTCACCACCGATTAAATAAAAAAGAGGTACCGGTTGTTTCGGTACCTCTTTTTGGTGCGTTTCTATTTGGCTGTAGCTTTAGCCGCGTGCTTACAGGCCGCAGGCTGCTTTGAGTTCTTCGACTCGGTCGGTTTTCTCCCAGGTGAAGTCGGCGTCTTCGCGGCCGAAGTGACCGTAGGCTGCCGTCTTTTCGTAAATCGGGCGACGCAGGTCTAGGTCGCGGATGATTGCGCCCGGGCGCAGGTCGAAAGTCTTCTCTACGGCTTCAACGATCTTATGCTCAGCAACATGTGCGGTACCGAAGGTGTCGACCATGATTGAGAGGGGCTTGGAAACGCCGATGGCGTAGGCAAGTTCGACTTCGCAGCGGTCGGCCAGGCCGGCGGCGACCACGTTCTTAGCGACCCAGCGCGCGGCATATGCAGCGGAGCGGTCAACCTTGGTGCAGTCCTTTCCGCTAAAGGCACCGCCGCCGTGACGGCCGTAGCCGCCGTAGGTGTCGACGATGATCTTGCGGCCGGTCAGGCCCGTGTCGCCCATGGGGCCGCCCACGACAAAGCGACCGGTGGGGTTCACGTAGATGTCGGCGTTATCCCACGGCATGTTCTCGGCGGCCATGACCGGGGTGATGACGTGCTCGATGAGGTCGGCCTTGATCTTGCCCATGTCCTCGATCTCGGCGGCGTGCTGCGTGGAGATGACGATGGTCGTGACCTCGACGGGCTTGCCTTCCTCGTAGCGCACGGTGACCTGGGTCTTGCCGTCGGGACGCAGATAGGCGAGGGTACCGTCGTGACGCACGGCGGCCAGGCGCTCGGCCAGGCGGCTTGCCAGGTAGTGCGGCATGGGCATGAGGGTCTTGGTCTCGTTGGAGGCATAGCCAAACATCATGCCCTGGTCGCCGGCACCGATCAGGTCGATCGGGTCGGTGGTAGCGCCGGTCTGGGTCTCGAAGGACTCGTCGACGCCCTGGGCGATATCGGGCGACTGCTCGTGGATGAGGCTCATAACGCCGCAGGTGTCGCAGTCAAAACCGAACTTGGCACGGTTATAGCCAATGCGTCGGATAACGCCGCGGGCGATTTCCTGTACGTCGACGTAGGCCTGGGTGCGAATCTCGCCGGCGACGATGACGGTGCCGGTGGTCACGAGTGTCTCGCATGCGCAGCGGACGTTCTCCACGTTGGCGGGCACGCCGTTGGGGGCGATGTAGCCCTGCTCCTGCAGCTCTATTTCTTTTGCGAGGATTGCGTCGAGGACGGCGTCACTGATCTGGTCAGCGATCTTATCGGGATGACCTTCGGTCACCGACTCCGACGTAAAAACAAAGGACCCGTGTTGGGGTGGGATGGAACGAAGTTCTTCTGACATGATTGTCCTTTCAAAAACGTGTCCCGGCGACCGTTACCATTCCGCCGGGCTCTCTATGCAAGGGCACATCATAGCGCGTAAATCAAACATTCACACCCTTTCCGCACCTACTCATTGGGGACAGACTTAAATGATCGGCCTTACCTAAGTGTCGACAGGTTGTCCAAAGACTACTCATTTAAGTCTGTCCCCAATGAGTGGGTCGGTGCCCTTTGTGCGGAGGTTGCTTTGATGCTTTATACTGGTGCGGTTAGACATCCATCCTGCAATCGAGGAGATTTCCATGGCATCAGACGTTCGCGTCCGCTTTGCACCCTCACCGACGGGCAAGCTGCACATCGGCGGCGCCCGCACCGCTATCTATAACTGGGCTTTCGCCCGTGCAAACGGCGGCACGTTCATCCTGCGCATCGACGACACCGACCCCACCCGCTCCACCGACGAGAACACGCAGATCATCCTGCGCGCCATGCGTTGGCTGGGCCTGGACTGGGACGAGGGTCCCGAGGTGGGCGGCGACTTTGGCCCTTATGCCCAGACCGAGCGCCTGGACCTGTACAAGCAGGCCGCCCAGCAGCTCTGGGATGAGGGCAAGGCCTATCCCTGCTTCTGCACCAAGGAGCAGCTCGAGGCCGACCGCAAAGCCGCGCAGGAGCGCAAGGACCCCTTCCAGGGCTATCAGCGCCGCTGCCGCGATCTCGATCCCGAGGAGGCACGCCGCCGCATCGAGGCCGGCGAGCCCTATGTCCTGCGCATCAAGGTGCCCGAGGACCGCGGCGACGTCGTCATCCGCGACGCCGTCCATGGCGAGGTGACCTTCGATGCCAAGGAGCTCGACGACTTTGTCATCTTCCGCTCCGACGGCACGCCCACGTACAACTTTGCGACCGTCGTCGACGACGCCATGATGAAGATCACCCACGTCATTCGCGGCGATGACCACCTTTCCAACACCCCGCGCCAGGTCATGGTCTACGAGGCTCTCGGCGCGCCCGTGCCCACGTTCGCCCACATCTCCATGATCCTGGGCGCCGACGGCAAGAAGCTCTCCAAGCGCCACGGTGCCACCTCGGTGGAGGAGTACCGCGATGCCGGTTACCTGCCCGACGCCTTCGTCAACTACCTGGCGCTGCTCGGCTGGTCGCTCGACGGCGAGACCACGATCATCCCGCGTGACGTCCTGGCCAGCAAGTTCTCGCTCGACCGCATTTCCAAGAACCCGGCGACCTTCGACCCCAAGAAGCTCGACTGGGTCAATGCCGAGTACATTAACGGCATGTCCGACGCCCAGTTTGCCGACGAGATCATGGTCCCCGAGCTGCATGAGGCCGGCCTCATCGAGGGCAACGTTGAGTACGGCGAGGACTGGATCGACGCGCTTGCCGCCATCGTCAAGCCGCGCACCAAGATGCCGGCCGACGCCGTGACCGTCGCCGCCCCCATCTTTGCCACGGCCGAGACGCTCGAGTATGACGAGAAGTCCGTCAACAAGGGCCTGGCCAAGGAGGGTATGGGTGCCATTCTGGATGCCGCCAAGGCCGCGCTCGAGGGTGTTGACGAGTGGACGGCTGCAAACATCGACGCCGCGCTTGAGCCGCTGCCCGAGCAGATGGACCTTAAGAAGCGCGTGGTGTTCCAGGCCGTGCGCGTCGCCGTTTGCGGCAACATGGTGAGCCCTCCGCTGGGCGAGACCATGGCGCTCGTCGGCCGCGACGACTGCCTGGCGCGCATCGACCGCGCCCGCACGATGGCGTTGTAGCAGCCGCGTAAACGTTTGTATCCGAGCCCCGTTCCCTCAGAGCGGGGCTCTTGTTTCTGTAGACGTATGGGATAGGAGGTGCTGGGGCTATGGCCGAGCAACTTTCGCTGTTTGGTTCGCCGGAACCCGAGCAGGCTCCCGTAAGGGCCGGCCGCACGGCCGAGCAGGCCAAGCCCGCGCCTGCGCCCGAGCCCGTTGCCGACTGCGCGAGCGTGGTCCTCGACATTCCCACCCGTGCGCTGTCCGAGCCGTTTGCCTACGGCATTCCGCAGTCCCTCGCCAACGAGGCCCAGGTCGGGTCCACCGTCCTGGTCCACTTTGGCAACCGTGCGGCCGCGGGCTATATCGTCGACATTGCGCCCGAGCTGGGCGAGCTCCAAGGCAACAACGCCGTCGACCCTGCGCGTATAAAGCCCATCGAGGCCATCCTCAGCAAACCGCTTTTTACCGCCGAGGCTGCCCGCATTGCGCGCTGGATGAGCCACGAGTACGTCGCGACGCTTTCCGAATGTCTGCGCCTGTTCTTGCCTCCGGGCGGCAGCCCGCGCGTGGTCAAGGGCGATGACGGCGCATGGTCGGTTGAGCGCCCAGCCGTCAAGCCTATCCAAAACCGCTGGGTAATGCTCACGCCCGAGGGCTTCGACTATACGCCGCCCAAAACCGCGGTTCGCCAGCGTCAGCTCATCGAGGCGCTTCAATGCGGGCCGGTTACGACGCGCGACCTCAACCTGCTCTACAACAGTATGTCGGCGACCATCAAGGCGCTCGAAAAACGCGGCGTCGTGGTGGTGGAGGAACGCCGCGCCTGGCGTGGCTGCAGCGAGCAGACCACGCTGTCCTCGGCGAGCGGCAAGGTGCCGGTCGCGCTCACGAACGGCCAGCAGCAGGCGCTTGCGCAAATTGAGCGCGCCCGACTTGACGCCCATGGCGACGTGGTTCTTGTCGACGGCGTCACCGGATCCGGTAAAACCGAGGTCTACCTCTCTGCCATCGAGCGCGTGCTCGCGGCCGGTCGCTCTGCCTGCGTGCTTGTGCCCGAGATATCGCTGACGGCCCAAACCGTCGGCCGCTTCCGCTCACGCTTTGGCGAGACGGTCGCCGTGTTCCATTCGCGCCTTTCGGCCGGCGAGCGCCTGGACCAGTGGGACATGGTCGCCAGCGGTGCAGCCCGTGTTGTCGTCGGCGCGCGTTCGGCGCTCTTTTGCCCGCTCAGCGATCTGGGCCTCATTATTATCGACGAGGAGCACGAGACCAGCTATAAGCAGGGTTCCAGCCCGCGCTACCATGCGCGCGAGGTGGCTGCCGAGATGGCGCGCCGCTATCGGTGCCCGCTCGTGTTGGGCTCCGCCACGCCCTCGGCCGAGGCCCTCGACCGCTGCCGCCGCGGCACGTACAGCGGCGCCACCTGGACGCGCGTCGAGATGCCCGAGCGCCCGGGGCACGCGGTCCTGCCCACGGTTCGCATTGCCGACCTGCGCCGCGAGTTCGCACACGGCAGTCGCTCCATGTTCTCTAAACCGCTGATGGAAGGCCTGGAACGCGTGGTCGAACGCCGCGAAAAGGCCGTGTTGCTGCACAACCGCCGCGGTTTTGCGCCGTTTCTCATGTGCCGCGAGTGCGGCTGCGTGCCCACCTGCAACCACTGCTCCACCGCGCTCACGTATCACGAGCGCACGCACACGCTGCAGTGCCACACCTGTGGTTCGTCCTGGCGTGTGCAGCCCTATCCGGCGCCCACGAGTCGCTGCCCCAAGTGCGGCAGCCGTTACCTGGCAAAAATGGGTCTGGGCACGCAGCAGATCGAGGACGCGCTGCACCAGATGCTGCCCGAGGATGTAGCCATCATTCGCATGGACGCCGATTCCACGCGTGGCAAGGACGCGCATAAGAAGTTGCTCGAGCAGTTCGATGCCGCCGATTGCGCGGTGCTGCTGGGCACCCAGATGATTGCCAAGGGCCTCGACTTTCCCGAGGTCACGCTTGTTGGCGTGGTCAATGCCGACTTTGCGTTAAAGCTGCCCGATTTTAGATCGGGGGAGCGCGCCTACGATTTGCTGGAGCAGGTCGCGGGCCGTGCCGGACGCGGCGATCGCCCCGGTGAGGTCATCATCCAGACCTATCTGCCCGAGGACCCGGTTATTCGCGCCGTTGCCGAGCACGACCGTTCGATCTTTACCGACTACGACCTGGATCAGCGCCGCGACGCACTGTATCCGCCTTTTGTGCGCCTGGTCAACATTTTGGTATGGTCGACGAACGCGGATGACGCGCGTGACTATATCGGGCGCATCGCAAAGCTGCTCAAGCGTCGCTGGCATGCCGCCGCTCCCGACTTTTTGCGGGCGGGCAACGCAGTGCCGCAGGTGCTGGGCCCGGCTTCGTGTGTAATCGAGAGAGCCAAGGACTGTTATCGCTTCCACCTGCTTGTGAAGTCGCCTGTGGGGTACCATGTCTCTGATGATATCGACGCCTGCCTCAAAGAGGTGGGCTCCGTGCGCGGCGTGAGCGTGAGCGTTGACGTCGATGCCTATGATTTGATGTAACAACCCGAAAGGATGGCCATGGAAGCCAACGGAATCGTATTGTCGCCCGACCCTCGTCTGCGCCAGGAATGCGCCGTCATCGAGGAGATTACCCCGGCGATCGAGGCGCTTGCCGAGAAGATGAAGAAGATGATGTTCGAGAACGGCGGTTGCGGCCTGGCTGCTCCGCAGATTGGCGAGCTCATCCAGCTCGTCACCATCGACTGCGACTACAGCGACAAGAACGACTACGATCCCTACGTGCTCATCAATCCCGTGATTGTCGAGCAAAGCGACCATCTCGTTCCGTTTAGCGAGGGCTGCCTGTCCATCCCCGGCATTAGCTGCGAGATCGAGCGTCCCGACCATGTCGTCGTCGAGGCGTATGACCTGGACGCTAACCTGATTCGCTACGAGGCCTCGGGCGATCTGTTCTGCGTGTGCCTGCAGCACGAGATCGATCACCTGCACGGCAACACCATGTTCGAGCGACTGAAGCCGATGCAGAGGCTCAAGGCCGTCAAGGAGTACCAGGACGCCCTGGCCCGCGGCGCTCGACCGGGCGAGACCGAGTAGGTTTGTCCGTCCCCGGGGCGCCCGCCTATATCATCCCGTGCTCAAACATTCTCGCTGCGCTGCGAAACTGCGCGCGGGACGATATAGGCGGGCGCCCCGGGGACTAAGTTGACGCTGCTTGACTCGCCCGGGTGCCATCGGACCAGGGAAGGGCGTCTTCGCTGATAGGTGCTTTGTTGGGAGGGCTGCTTTTATGCGGCTCTTTCTTTGTTTTTGGGTATATTTGTCTTTGTTGAACTGTTCTTGCGGCAGGGCGCGCTTGCGACCTGGAACGCTTTTTTGTAGCCGTCTCGGCTCGTTATTGAGAGGAGACTAACTTTTATGCGTATTGTGTTTATGGGTACGCCTGATTTTGCTGTGCCTTCTTTGACTTCGCTTGTTGAGGCTGGGAATGAGATTGCGCTTGTTATTACTCGTCCTGATGCTGTTCGTGGACGTGGTAAGAAGCTGGAGCCGTCTCCTGTTAAGGCCAAGGCGCTTGAGCTGGGGTTGCCGGTTGTTGAGGCTAATCGTATGACGCCTGAGGTTGTTGAGGCGCTTCAGGCTGCCCAGGCTGACATTTTCTGTGTGGCTGCTTATGGTTGCATTTTGCCTGATGACGTGCTGCATATGGCACCGCTCGGCATTGTGAATGTTCATGCGTCTTTGCTGCCTCGTTGGCGTGGGGCTGCTCCTATTCAGCGTGCCATTCTTGCTGGTGATGAGATTGCTGGCGTTTCCATTATGCGTATTGGACATGGCGTGGATACCGGCGCTTATTGCGCGCAGGCCTCGACCTCGGTTGTCGGTAAGCATGCTGAGGCGCTGACCATGGAGCTTGGTGAGCTTGGCGGCAAACTGCTTGCCGATACGCTTCCTTCTCTTGCCGATGGCACCGCCGTGTGGACTGAACAGGATGAGGCGCTCGTTACCCATGCTGCCAAGATTTCCAAGCAGGAGATGCGTCTGGATCCGCAGATGACGGCGCTTGATTGCGTGCGTCATGTGCTCGCATCGTCCGACACCGCTCCCGCCCGTTGCGTGATTGCCGGCAAGACCGTGCGTGTGCTCGATGTCGCGCCGGCAGATGTCTTGCTTAGCGAGGGCGCTGTTGCCGTCAAGAGCAAGCGTGTCTACCTAGGGCTTTCCGATGGTGCGGTTGAGCTGCTCGAGGTTAAGCCCGACGGCAAGCGAGCTATGGCTGCTTCTGCCTGGGCTGCCGGCCTGCAGGGTGCCGAACTTAGGTGGGGTGTACTGTCATGAGCAAGTTGTCTCCCGCGCGCAAGCTTGCGCTCGATGTGTTGATGGAGGCCGATCGCCGCGGCATGTACGCGCGCGACGTGTTGTCTTCCCGTGCTTCCGCTAAGGCCATTGACCAGCGCG
>DBFAZJ010000040.1:0-2842 GCA_048244295.1 Collinsella sp.
GCATTCAGGTGTCTCAAAAACTGGATAAAACTTACTAACTATTCCTCTATCAGCGACTTTGTTCACATTGAAAGTAAAGAGTCCATCGTCGCTTCGATTTCGATACGTGCAATAACCATAAGGAATAAGGTTCCAATCTGATGTGTCATGCTGCTGTAGTCGGCCAAAGTGGTCCTCTTGTTTTTGAATGCCATCACGCGAAGAAGTCAAAACGGTGACGTCTTCTTCTGGTCCGGCATGCGCAATGTAAACAGAAATCAAATCTCCCAACTTACGCTGTTCCCAGGTAGATGTATCTATGTCTTATAATGATTGCCAATAGTTAAGTGCATAACTTTTTGCAGTTCGTAGATAGGTTTCGCCATGGTTTTCGATAAAGAGGCCGCGTTCGAGGAAGCGGTCATCACCGTGCTGAAGCAGCACGGCTGGGACGACGCGGGGGGCGTGCTTCGCTATCCCACCGAGCAGGACCTCATCAACAACTGGGCGAAGATTCTATTCCAGAACAACGCCGACATAGACCGCCTGAACGGCTGCCCTCTCACCCAGGGCGAGATGGCGCAGGTCATCGAACAAATCGAAACGCTCAAGACCCCGCTCGCGCTCAACGGGTTCATCAACGGAAAGACTGTCGCCATCACGCGCGACAACCCCGACGATGCGCTTCATCTGGGCAAGGAGGTGAGCCTGAAAATCTATGATCGTCAGGAGATTGCAGCCGGCCAGAGCCGCTACCAGATCGCTCAGCAGCCTGTCTATCCTGCGAAGAGCAAGATCTTGAACGACCGTCGCGGAGACTTGTGCCTGCTCATCAACGGCATGCCGGTCATCCATATCGAACTCAAGCGCAGCGGCATCCCCGTCAGCCAGGCCACCGGTCAGATCGAGAAGTATGCTCACGAGGGCGTGTTCACCGGGCTCTTCCGCCTGACGCAGATCTTCGTGGGGATGACCCCCGACGAGGCGCGCTATTTCGCCAACCCCGGCACGGGCGCGTTCAACCCGAACTTCTTCTTCCACTGGGAGGACTTCAACAACGAGCCCGTCTGCGCGGGCGACAAACCCGGAACAGACGAATGGAAGCGCTTCACCTCCACGCTGCTCTCCATCCCTATGGCACACCAGCTCATCGGCTTCTATACCGTGGCGGATAGCTCAGACGGCTGTTTGAAGGTCATGCGCAGCTACCAGTACTACGCGGCTGCTGCCATATCCGACAAGGTGCGCAGATGCAAGTGGGACGAGAGGCCCAAGAGCAGCGCCCCGGGGCGTCCTGGCGGCTATATATGGCATACCACCGGCTCCGGCAAGACCATGACGAGCTTCAAGTCGGCCCAGCTCATAGCTGACTCACACGACGCCGACAAGGTTGTCTTCCTCATGGACCGCATCGAGCTGGGCACGCAGTCGCTCTCCGAGTACCGCGCATTCGCCGATGACGCCGATGACGTGCAGGGGACCGAGAACACGCAGGTGCTGAAGTCGAAGCTCGCGAGCGACGACCCCAAGAACCGCCTCATCGTGACCTCTATCCAGAAGATGAGCAACGTGAAGGCCGGCGAGGGCAGGATCACCCAGGCGGAACTCGACCGCCTGGCTGCCAAGCGGATTGTGTTCGTTATAGACGAGTGCCACCGCTCAACCTTCGGCGACATGCTCCAGGACATACGCCGGGCTTTCCCAAACGCGCTGTTCTTCGGTTTCACGGGCACGCCGATCCTCGACGAGAACCAGAAGAAAGGCTCCACCACCGCCATGGTGTTCGGCGAGTGCCTGCACCGCTACAGCATCGCCGACGGCATCCGTGACGGCAATGTGCTGGGCTTCGACCCGTACATGGTGACGACCTTCGACGACCACGACGTACGCGAGGCCGTGGCCCTCGAGCAGGCTAAGGCCTCGAGCGTCGGCGAGGCCATCTCCGACGAGCGCAAGAGCAAGGTCTTCTATCACTACATGGACCAGGCGAAGGTCCCCATGGGTCCCATGGTTGACGGCGCTGGCAACCACATCAAGGGCATTGAGGACTTCCTGACCCGCGCTCAGTACTGGCCCGATACGCCGCACCACGGCAAGGTCGTCGAGGACGTGCTGCGGCGCTTCCCTGTGCTTTCCCACGGCAACAAGTTCCACGCAATTCTGGCGACGAGTTCCATCCCCGAGGCTATTGATTACTACCGCGCCTTCAAGAGGGAGGCACCGCAGATGAAGGTGACGGCGCTCTTCGACCCAAGCATCGACAACGATGCCGGCTCCACTGTGAAGGAGGACGCTCTGGTCGAACTTATCGAGGACTACAACAAAGCATATGGCCAGGAGTTTACCATTCCCACCTGGCCCGCCATGAAGAAGGACATCTCAGCGCGCCTTTCCCATAAGAAGCCCTACGTCAACGTCGACGCCAACCGCGAGAGCCGCATCGACCTGCTCATCGTGGTGGACCAGATGCTCACGGGCTTCGACTCCAAGTGGCTCAACACGCTCTATCTCGACAAGGTCATCGACTACGAGAGCATCATCCAGGCCTTCAGCCGCACCAACCGCCTGTTCGGCCCTGACAAACCCTTCGGCACCATCCGCTATTACCGCCGTCCCCATACTATGAAGGGCTACATCGAGGCCGCGGTGAAGCTGTACTCGGGCGACCGCCCGCTCGACATGTTCGTGCAGAAGCTCCCGGACAATATCGCGCTGATGGACGCGCGCCTTCAGGAGATACTCATGGTCTTCGAGGCAGCTGGCGTAGGAGACCTCTCCAAGCTCCCCGCATCGCAGGAAGCCAGGCGTAAGTTCGCCAAGGAGTTCGTCGAGCTCAACGAGTTCCTCGAGGCCGCGAAGGTGC
>DBFAZJ010000041.1:0-4957 GCA_048244295.1 Collinsella sp.
TATTCGTCCATGACCTCTTCCATGCAAATGGGTACCTCGTAGGCGAGGTCCATCATGGTCGCAAAGCAAAACTTCTCGGATAGCCCGGCATCGGTGAGTGCCGCCTCCAGCGCGGGGTCGCCCATACCGTGGTATCGGCGGATAGCGCCTGGACCGATGCGTCCCACACGGTTTTCGCCGCCAACGCTCATGGCAAGGCGCGCTCGGCGGCGCATGCGCTCATATGCCAAACCCGATGCGACATCGTACATTCGAGCCATCATGGCTGCGCCGTCGTTTCCAAGGAGCAGGGAATAGTTCTTCGCATGCGCGTCCGGTGCGCCGATGATGGCGTTAAAGAAAAGTATCTGCGTAAACAGATACAGGTTAAGTTGATGATGGCTCGTATTGACGAGGAGTTCCTGAATATCGCGTGCGGTCGGGCCGCCGTCTGCCGTGTACTTTTGAGCGGGCATCACTCCAAGGGCCTGACAGAGGTCTTCTTGGTGTAGACGCATGATTGTCCCGTCTTTGACATTCACACGGTCATAGCGCTCAACAATGAGGGCGGGTTCGTCCTCAAATAAGCGATACTCAACGTTCGCCGTTGCGATACCCGCGCGCTGGGCGCTTTTCATGCAGACAAACTCATTAAGCGCTTCGAGCTTAAATCCGATAACGCCATTTTTGAAAATATGCGTCGTGGGCGAGGAACCTACGCATTCGCACCAGCGACCGTCTATGAGTGCGAGTGCGAACTTGCCCTGGTTGCCTCCAAGTGACCAACTTTCATCTAGACCCATCCACGATGCATCGCGGTCATCTCTGATCGACTTGAGACGGAGAGCAATTTCGTGGTCGTCTATAGGGCGGTATTCGCCAGCGCGATGCAGGACGGCGTCGGCATCTTCTTCGGCACAAAACTGCACTCCGCCCGGACAGTCGAGTCCGATATGGCTGAGCAACGCAACGGGATTGTTGGGCCTAACGTCGAATTCGGCGGCAATCGCTTTTCGTTGGTCCTCGCTGTCGGGTAGAAGGCCAAACAGGTACGGATTCATGACCTGTTGGCTGTATGTACGATTTGATACGGGTATGTTGATCGATAATGCTGGCCCGTCATAGTCTTGATCATAGGCAAAGCTGACTAGACCGTTCTCATCTTGCATGAGCGTTCCTGCAGGTTCGCCGCAAATAATAGTCCGAAGCGATGTGGTGGCCATTGGCTATTTCCCGTCAGGCTTTGGTTGGACAGATGCGTTTGCGGCAATCGAGACTCCGAGATTGGACATGGCGAAATCTGCGAAGGCTTTGTCGTAGAGTTCAGACGTAAAGGGGGCGTCTGCGAGAGCCGGAATGGCTGCGCTGCGACGGTTGCGATGGCGAAAACGTTGAGCGCGATGGCGTCTGGGGGTGCTACGAGGTTGCAGATCGGCATGCGGAACGTTGGCTGATTGCTCATTTTTCGTTTCGCCTATATCCCCTTGAGCGGCGAGCGCCAGTCCGAGAGCATTAAAGATCGCCAATAGCTTGTCGAGTCGAATGCCGGTGGCATCTCCCAGCTCGAGCGATGCGAGCAGGCGCTCCGAAACACCGGCTTTTTTAGCGAGGGTCGCACGGGTGATTCCCTGTGACTCGCGTGCCTGGCGCACGTAGATGCCAGCTTGGCGCGGCGTGGTGATGGGAAAGGTATCCACGGCAATCTCCTAACGTGCAGACTTTTGCATATCAGTATGACATGCAAAAGTCTGCACGAAAAGGCCTTATGCAAAACTCTGCATGAGACTTCCACGTTGACGTTGAGCTTATGAGAGGCGTTTTTTATATCGCGAGGATCCCCAGATGCTCAAGCAAGATCTTAAGTCCGATGAGGATGAGCACGACGCCGCCCACGATGGTGGCAGGCTTTTCGTAGCGCGCGCCAAAGGTATGGCCGATCGCCACGCCGGCGATGGAGAGGATAAAGGTTGTGATGCCAATAAGCGATACAGCGGGCACGATGTCAACCGAGAGCGCCGCAAACGAGATGCCTACGGCCAGGGCGTCAATCGAGGTGGCAATGGCGAGAACCAGGTATTCTATCAGGTCAATCTTCTCGGCATTCTTGTTGTCGCTCTCGTCCTCGTCCTCGGTAAAGGCCTCCCACAGCATCTTGCCGCCGATGAAGGCCAAAAGGATAAAGGCGATCCAATGGTCGATGGGCCCGATGATGCCCATGAATTGACTGCCGAGCGCCCATCCGATCACGGGCATGCCGGCCTGAAAGCCGCCAAAGAACAGGCCGAGCACCACGGCGACTTTAAGGTTGATCTTTTTCATGCCGAGACCCTTGCAGATGGAAACGGCAAAGGCGTCCATCGAAAGGCCAACGGCGAGCAACACGAGCTCTGCGAGTCCCATAGTCTGGCTCCCTCTCTGCGGGCGAGCCCGATTACGCGACTACTCCCTCATTTATATGAGACCCGATGCTACCACATGAGCAGTCAAAGGAGCCCCGTCCCAAATGAGCTACCTAAGCGGTGTTCGCTCATTCTGTAAGCATCGGATTTCGTGGCTGCTGCGGGGACAAACCGTGAGAAACTATTTAGCGTTTATGGAGCGTATACGATGGGAGCGATGCCTTGGATAAGAACGAGCTGCAAAAGCGTATGGAACAGGCCGTCCGCCTGACGGCACCTGGTCAGCCGATCCGCACCGCCCTCGACATGATCATCGCCGGTCACCTGGGCGCCCTTATCTGCGTCGGCGACACCGAAAACGTGCTCGCTGCCGGTAACGACGGCTTCCCGCTCAACATTTCGTTCACCTCGAACCGTCTGTTCGAGCTCTCCAAGATGGACGGTGCCATCGTCATCGACGGTGACCTCACCCAGATCCTGCGCGCCAACTTCCACCTCAATCCCGATCCCTCGCTTGCCACGAGCGAGACAGGTATGCGTCACCGCACCGCCGCTCGCATGTCGGTGCTCACGGATGCCATCGTGATCTCGGTCTCGGCCCGTCGTGCCGTTGTCAACGTGTATGTTCACGGCAAGAGCTACGAGATCCAGCCCGTTACCACCATCATGAGTTCGGTCAACCAGCTCGTCGCCACGCTCCAGACTACCCGTCAGTCGCTCGATCGCTCCCTGCTGCGTCTGACGGCCCTCGAGCTCGATGACTACGTTACGCTCGCCGACATTACCGGCATTTTCTCGAGCTTCGAGATCATGCAGCAGGCAAAGACCGAGCTTAAGGATTGCATTGTCAAGCTGGGCAACCAGGGCAAGCTCGTGCAGATGCAGCTCGAGCAGCTCGCGGGCTCTAGCATGGATACCGAATACGACCTGATGATCCGCGACTACGCAAGCGATTCCTCCGAGGCAAACGCCGAGAAGATTCGCGCCGAGCTGAGCCGCATGACGCCCAAGGACTTGTCCGACCCGCAGCATGTGGCGGCAGTTCTGGGTTACGACGACCTGGACGAGGACTCTGTCATGACGCCGCTGGGCCTGCGCACGCTTTCGCGCGTGTCCGTCGTGCGCGACGGCGTGGCCGAGAAGATCGTCGACGAGTATGGCTCGCTGCAGGAGCTCATGGACGACATCAGCGAGGATCCGGAGCGCCTGGGCGACTTTGGCGTTAACAACCCTGCCATTCTTGCGGACTCCCTGTACCGCATGAAGGGCACCAAACAGGGGAACGCATAATGGCGCCCGTATGCGCCGTGGTTGTTGCCGGTGGCAGCGGCCAGCGCTTTGGTAACCCCGGTGGCAAGCAGCTCGTCAATGTAGCGGGTCGTCCGCTTATGAGCTGGTCCATCCGCGCATTTGACCGGAGCGATAAGGTCGGCCACATCGTTGTGGTTTGCCCTGCCGAGCGTCGTGCCGAGATGCGCCGCCTGGCCATCGACCCGTTTGACTATGACACGCCCATCAGCTTTGCCGATGCCGGCGATACCCGTCAGGATTCCACCCGAGCCGGCGTGCACGCGGTGCCGGCGGGCTTTGAATACGTTGCCATTCACGACGGCGCTCGTCCGCTCATTACGACCGAGGCCATCGATCACGCTATCGACGTGCTCGTGAGCGACCGCGCCCTCGACGGTGTCGTGTGCGGCCAGCCCGCCATCGACACGCTCAAGATCGTCGATGGCGATAACATCGTTGAGACGCCGCCGCGCGAACTCTATTGGGCCGCGCAGACGCCGCAGATCTTTAGTGTCGACGCCATGAAGCGCGCCCATGCCGCGGCGATTGCCGAGGGCTTTATCGGCACGGACGATTCGTCACTGGTCGAGCGCATGGGTGGGCGCGTCCGCTGCGTTCAGAGCCCGCGCGACAACCTTAAGGTGACGGTGCCCGAGGACCTGCGTCCCGTAACCGCGATTCTGCTCGGTCGCATGGCCGAGGGAGAGGACCTTCCCCATGTTCAGTAACCTGCGCATTGGCCATGGCTACGACGTCCACCGTCTGGTGGAGGGGCGTCGATGTATCATCGGCGGGGTCGACATTCCCTACGAGCGCGGCCTGCTGGGCCACTCGGATGCCGATGTGCTCGCGCACGCCTTGGCCGACGCCATTTTGGGCGCCTGCCGCGGGGGAGACATCGGCAAACTGTTCCCCGACACCGATCCTGCCTATGAAGGTGCCGATTCGATGGTGCTGCTTGCCTGTGTGATGGACTATGCGCGCGAGCTGGGCTTTGAGTTTGTCGATGCCGACTGCACCATTGCCTGCCAGCAGCCCAAAATCACCCCGCACCGCGATGCCATGCGCGCCAACCTTGCCCATGCTCTGGGCGTTGACATCGAAAACGTGGGCGTCG
Source organism: Collinsella sp. (assembly GCA_048244295.1). Classification (GTDB taxonomy): domain Bacteria; phylum Actinomycetota; class Coriobacteriia; order Coriobacteriales; family Coriobacteriaceae; genus Collinsella. The sequence continues at coordinate 4,786 of DBFAZJ010000041.1, forward strand.
CCGCTACTACGACCGAAAAGCTCGGTTGGGAAGGCCAGGGCGAGGGGATCGGCGCCTGGGCCGTCTGCCTGCTACAGAAAACCGCTAAGGAGTAACGAATGCGTATCTACAACAGCGCTACCCATAAAAAGGAAGAGTTCCAGCCCATCGAGTCCGGCAAGGTCCGCATGTA
>DBFAZJ010000042.1:0-2284 GCA_048244295.1 Collinsella sp.
GAGCTGGTCGAAAACGTCGCGTAAAAGATTCCCCTAAGTCACCACTTTTGGGTCTCATTAGCACAAAATAGCCCCTGTGCCTGCGTAAACTTTCCCATCCTTTGTGTGGAATCGCAGGTCAGGGGCTTAACTTTGGGCGCAGTATATTGCACTTTTTGCGGGTATCGTCTAACCTATGGAGCCGCGATTGGGCATTTTGTACGTTCTACGTGCTAAAATGCCAATTATTGAATCAGATATAACCCAACTATTTGGAGGTACGAATGGCACTCCCTCAGCTTACCGATGAGCAGCGCAAGCAGGCTCTTGAGAAGGCTGCTGCCGCACGTCACGCCCGCGCTGAACTTCGCGAGCAGATCAAGAAGGGCGAGAAGTCCCTCGAGTCCGTGCTCAACTCCGATGACCCCATCGCTTCCCGCATGAAGGTTTCCACCCTCATCGAGTCTCTCCCTGGTTATGGTAAGGCCAAGGCCGCCAAGATCATGGAGGAGCTCGGCATCTCCGCTACCCGTCGCGTTCAGGGCCTCGGCGTCCGTCAGCGCGAGCAGCTCCTCGAGCAGCTGACCAAATAAGTGAGCGCTCAGGATTCCAAGCTCTTTGTGATTTCTGGACCGTCAGGCGCGGGCAAGGGCACGCTCGTCACTCGTGTGCGCGAGCGTCGCTCTAACCTGGGCCTGACGGTTTCGGCTACCACGCGAGCCCCACGCAAAGGCGAGGTCGATGGCGTCAATTACTTTTTCCTGACGCGTGAGGAGTTCGACCGCCGCGTGGCAAACGGTGAGTTTGTTGAGTGGGCCGAGGTCCACGGTAACTGCTACGGCACGTTGGTGAGCGAGGTCACATCCAAGCTCGCCTCTGGCGCATCTCTGATTTTGGAGATCGATGTCCAGGGCGCCCTGCAGGTGAAGGAGCGTTTCCCCGAGGCCGTGCTGATCTTTATCAAGCCGCCTTCGCTTGAGGTGCTCCGCGAGCGTCTAGTCGGTCGCGGTACCGAGACGCCCGAGACGATTGAGCTGCGTATGGCAAACGCCGCCGATGAGCTTGCCCTTGCCGACCGCTACGACGACGTCGTGGTTAATGACGATCTCGACCGCGCGACCGATGAGCTCGTTCGCGTTCTCGATATGCATGAAAGGATCTGAGGTCCGTGTCCGTTGTAAAGCCTTGCATTGACGATCTTCTGGAGAAGACCGATCACAACCGCTTCCTGCTCGCTTCGCTTGCCTCCAAGCGCGCCTGCGACATCAATAGCATGCTGCGTGGCCAGCACAACCGTGTGCTTGCCGTCCAGGATGTCGATGACATCACCATCGGGCTTTCCGGTGCCGATACCATTTCGATGGCTATGGACGAGATTGTCGACGGCGACATCTCTTACGACGAGGCCCGTTACGAGAAGGCGCTCGGCCACAAGGTTGCTGAAGCCTAAATGGCGGCTCGCGTCTGCCTAGTCCATTATCACGAGGTTGGACTGAAGGGCAAGAACCGTGCACATTTTGAGCATATCCTCATGGATAACATCAAGGCGGCCTTGGCCGCCTTTTCCGTGAATGCCGTGTCTCGAATTTCCGGTTATATCCTCGTGACTTTTAACGAGCACCAGGCCGATGAAGCGGCGCGTGTCATTCGCACCGTTCCCGGCGTTGCCCGTGTGTCATTGGCGTATCACACCAACCGCGACCCGCAGGAGTACTGCGCCGCCGCCGTGAAGGCGCTGCGCGAGTTTGGTTCCTTCGATTCTTTTAAGGTGCACGCCAAGCGCTCCAATACCGACTATGAGCTCACCTCGATTGACATCAATCGTCAGGTGGGTGAGGTGCTATGTGAAGCCTTCCCCGATAAAAAGGTTCAAATGCACGACCCCGATGCGATGGTGCACGTACTGGTGGTCCAGGGTAGCGTTTATGTGTACGCGCGCTCTGAGCGCGGCGTGGGCGGTCTGCCGGTGGGTTCTGCCGGCAAGGTCGTGACGCTGCTGTCGTCGGGTATCGATTCTCCGGTGGCGACCTGGATGCTCGCGCGTCGCGGCGCGGTGTGCGTGCCGGTACATTTCTCCGGTCGTCCGCAGACGCCCGATACGAGCGAGTATTTGGTGCAGGACATCATCCGTGCGCTTGAGCCGGGTGTCCAGATCGGCCGCCTGTACGTGGTGCCGTTTGGCGACTGCCAGCGTGAGATTTCGGTCACCTGTCCCAGCAACCTGCGCGTGATTATGTATCGCCGCATTATGTATTCGGTTGCCGAGCGCATTGCACACATCGAGGGCGCCAAGGCCATCGTGACG
>DBFAZJ010000043.1:0-9431 GCA_048244295.1 Collinsella sp.
GTCCTCCTTCGCGAGGGGCCTCGCCATGCGCGACGAGTATTTCAGCGACTCCGTGATCAACCTCGGCGACGTCAAGCTCACGACCTGACGCTGATGGAGTACTCGCTGCTGAGCTTTTTGGCGACGCATCCCAACCGTGCCTACAGCCGCGAGGTGTTGCTGCACCGCGTGTGGGGCTTTGAGTACTGCGGCGGCACGCGCACCGTCGACGTGCACATTCGACGCATTCGCTCCAAGGTGGGCCCGCAGATCGCGGCACACATCACCACCGTCCGCGGCGTGGGTTATCTGTTTAAGGACTAGATTTCCACCACAAAGGGGACAGGCACCTTTGTGGTGGTATTGACGCAGGTGCGGGTTCCTTTCGGGCCTGCAACAGAACTTAAGCCTTCCTAAAAGATTGCGTTCTCATACACTTGCGCCCGCATATTGGGGTACAACTCAACGTGAACAATGATGGCCCGCCACATGTTTGGCGGGCCTTTGGTTATTTGACGAAAGGATCGCAGCTATGAGCGAGAACGATTCCCAGCGTCCCCAGGATGCGGGCCACGCCGGCGAGACTCAGCAGCAGCCGCGCGTGCAGGTGGAGTCGACGCCTGCCGACGGCAACATTCCCTACGTGCAGGCCTACGACACGCAAACTGGCAAGCCGCTGGGCAGCCAGCAGGTTGTAAACAAGCACACGGTGGTCAAGACCAAAACCAAAAAGCTGCCGATCTTTATTACGGCGCTTGCCGGCTGCGCCTGCGGAGCCCTGCTGGTCATCGCACTCATTATGAGCGGCACGCTCAATATTGGCGGCGGAAAGAATGCCGTGACGGCGGGCGCATCTGGCTCGTCGACGCAAAAGATTACGATTGATTCCGAGGACACCACGCTGGCCGAGGCCGTTTCTGCCAAGGCGTTGCCCTCCGTTGTTTCCATCACCGCCACTTCGAGCGGTAGCCAGAATGGCTCGCTTTCGCAGTCTGCCGATGAGTCGGACAGCTCGGGCAGTGTTGGTTCGGGCGTGGTGCTCGATACCGAGGGCCACATCCTCACCAACAACCACGTGGTCGACGGCTACGACCAGTACGTGGTGACCATGGACGACGGCACCACCTACGAGGCCGAGTTCGTGGGCAACGACGCCTCGAGCGACCTGGCCGTTATCAAGCTCAAGGATGCTGACGCCTCCAAGCTCACCCCGATCGAGATCGGTGACTCCTCCAAGCTTAACGTGGGCGAGTGGGTTATGGCCATCGGCTCGCCGTTCGGCAACGAGCAGTCTGTCTCCACGGGCATCGTCTCGGCGCTCTATCGCTCCACGGCCATGAGCTCTACCAGCGGCAACACCATCTATGCCAACATGATTCAGACCGATGCTGCCATCAATCCGGGAAACTCTGGCGGCGCACTCGTTAACGACAACGGCGAGCTCGTGGGCATTAACTCGCTTATCGAGAGCTACTCGGGCTCCAGCTCGGGCGTAGGCTTTGCCATTCCGGTCAACTATGCCAAGAACATCGCCGACCAGATCATCGACGGCAAGACGCCGGTCCATCCGTATCTGGGCGCTACGCTTTCGAGCGTCAACGCGCTTAACGCCCGCACTAACAAGCTGAGCACCGATAGCGGCGCCTACGTGGCAAGCGTCGTCGAGGACGGTCCCGCCGCCAAGGCCGGCATCCAAGAGGGCGATGTCATTACCAAGCTGGGCGATGACGAGATTACGAGCGCCGATGGCCTGATCATTGCGCTGCGCAGCCACGAGGTGGGCGAGAAGGTCGAGATTACGCTCGTGCGCGGCAAGGAAGAGAAGAAGGTCACCGTCGAGCTGGGCTCCGACGAGGAGCTGCAGAACCAGCAGCAGGACGATAGCGCGACCGACACCGGCAACGGCGGTATTACCGACGAGCAGCTGCGCCAGTATCTGGAGGAGCTGTTGGGCCAGCAGGGCCAGGGCTACGGCCAGGGTTACTAGCGAGCCGTATCGCGCATATCGAAGCCAGAGGGGCTGTCCCATCAACGTGGGACAGCCCCTCTTTTCTCATTGATCCGTTGGGGACGGAGGAAAACGGATCATTTAGAAATGGCAAGGGTATGGTTTGATCGTGCGATCCACCCCGGTCTGGCGGCTGCCGATTCGGTGCGGTTCGAAAGGGGTATTCGGCCCCATGGTGACCGGTGGTACTCTAGTATCCGTTTGAAATCGAGCGAAGGAGTGCCGCTATGGAGCAATCGAGCCTGTTTGGTGACGGTGTGGACATCGATACCGAAACGCCAGCGAGCGCGGATGCCGCCGCACCGGCCGATGCCCGTACCCAGGCGGCAGTGCGTGCGGCCGAGCTGCGCCACGAGCTCGATTACCACGCCTATCGCTACTACATGCTCGATGCGCCCGAGATCACGGACGCTTCCTTTGACAAAATGCTCGTTGAGCTGCAGGAAATCGAGGCGACCTATCCCGACCTGGTGACGCCCGACAGCTATACCCAGCGCGTTGGCGGCTACGTGAGCGATCAGTTTACGCCGGTCACGCACATGGCGCGCATGTATTCCATGGACGATGCCATGGATTTGGACGAGCTCGACGCATGGCTCCAGCGCACCGAGGATGCGCTCGGTGCCGGCAGCGTTACCTATACCTGCGAGCTAAAGATTGACGGCCTGGGCGTCGCGCTTACCTATCAAAACGGCACCTTTGTGCGCGCTGCCACGCGCGGCGATGGCGTCACGGGCGAGGACGTGTCGCTCAATGTCCGTACCATCAAGGATGTGCCTATGCACCTGTCCGAGCCGGCGTTCGCCCACATGGGCGCCGACCGCGAACGTACCATTGAGGTGCGCGGCGAGGTCTATATGCCCAAGGGCAGCTTTGTTCGTCTGAATGAAGAGGCCGATGCCGAGGGCCGCGACCCCTTTGCCAACCCGCGCAACGCCGCCGCCGGCAGCCTGCGCCAAAAGGATCCTAAGGTCACGGCGCGCCGCGACCTGGCCACCTTTATCTACGCCATTGCCGATACCGATCCGCTGCACGTCCACAGCCAGCGCGAGTTCCTTGATTGGCTGCGCAGTGCCGGTTTTAGCGTCAACCCCAACGTGGCACGCTGCGCCACGCCGGCCGAGGTCCACGAGTTCTGCGCCCAGGCCCTCGAGCATCGCGGTGACCTGGACTATGACATCGACGGCGTAGTCGTAAAGGTCGACAGCTTCCAGCAGCAGCTCGACCTGGGCTTTACTGCCCGCGCGCCACGCTGGGCCATCGCCTTTAAGTTCCCGCCCGAGGAAAAGCAGACCGTCCTGCGCGAAATTCGCATCCAGGTGGGCCGCACCGGTGTGCTCACGCCGGTCGCCGAGTTCGACCCAGTGACGGTTGCCGGCTCCACCATCGCGCGTGCCACGCTGCACAACATCGACGAGATCCGCCGCAAAAACGTGCGCGAGGGCGACACCATTATCGTGCACAAGGCGGGCGACGTGATTCCCGAGGTCGTGGGCCCGGTGCTCGACGAGCGTCCGGCCGATTCGGTCGACTGGCAGATGCCCGAGGTCTGCCCCGTGTGCGGCAGCCCCGTGGTCCACGAGGATGGCGAGGTTGCCTACCGCTGTGTGTCCATCGACTGCCCCGCACAGCTCAAGGAGCGCTTGCTCCACTGGGTGAGCCGCGGCTGCATGGACGTCGACGGCCTGGGCGACGAGATCGTCGACAAGATGATCGCCGCCGGCCTGATCCACGATGTCGCAGATTTCTACCAGCTCACGGTCGACGACATCGCAGGCCTGGACACGGGGCGCACCTATGCCAGCTCCAACAGCAAAAAGGGCGTCAAGAAGGGTGACCCCATTCCGGTAGGCCTCAAGACGGCCGAGAAAATCATCGCCGAGCTCAACAAGTCCAAGAGCCAGCCGCTCGGTCGCGTGCTGTTTGCCCTGGGCATCCGCCACGTGGGCAAGAGCGTGGGCGAGGTCATCGCCGAGCGATTCCTGTCGATTGACAAGCTCGTCTTGGCGAGTGAAGAGGACATCGCCGAGTGCGAGGGCATCGGTCCTAAGATTGCGGCGAGCGTCAAGCAGTTCCTGGCCGTGCCCGAGAACCTTGCCGTGCTGGAGCGCCTGCGCCAGGCGGGCCTGTCGCTCGAGGTCGATTTGAGCGCCGCGCACGCGCAAGCCGCAGCCGACGCTGGCGTGGCAGGCGAGCTCGCCGACGCACAGCCACTCGCGGGTCTGACCTTCGTGCTCACCGGCACGCTCGTCAACCGCACGCGCGACGAGGCAGGTGCGGCGCTCAAGGTACTCGGCGCCAAGGTTTCGGGCAGTGTGTCAAAGAAGACGAGCTACCTGGTCGCCGGCCCCAAGGCAGGCTCCAAGCTCACCAAGGCCGAGCAGCTGGGTGTACCCGTGCTGGACGAGGACGCGCTCGAGCAGATCCTGGCGACTGGTCAGGTGCCCCAGGCTTAGTGCGTCGATAACCAAATTGAAGATCCGCCCGGAAAGCATGATTGAACTGCCTTCCGGGCGGATCTTATTTGGACGGAGCAACGGGCGCTGTGATCCGCGTCACATAGGTCGCGGGGTCGTCGCTGATGATGTCATCGATCAGGGCAATCTCGCGCGATGGACCGGCGGGCGTCAGGTTATGTTCGCGCATATAGCCGAGCAGCTGCTCATAGCGCGGGCCCGCTTGCCCGTGCGTGCCGCGGAAGCTTATGGTCAGGCAGCGCGCGGCGGGTCGTGTCTCGACGTCGCCCAAGTACTCATCGGTGTCATCGAGCAGCAGAAAGACCTCGTCGTAGCCGTTAAAGTCGCCGGCTGCGAGACGCTTGGCGCTGATCCCAACGCCCAAGTTGCCCAGAAAGGCAAAGGTCTCGTGCTGGCCCTTCTGCAGCTGACGAATCTGCCACTCCAGCGCATAGGCGTCGGTAGGGTTGACGCGTTCGCGCAACACGGCGCAGCGAAGCTCGGGCGCATCGATTATGCAAATGGTATCGAGCTCGGTGTTCAAGGCGTCATGCAGCAGGGCAAGTCGGTTATCGATCTTGCGCGACACACGTTCGAGCTCGTGGCGCTTGTGCTCGATGAGCTCCTGCTGCTGAGCCAGCTGCCGCTGCATGAGGTCCACATCGCGCGTGGTCACAAACTCGCGGATTTGCGCGAGCGGCAAGTCGAGAACACGCAGGTGGCTGATGGTGTTGAGAGTGGAGAGCTGCCGCGATCCGTAGTAGCGGTACCCACTTGCCGGATCGATGTGCGCCGGGTCCAGCAAGCCCATCTGCTCGTAATGGCGCAACGTGCCCACACTCAGGTTGAACAAGCGCGCCACCTCGCCAATGCGGAGCAGGCCCTCGGTATGTTCAGTTGGCGAGTCGGTCATGGGACCGCTCCTTTCGGTAAAAAGCAGGGGAGAAGTGCCAGGCCTGCGTTGCCCCGCTACGCCATCAGTTTGTCAAAAGCTCCGCGGCGGTTGAGCGCGGTAAACGCGACGACGCAAATGACCGCCGACAGAATCGACCCGCACGGCGAGGCGATACCCATGGGAAACAACGTATCGGAATAGGCGTTCGACAGCAGCCAGGCGCCGGGCACGCGAATGAGCGCCACGGCCAGCACGTTGTGCGCAAAGCCGATGTAGCTCTTGCCGTATGCAGCGAAAAAGCCGCTAAAGCAAATGTGGATGCCGGCAAAAATCGCGTCGAAAATATAGCTGCGCATATAGCCGGTACCGGCCGCGACCACCGCGGGGTCCTTGGCAAAAAAGCCGATAAACGCCGGCGCCACCAGCCACATCAGCACCGTGATCAGGCAGCCGTACACTACCGAGATGGTCATGGCGTCCTTGAGCACCCGACGCGCGCGGTCGCCCTTGCCCGCGCCGGCATTTTGCGCCGTGAGCGCGCTGACGGTGGCACCCATGGAACTCGGCACAATGAACAAAAAGCTGATCATCTTTTCGACCAGGCCCACGGCGGCGGCGTCGACCAGGCCGCGATGGTTGGCAATGACGGTGATAAACATAAACGCCACCTGGATGCAGCCGTCCTGCACGGCCACGGGCACGCCGATCTTAAGAATGCTGCCGAGCACCTCGGGCTGGGGGCGCAGGTCGCTACGCTTAACGTGGATGTTCGTGCGACGGCTCTTGAGCCACACGAGCGCGAGGGCAACGCTGGCCGTCTGCGCGGTCACCGTGCCAAGCGCCGCGCCCACGGGGCCGAGCCCCATGTGGCCGATAAACAGAAAATCGAGTGCGATGTTGATGATGCATGCCACGCCAATCACATACATAGGCGAGCGCGAATCGCCCAGCCCGCGGAAGATGGCCGAAAGAATGTTGTACGCGGCGATAAAGGGAATGCCTACAAAGCAAATGCGCAGGTAGGCGGCGGTTCCTTCGACCGCCTCGGCCGGCGTGCCAATGAGTGTCACGATTTGCGGGCACAGTGCGAGCAGGACAGCGGCCAGTACCACCGAGACGCCCATAAAGAGCGTGATGGTGTTGCCGATGGCGGTCTCGGCGCGGTCAAACCGGCGCGAGCCCACGGCGTGGCCGACGATCACCGTCGTTCCCATGGCCAAGCCCACGAGCGTCACGGTAATGATATAGAGCGTCTGCGCGCCATTGCCCACGGCGGTGATGCCGGCGGCGCCGCTAAACTGCCCCATCATGTACAGGTCGGCCATGCCGTAGAGCATCTGCAAGAAGTACGAGAGCATATAGGGCAGGGCAAAGACCGCGATGGTCTTAAGGACATTGCCGCGTGTGAGGTCGTGTTCCATGGGCGGGGCTTTCTGGCTGGGTTTGTTTACGTACCAGTGTAGTGAAAACCCTATAACGATTGTAGAGTCAAGGTTTATGTTGGCAGTGGGGCGAAAAAAAGTCACGCTCCAAGCACGATGCTTTGATCCCTCCGTGCCCCTCACTTCGCCTCAAACCATCACAACATTCGACGTTTTTTGCCAAAAACGGGAAAAGCATCGAATGTTGTGATGGTTTTTCTACCACTCGACCGGGTGGAATCGCTTTCTTGCGCGCGAAGGTGTGCGGACCCGTGGGCAGGGGAATAAGGTTGGTTATCCGACTCCATTGGAGGGCTCATGGACCTGCCGATCGTCCTGTCCCATAAGACTGCCTGGCTGTACCACAACGTGGCGCGCCCGTCCGAGCCGCTCTCGCGAGCAAGCAGCCTATACGATGAGGACTCGCTTGCTAACGAGGCGGAGCCGTCCGCGAGCCTGCCCAAATTGGGACTCGATGCCAAGGGGCTGAGGGCTTCAACGGCAGTTGGGATCGTTACCGACTATCTGGTTTCGCTCGGTATTCCACGAGAAGAGCTCGATCATATCGACACGCTCGTCAACTTTGATTTTGAGCGCTCGACGCCGGCTGGATTTAGGTGCCACGTGTTTGGGGCGCCGGTACCTCCATGCCATCTTATTGAGGTGGCTGAGGGCCTTCTGGTGGTTGATGAGGCCATGTGCTTTGTCCAAGCGGGTTCGTGGATGAGTGAGCCCGAGCAGCTGGAATATGGCTACGAAATCTGCGCCCGATACCATTTGAATCATCTGTCGACAGGCGATTATATCGAGATGGGGCAGAGGTATACCGTTGCCGACTTGATTACTTATTGCAATGAGAACCGATCTCGTCAGGGGGCTATACGCGCGGCTGCCGTGCTCAGGCGCGTGCACGATGGCGCGCGGTCGCCCATGGAGACGGCCACCGCAATCATGGTCGTAGCAAAACGTTCCCAGGGCGGGCTGGGATACGCCAAGATCGAGCTCAACCATCGGGTCGATGTTCCCAACGAGTTCAAGTATCTCGCTAAGGCCGGGTATTTCGAGATCGACGTATATGCGCCAGCAAGCGGTACAGGGATTGAATACAACGGCTCGGACCATCTTGATAAACAGCGCAGCGCGTCGGATGCGGAGCGTATGACCGTGCTGAGCGCACTGGGCTTTAGGATGATCGTCCTCACCGGGACTCAGTTTGCCCATCAGCTGCAATTGCACCGGGCGATGAATGCCATCGCGCTCGCTATGGGTCTCAAGTGCGACCGAAGCGAAGCGTTCCAGAAGCGGCAAAACGACCTGCGAGAATTTGTGATTCGGCGCTGGGACGGCGGCCTTTAGGGGCGCTTTGGTCCTTCTGCGGGGTGCCGTGGGCAGGCAAACCGTCACAACATTCGACGTTTTTTGCCAAAAACGGGAAAAGCATCGAATGTTGTGATGGTCTGTGCTGAGGATGGGCTTGGGAAGCCGGTCTTGCTCGAAGCGACCTGTCCTGTCGTACGGGTGTCGGCATGATTCTCTCGTGGGGTATTATGTTTTCCGAAGAATAAAACGCCGCGTGAGGGGAGGGCTGCGTGGACGGGCACGTGCAACATGACGGCTTTGGCCGCGATATCAACTACCTGCGTATTGCCGTTACCGACAAGTGCAATTTCCGCTGCATTTATTGCATGCCGGCCGATGGCGTCGCGCCCCGCGTGCACGACGAGCTGCTCAGCGCCGAGGAAATCGCCCGCTTTGTGCGCTTGGTGGCGGGGGAGGGCATTCGCCGCGTGCGCCTGACGGGTGGCGAGCCGCTGGTCAGCCGCCGTATTATTCCGCTCATTCGCGACATCCGCGCGATTCCGCAGATCGAGGACATCTCGCTCACCACCAACGGTGCCCTGCTGCCCAAGCTGGCGCCGCAGCTCAAAGACGCGGGGCTTAACCGCGTTAACATCTCGCTCGACACACTCGACCCTACGCTCTTTGGAAAGATCACGCGCCTGGGCCGACTCGAGCAGACCATGGCTGGCATCGACGCGGCGCTGGCTTGGGGCTTTGAGCCCGTTAAGGTCAACTGCGTTGTGGTGCGCCGACTCAACCAGGATGTGGCAGCCCTTGCGCGGCTGACCGTCGACCGCCCTATCCACCTGCGCTTTATCGAATACATGCCCATCGGCGACGAGCGCACCAGCTCGCATTGCGCTGTGGACCCGCATGCTCCCGCGCTTAATCCCGAGCTGTGGGATGCGAGCGATACCGTGCCGAGCGACGAGCTGCGGGCGCGCATCAATGCCGGGGCCGCCGCGACGGGCCTGGGCGAGCTCGAGCCGCTCGATATCAACGACGCTCCTGCCGGCGCGGGCCCTGCGCGCTATTGGCACTTTCCGGGCGCGGCGGGAACGGTGGGCTTCATTAGCGCCATGTCCAACCATTTTTGCGCGAATTGCAACCGTCTGCGCCTGACGGCAGACGGCAGCGTGCGCCCGTGCCTGTTCAGCGATGCCGAGTATTCGGTGCGTGAGGCGCTGCGCCGTGGTGATGATATGCAGGTACTTTCGATTTGGCGCGATGCCGTGGCCCACAAACCGCAGGAACACGCGATAATTGAGGGCACGCAACGATTTATGTCCCAAATCGGAGGATGATCATATGGCCAAGAGCAGGTACGCCGA
>DBFAZJ010000044.1:0-5375 GCA_048244295.1 Collinsella sp.
TACGTGGTGCCGTTTGGCGACTGCCAGCGTGAGATTTCGGTCACCTGTCCCAGCAACCTGCGCGTGATTATGTATCGCCGCATTATGTATTCGGTTGCCGAGCGCATTGCACACATCGAGGGCGCCAAGGCCATCGTGACGGGCGAATCGCTTGGACAGGTTGCCTCCCAAACGCTTGAGAATATCATGGCCGTCAACGAGGCCGTGAAGATCCCCGTGTTCCGCCCGCTGATCGGTTCGGACAAGCAGGAGATCATTGCACGCGCTGAGGAGATCGGTACGTTCGATATCTCGACCGAGGCCGCTCCCGACTGCTGCACGCTCTTTATGCCGCGCCGTCCCGAGACGCACGCCAAACTCGATGCCGTGCATGAGGCATGGGAGCTGTTCGATCACGAGGAGATGATTGAGCGCTTGCTCAAACAGACCGAGTACATCGACTTCGAAAGCAACACGTATAAGGCCCCTAAGACCTTAAAACGCAAACATTCCGAGCTCGCTCCACGTGAGATTTACCAAGATCACGAGTAATCTTGTGCATAGACCGACGATGCGCCTGCATCGTCGGTCTTTTGCTATCTGGGCATTTTGCGGCTAAGTGTTCATTTGCTGACGTGTGCCTGAATAAATGGACAGATTTGTGCAAGGTTTTGGTCGGTTTTTGGTTTGACCGCTAAAACCGGTTTTGGAGCGTGGCTGTTGCGGAGCTTCCTTCCTGACACGATGGTGTTGGGAGGTTTTGCTATGGCGCAGCGCGAACAACACGAACGGGTCAAAAAGATGGACCGCTGGGCGGACAAGCTGTTCGGTCATAAGGCAGTGGTGATGGCGATACTGGTCGTCATTGCGATGGCGAGCGGCTTGGCGATGGCGAACCTTGGCGGCGGTGCCGGCGGCGTGTCGTTTGAGCGCACTGACGGTTCAGGCTCATTGGTGGAGCCGGGATCCGGCGATGCCTCGAGCGGAAAGACATCCGAAGGCTCTTCGCCTAAGGCGTCTGCCGCGGCAGAGGTTTATGTCGATGTTGATGGCGCCGTTGTGTCGCCCGGTGTATATCGCCTCAAGGATGGCGCGCGGGTGGCTCAGGCGATTGATGCCGCCGGCGGGCTGGCGCCCGAGGCAGACGTTACGGGGCTCAATCGGGCATCTAAGGTCGTCGATGGGCAGAAGATTCACGTTCCAACGGTAGGGGAACAGCAGGCGTCCATTGCGGAAGCCGGTGTTGATGGTGGGGCTTCCGCATCATCGGGCGTGAGTGGCGCAACAGGCCTAGTAAACATCAATACGGCAAGCGCGGCAGAGCTACAGACGCTTTCGGGCATTGGTCCCTCCATGGCCCAGTCGATTATCGATGAGCGGACAAAGAACGGTGCTTTTGCCTCGGTTGACGATCTGATGCGTGTGTCGGGAATCGGCGAGAAGAAGCTTGCCAAAATCAAAGATTGCATCTGCGTATGAGTGTGATCGAGCGCGAACATGTGATGCCTCCGCGGCCCCTGATGCCGTGGACGATGGCCCTGTGTGCCGGCATGTGCATGAGCTGCGCTTTGGTGCTCAACGTGGCCGCAGATGCGCTGCTGAGAGAGCGGGCGCCGGCGGTCGGGCTGCTATGGGCCATTCCATTTGCGGCGGCGGTATTCGTTGTGCCGGCTCAATCTTGTGCGCGGCTTGCCCCTTTGAAGCGGTGGCTGTATGCCGCGTCCGTCGGTCTCGTGGCGGGAGCGGTCGTCTCGGCGTGGTGGGCTGTGGGTGCGCTCAGCGCCTCGAAGGCGCTCGACGGTCGAGCGGCAAGCGGCCTCGAGTTTGTCGTGCAGGGCGATCCATCCATAAACGACGACGTGTATTCCTATACCTGCGAGGCACGCGCGGACGGTAAGAACTTGGCAACGGTTCGCCTAACGTGTGACCGCGAGCTCAAGTTTGGGGCGCACGTGCGTGTTATCGGTCGCGTTTCACGTTTTGAGAACGATGCGTATGGACGATCGCGAGCGCTCCGAGGCGAGGTGCGCAAGGTTAAAGCCGTTCGGATTTTGTCGGTCGATGAGGGCTCTCCGGGGCCGCTGCTTCGGCTGCGAAATGAGCTACTTGCGTCCATTGCGCCTGCGACCGACCCGGCGCGTGCGCTCATAGCCGGTGTCGTCTGCGGTCGTTCGGCCGAGCTGCGCGCCCAGCAGGCGGGCGACTGGTTTTCGGTGACGGGTACGGCGCATCTTATCGCCGTCTCCGGCAGCCATTTGTCTATCGTGGGGTTTGTAATTGAGGGCGTATTGCAAAAGACTCGGTGTTCACGTGGTCTTCGGCGGGTGATATTGGCGATAACGCTTGTGGGCTACGCTGCCTTTACGGGCGCGTCTCCCTCGGCCGTGCGCGCGTGCTGCATGGTGTTCGCGACGCTTGTCGTAAACGGCGCAGGGCGTCGCCGGCACGGCGCATCGGCGCTCTTCGTAACCATGTCCATCTTTGTGCTACTGCGGCCGACGGTGCTGTTCGAGATGGGCTTTCAGCTTTCATGTGCCAGCGTCTTAGCCATTCTGTGCTTTTGCCCCTATGCGACCTACGCTTTGGGTGAGTTGGGTGTGCCGTCGGGCGTTGCCAGCATGCTTTCCGTCACGCTGTGCTCGCAGTTGGCGACGCTCCCCATTACCATTCCTGCCTTCGGTACGTTCTCGCTCATTGCTCCGCTGGCAAATGCGGTCATCGGTCCGGTGGTGAGCGTACTGCTCGCTGTGTCGATCGTACTGGTTCCCTATTCGCTCGTGGCACCATTGCGGATTTGGGCGCTCATTGTGCCCATGGTTGCCGCCCGTTGCGCGTTGTTCTTCGAGCAGCTGTTTGCCGCCGTGCCGGGTGCATCCGTGAGTGTGCCGCCCGATAGCATGTGGATTTACCTAGTGCCGTGTTTGCTGGCGGTTCTGCTGGTCTGGTGGCCGCGTCCCCGTGCACGTCCTATGGCGGTGGGGCTTACGTGCCTGGTGTTCTTGGCTGCGATTCCGTACGCCTACTGGGATCGGTTCGCTCCGCCTTCGGTGACGGTGCTCGATGTGGGCCAGGCCGATGCGATTCTTATCCGCGAGGGCGGCGCAGTAGCGCTCGTCGACTGCGGGCTCGACGAACGCGTGGTAGCGGCGTTGGTTCGCAATAACGTGCACCATATCGATGCCGTCTTTGTTACGCATTGGGATGAGGACCACTGGGGTGGTCTGCCTGCCGTGCTCGAACAGTTTTCGGTCGGAACGATTGCCGTGGCGGCGGATGCGCTGGAGGATGCTCCTGCCGAGGTATTGAACAGACCTGGCGTGGAGTATCGGCAGGTGCGCCGTGGGGATACGGTCGACATCGGCTCATTTTGCGCCCGCGTGATGTGGCCATTCGAGTCCGTGGATGGCGAGGGAAATGAGGACTCGCTTGTCCTGCTGCTCTCTTATGCTCAGGAAGGCAAGAGCCTGCGCATGCTCCTCACCGGTGATGCCGAGCTCGATCAAGAACGGGAATTCGTGCAGGAAGTGGGAGATATCGATGTACTTAAACTTGGGCATCACGGCTCTAAGGTTTCAGTCGATGGTGAGTTGCTGGACGTCCTGAAGCCCGAGCTTTCCCTCGCGAGCGCGGGCGAGGGGAATCGATACGGACATCCGTCCGATGCCTGCATCGATGCCGTTAAGGAAGCGGGCGCCGTGTTCGCGTGCACCATCGAACACGGCGACATTACCGTCACGCCAACTGCGAATGGCTTTGCGATGCGATGCCAGCGACCGTGACGACGTCGTTGGCGTGTGGTGGGCCCCTGGGCTAGAATGGCACGGAACGAATACGAAGGCCTGCGGGAGGGGAGCGCAATGTCCGAAACCGGTCTGCTGCCGGCATATCTGATCGTCGGTACCGACGGAGTCAAGCGCGATCACGCCGTCTCGCGTATGAAAGCGCGTCTGGAAAAGTCGGGTATGGTCGAGTTTAACCTCGACGAGCGCGACATGACTAAGGACCCCGATATCGAGTCCATTATCGGATCGCTTAACACCTTTCCGATGGGCAGCGAGTTTCGCCTGGTAATCCTTGATGGCTGCTCAAAGCTCGCTAAAGCTGTCTCGGAGCCGCTCGTCGAGTACCTCGCAAGTCCCAGCCCCACAACGGTCTGCCTCATCATCGCCGACTCGCTTGCCAAGAACACGCGCCTGTATAAGGCGATCGCCAAGATCGACAAGAAGGCCGTGATCGATTGCTCCGGCACCAAGCGCTGGGAGCTACCGCGCCGCGTTCAGCAGATGGCGACGCAGCATGGCAAGTCGATCTCGACGGCGGCAGCCGAGGAACTCGTCTCGCGTTCGGGTGAAAACACTCGCATGCTCGATAACGACTTGGCTAAGCTTGCCCAGATGGTCGAGGCGCCCCAGATTGAGCTTGCCGACGTTGAGCGCTGGATTGTACGTACGGCCGAGGTTCAGCCTTGGGACTTTCTCAATGCGGTCTCGGCCCGTGACATGCGCCGCTCGCTCGAGCTCTTCAATCTACTGCCCGCCAAGAGCTACGTGTGGACTTACACATTGCTGTGCGGCCGTATTCGCGAGCTTATCGTTGCCAAGGCGCTCGATGCGCGCGGACAGGGTCGTGAGCTGGCCGCAACGCTCAAGCTCCAGTCCTGGCAGGTCAAGAATCACCTGACCTGGGCACGTCGCTTTTCGATGGCAGAGCTCGTCGCAGCGCTCGAGGGGGCGGTCGATGTAGAGCTCGCGCTCAAGGGTTCGGCCGATTCTCGGACTGCGCTTTTGCTCTGGATTACGAACATCTTGAGAAAATCGTGATGATACCTGCCTATTTGACAAATTCGTTCTATCCCTTTGAGAGGGAGCGTGCTATAGTAGGCGCTTGCATGACCTCACCGTGTCTCAGAGGTGTCATACATTTTTTGCAAGGAACTCGAAAGGAACTCCAGAAGTGGCAAACATCAAGTCTCAGAAGAAGCGTATCCGCACCAATGAGGCAGCTCGCATGCGTAACAAGGCTGTCAAGTCCGAGCTCAAGACGCTGACCAAGCACGTCCAGTCCGCCGTCGCCGAGGGCGACGCCGAGAAGGCCCAGGCTGCCCTCAAGACCGTCACCAAGCGTCTCGACATGGCTGCCGCCAAGCATGTTATCCACAAGAACCAGGCTTCCAACCGCAAGTCCGGTCTTGCCAAGCTCGTGAACAGCATCAACGCCTAAGTTGTAAATTTCACACCACACAGATTACGCGCATAAATGGAGCCTGTTTTATGGAACAGGCTCCATTTTTTGTACCGCTCGGGTAAGATAGTCCGCATGAATACTTCAATTGACATTTCCCACATCCGCAACTTCTCAATCGTTGCGCACATCGACCATGGCAAGTCCACGATCAG
>DBFAZJ010000045.1:0-6021 GCA_048244295.1 Collinsella sp.
CCGCAACATGCGGATCATCGCGGACGACAATCAGAACCTCGAGGCGCTCAGCGAGCTCGTATACGACTCCGCCATGGCCGAGAACGGCGTGCTCAAGATCGGCAAGTCAACGGACTTCCAGGCGCACATGATCCAGCACCAATACGGCGCGTACACCCACACCAACCACGGAATGGGCCTCGCGGTCATCCACCCTGCGCTCTACCGCCACCTAGCCCCCGAGGCACCCGCGCAGTTCGCCCGCTGGGCGCGCGAGGTGTGGGGCGTCGACGCCAAGGGCAAAGACGACCTTACGGTGGCGCTCGAGGGCATTGACCGTCTGCAGACGTTCATCGGCGGGATGGGACTTCCCACGAGCTTCGCCGAGATGGGCTCCGACGCGTCCGACGAGACGCTGCACAAGGTTGCGGGCACCTGCGTGCTCACCGGCGGCTGCGCCAAGAAACTGGAGCGCAGCGAGGTATTCCAGATTCTGACCGAGTGCCTCTAGATCGGTGGTAGGTTCCGATTCGCCCGCGCCGAATCGTGCGTTTCGGGGCTTTCGACCTCTTTCTCCATGTCATCGCGCCGCTGCTTAAGCTCAGCCGTGGCCGCTCTCTTCCCCTTGGTAAGGGCTGGCTTGGACGTTGTCTTCCTCTTGGGTTTGCCGAACAAATCCAGCTCGCCCATGTCGTGATAGTGGAGAGTTCCCTTTCATCCGACGTGCTTACCGTCCCTCTTGTAGGGGCTGACGCTCACTTCTGAATAAAAGCTGTCTCTCGCCATCTCCAAAACCACCAATCCAAAAGTGGTGCAACAGAATCGGGGGCTTCGTCCTGTTGCACCACTTTTGCACCAAACTTCGCAAAAAAGAAGCTCCTCACGGAAACGTGAGGAGCTTCTACCTGCTGGTTTGTGTTTCGCTGGCCCTGTCAGCCTACTCCCACTCAGTAATCGAATCGTGCATTTCCATGGCCTCTCGTCTACATGGTGTAGCGTCGTCTCCCCGTTAACCGAATCAGACGCATTTCACGTGTCCGAGTTGAACTCAAATTGAACTCAACGCCGACTTATCGGTCGGGGGCTATCGAGCCACAAGAGCCGCGTGCCGTGCATACTTGAGAATCAATAACCCGTCGTGTACACCGCAAACACATTGCTCCAAATCCATGCAAACAGGCCCGACAACAAATGTGCTTGGCAGCAAGTTGCCGAGCCGTTCCAAATGTAACGGATATAATTTACTTCAGCTCAGAGCTTCCTTTACAGCCCGATAGTCCCAACAGCACTGCCCATTTTTGTAATGCTGCATTGCCACGTGCTTTCCGAACCACTTGATGCAATCCGGACACTTGTCCCTATCAACTCGCGTCGAATTGTAAAGAACGACAATGGCCAGTCCATCGCTTTTCGCCTTCTCGCACTCATACTCAACATAGCTGCGATAATCGACGCGGTAACCACGGGCGCAAGCACTAGTCCAGCTGTTATAACTCGAACACAGTTGACAGCCGCCGCTTCTGAGATTCTTGGTCTTCTCTCCCACAATGAGCACAAAACGTTTTGAGACATCAAGCCGCAGCTGCAGTGACTTTTTAATGCTGCAATTCAAACTCGTGTCTAGTGCCTGATGGAGGTCATGAGCATCGACAAAGTCCAGCGAAAGATACTTGCTTTCCTTCCACTTGTACAGCTGGTCAATAGCATCTTTGTCCCCATCCCAATCCCCTGCGATATACGTCTTTGTCCTATAAGCCATATCGTGAAACCCCTTTCATCTCGTAAAGATCTACCCGGCTCATTGCCTCGCTGGTAAGAACGATGTTGATTGGCTTCGAGAAAGACTGGCTGGTCGATCTCAATGTGCACAACATACACTTCAGCAGTTCACCCTCACTTTTCCGCTGGACATCGCTAAACCGGGTGATTCCTGATCCCAGAAGCGGAAGCGAGATTGAACGCCCGGCATACACCCTGCAAAGCTCTTGCCACATGTTCATGAGACATCTCTCGTATTCCGCCATCGTCAAATGAGCCTGGTTGTACCCATCAAAATGGGAAAATGCAAGCAAGAGATAGTCCTCTCCAAATCGCTTGATTGTCCCGAGATCATATCGACGACGACCTTTGTAGACGTCCACAGGAAGGGGCGAACTATTATCGTCTTCAATCGCTCCTCTCAACTCGTCCAAATCGTCAACATAGCAATCGATAAACACACCGTTCAGCGAAGATCGAGAGATGATGATGTCATTAACAACGGAATCAAAATACTCATTGAATGGAATGACCTTTTTCCCATCTTGAGCAAAAAGATCCCCTTCGACAATCTCGACCTGATTGCCGTTTATTTCAAGTTCGATACGCTCTCTGTAGAGACGAGCTAGAACGAAATGGATGGACACCACAAGCACCGTGAACACGGCAAGCATAATGAGAAGATAGGCCCACCATGCTTGACCAGGAATCACATCATGCAGTGAAACTCCAGAAACCGCGAGGGCCGTCTCTGTCACAGCCACAATTCCAGTGGCGATGGAAATTGAGTCCTTATTCAGAATTGATAACTTGGCACTCTGAGATAGTCCCATGCAGCCTCTCTCCTCAATCCGTTTTCCCGCCGAACCCGCGCTTCCAGTCGACGTACTCCTCGTCGGAGATCTCCCCCGAATCCCGCCTCGCGCGCTTCGGCACCCACGTCCTGACCGCCGCGTCGAGCTTCTGGGCACCGGGCGCGATGGGGTCGACGACGACCCGGGCGCCGGCAGTGTCCGCCTCGGACCTCGCGCCGAAGCCCTCCTCGAGCCTGAAGAGGACCTCAAGTGCGTCGTGCGCCGTCTCGACCCTGCAGTCGGTGAGGGCGGCCGGGTCGACGCCGAGCGCCCGGGCAAGCGCCTCCAGGTGCTGCGGCCTCGGGGCGCGGAGGCCGAGCTCGTAGTTCCACACGGCGAACTCGGTCACGCCCGCCATCTCGGCGAGTCCCTCTGCAGGAGGCCAGGTTTGTTCTGCATCACCCGATGAGACGTTTTGGTCTTTGTCTACAGGCCGAATATGGCATATAGTTCCCACACCCATCTCATCATTCTGTTTAGCTTACCGTTCCGTTCCCGATAAGGCGAAGATACCGCTCGTAGGATTCAGGATCTTGGGCAAGATCTACCAGCTTTAGCTGTAAAGATAGTAAAGCATGCTGTGTATTCTCACCCTTTGCAGCAGGAGACTGATTCGAGATAAAGTCTGAGAGCAGGTGGGTCAATGGCGCTCCAATAGCCTGCTTGAAGTTGAACCCAAGAAGCTGCATCACATTGAAAGTCTCCTTGCTTAGCAACTCTTTCATTACATCGAATGTTGACTGAGGAACAGGCTTCTCGTTAGCTGCTAACATTTTCTCTACGAGAGGCATCAACGTCTCAGTTATATATTCGATGTCCTCTTCGGTAATCTGTTGCGCAACAAGCTCCTGTTTATAAGCTTGGGCTAAACTCTGCAACTGGGCATTCTTCTCAACAAGGTCGTTGATGATCTCAGTGAGCTCCGCCACAGCCTCCTTATCGTTCCTCTTCGCTTTGATGCTTTGGACCTTCTCGGCAACGATGCTCGCAGTGTTCTGCATCAATATCGTCGCAGCTTGTGTTGTCAGCTCTCCAAGAATCGGGTCCATGCGGCAATCCTCCCCCTGATTCCTTATAGCCCAAATAACTCGCTGTGGCTCCCCGTGCGCGTGGCGACGAGAACGAGTCCTTCCTCGTCGATACGGTAGATGAGCAGCCAGTCCGGCTCGATATGGCACTCCCGGTGCCCGCGGTACGTCCCGCCCAGCGAGTGGTCGCGCATCGCCTCGGGCGCGGCTTCCCCGCGCGCGAGCACCTCGAGGGCCGACTCGAGCTTGGAGATGTCCTTGCCTTGCCTCTTTATGCGCTTGTAGTCCTTCTTGAACTTCGCCGTGAACCTTAGCTCCATCATGGCCTACTCCTCGTCGAGTGCGGCCATGGCCTCCTTGACGGTGCGGTAGGGACCGGAGAGGTTCCTGCCCGTCGCCGCGTCGTCCATGGCGGCGAGCGTCTCGGGACTGAACCCGTAGGGGTTCGACGGATCGAACGGGAAGCCGCCCCGGCGGTTGAACGCAGAAACGAACATGCGGATGGCGTTGCTCGGCGAGGTGCCGATCTCGTCGCAGATGACGGAGAAGCGGTCCTTCTCGTCCTTGCGGAGCTTGGCTGAGATGGACTCGGTGGTAGCTGCGATAGCCATGGTGACCTCCGACTACATTATCTTACTTTGTCTGATATTGTATACCCATCATCGTCACACCTCTGCAGCGAAAACGTCAATGTGATAGGGTTATCCCATTGTGAAAAGCCAAGGGCTTTTGGCGGCCGCGGGCGCCTGAGCCTTCGGCCGCGTTTTTCTTGCCCCATTCACGCTCTCCACCCTGCCCTTTCCGCTGGGCGGAGTGAAGCGGACAGAACAAGCGGCAGCGGGCTTTGACCTATTCAGGACATTTCCAAAATACGTCCAGAATAGTGTCCGCATTAACGTCCAGATTATATTCTGAATCGCCCCTGCTGTATGGCAGCGGCCCATTAATCAGCTGGAGCCATGGGGTTACCATGGCTCCGAAGTATGATACAATATATTTAATATACGAACGTATGTTCGCTGCTCCCACTCTTTCACGCTCGTTTGTTGCGGCGCCATTCCAGTTAACTCCAGTTGGGTCGTCGGTCTTGGCCGGCATGCCGCCGAATCCTGCAGTGTGTCTTCGCGTAGGCGTTTGGGACAAATTCTGGGACAAAACCGCAAACTATTTCGAAACCACGAGCCCGCAGTTTCATTTTGTCCCGGGGACAAAAACGGGTTGGTTTTGAGGCCCTGAAACGTCCGATATGAACGCCAAAATAGCCGACTATCCTCTTCGACACCCGTTTGGCAAAGTGAATCGTAGCCAGTGGCTTTAACGTCTTGCATTTCCGCAGATCAGAAGGGCTACACAAGAGCGATGACTGAAAGAATCGTCGCGGGTGGCTTTGTTTTCGCCCTTATGAGCCGGCTCTAAGCGCCCTAGGAACCGAGCGGGAAATCCGAGTTAGAGGATCCCGATCGTCGCCTTATTTCAGGCTGATTGCAACCGGCTGTTCCCCTTCCCACGCCAAAGGTATGCAGACATCTTCGATATTCTCGCTCGTTATGGCGAAAAACACGTCTCCAGGGTTTGCCTTTTTCGATTTAGCGTATTGCTCTTCAGATCATCGTGGTGTGCTCGTAGCCGCGCTCCACGAGGAGCCGCTCGGCAACGTCAAGAATCTTCTCGACCGTCTCCTCCGGGTACTTATTGCGTGCCACGGGCACCTCCGTCCTTGTTATCGCGATAAACACACCATGAGTGGCGTACGGGTCGAGAAGGGCTGGCGCCAAAAGAGCCCAACGGCCGTTACAGCTTCGTTAGAAACGCGCCCCACCATGGATGGTGAACCCGAAAGGTAAGGCGCGCGGGCACGGCGACTCGGCCCGCGCGCCCGGAAGAGAAAGGACGAACCCATGGGTTACATGCTCGAGACGCGCGGGCTCACCAAGCGCTTCGGCCGCGGCGACCAGGCGCAGGACGCCGTGGCCGACGTGAGCCTTCATATCCGCGAGGGCGAGGTGTACGGGCTGCTCGGCCCCAACGGCGCCGGCAAGTCGACAACGCTCAAGATGATCTGCGGGATGATGCGGCCGACGGCCGGGGAGATCCTCTTTGCCGGGCACGTCTGGCGCCGCGAGGACCTCTACGCAATCGGCAGCCTCATCGAGGAGGCGCCGCTCTACCCCAACCTCACCGCGCGCGAGAACCTGCGCGTGCGCACCACGCTGCTGGGCCTTCCCGAGAGCCGCGTAGATGAGGTGCTCGCCGCCGTGGACCTCGCGGACACCGGGAAGAAGCGCGCCGGGCGCTTCTCGATGGGCATGCGGCAGCGCCTGGGGCTCGCGCTGGCGCTGATCGCCCGGCCACGCCTGCTCGTGCTCGACGAGCCCACCAACGGCCTCGACCCCATCGGCATC
>DBFAZJ010000046.1:0-6784 GCA_048244295.1 Collinsella sp.
GCATGTCGCCATCAACTTCGGCAAGCCCAACCAGGAGGAGCTCGAGGACATCACCGCCGACGAGGCCGAGCGCCTGGCCGACGAGGGCCAGTTCGGCAAGGGTTCCATGGAGCCCAAGGTCCGCGCCGCCATCAAGTTCGCGCGTTCCCGCAAGGGCCGCACCTGCATCATCGGCGCCCTGGACAAGGCCGCCGAGACCATGGCCGGCCTCTCCGGTACCCGCATCCACGAGTAGTCTCTACTCTGTCGCCTCTCTCGTGGGCGCCAGGCAAGGCGCCCGCAAACTAGCCTCTCTTCATGAGCCCCGCAGTCCGCTCCGACTGCGGGGCTTTTGCTATTCACCTGGTCATTGGGGACGTTCTTAAACGACTAGCCAAAAGGGACGCTCTTGCCGCGAGCGGGTACGGCACCTGGGGATTTACGACTAAGAGGCTAGTACGTCAGATCGTGAGTTGCCTGAAACCAAACGACGACACCTAAGATACGAAGACGACGCCTGTCCAGAGTGAAGTCGGGTTCTTCTGTCAAATAGGAATACGTTGACAGTGCAATCGTGTTCCCTCGGATTTCATATCGCCGAATAACTATGGCTGATGCGTCTACCATGGCAACGACGGTGCATCCGTTCCACGGTTTAGCAACAGGATCGACCAGCAGAACGCTGCTTTGCGGATAGCAGCGTGACATGCCGCTGCCGTTCATCTGAACTAGAAAGCCTCCCGGGTGCCTTTCAAGTACGGGTCCTGGAACGAAGGTACGCCCACTTTTCTTAAGGCTAAAGCCACCGTTGCGGCGTACGATTTTATAGATTTCGCATTCTTCGTTTTGGGCCACGTTCGGGCTTTTCTCAGGCCGCGAGCTTAAGCCGGCAGAGGCAAGGCCGCTATTACTTGCGGCGAGCTCATCAAACGTTACATCAAAAAGCTCGGTCAGCTTATCGAGAGTCGAAACCTTGACGGCGGTGTGTCCACGTTCCCAACGACATACTGTTTCTTTGGTAACGCCGAGCATGTCGGCAAATTGCTGCTGCGTCAAGCCTTCGCGGGTTCTAAGGCATTTAATGTTATCCCCTTGGGCCATGTTATTCATCACGCCTAAGTGGCAAGCACAAACAGTTGGGCCCGCCAAAGCCGTTTGTCAGCTCGTGTATGGAAATGGGAACAAGATCGATTCCGGCCTGTTCAAGAGCAGCGTTCGTCGCTTGATTCTCTTCATAGACACAGACTTTGCCCGGTCGGAGGCACAGCACACTGGCTGCGTTATTCGTGCACTCTTTTTCTGCCAAATTGGGATTAGATCCACCGCAGGGAATAAAACGAAGTTCGGGTATGCCGAGCGCGGCGACCAGTGCCTCCTTGACTCCTTTTTCGACGGCGTGAATCTGGCAGAGATTCTCTGCTCGATTTCGCGTAATCTGATAAGAGCGAGATTCCGCGAGTAGCTGGGGGTCGACAACAAAAGTATCGTAGTCGACCCGGCTTAGGTACGTATCAAGATGGATACACAGGCTCCGCTCGGGTACCTCAATTGCCCATACGGCGTCGATGCTCGAGTCGGGATTCCACAGGAGGGTACGAGCGAGCATATCGATGGCTGCAGATTCGGTTCTCTGAGAGATGCCGACTGCGACATTATGAGCATCAAGATTGATGATATCGCCCCCTTCAATATGGAAGGTCGAATCGTGACGATAAAACGAGGGCGTGTCCTTGAAATTGGGATGGTATTTAAAAATCGTTTGGTAGAGCGCTACTTCGCGATTGCGCTCGGGCCAATACATGTGGTTGAAGGAGATGCCGGAGCCGATGGTGCTTACCGGGTCGCGCACGAACCACATGGTGTTTAATGGACTTACGAGCAGCTCGTCAGGGGCATAGGCCTCGCCGGTTAATTCGGCGAGTCTGTCCCCGCCGTCGAAGCAGTATGTAACTTGCCCGTGGCGGATGCCGCCAATCGATGCCGAGACGAGCTCCTGCGCCGATCGGGTGTGTTCAAGATGCTCGCGGACTGCTTGCTGCAACTCGGCGCCAATTGCGCCGCATTCATCGACAAAGGAATCGACAAAAGATGCTCGAGCTTCGGGGCATGAGTCAAGCGCTTCTATAAGAAGTTGGTCGAGATACAGAACCTCTACGTCTTCATGCTCGAGCACTGAGGTATAGGCATCACACTCAGCTAGGGCTCTATCCAAGTCAAATAGGCTGCTCGATGGTCTTAGGCTAAAAACTTGGCCAAAATGGCCTTCGGGATAGTTTTGGGTTTCGATACCGGGTCGATATAAAAGGGCCTGTTTAAGCTTACCGATTTCGCTGGTGACATGAATTGGCATTAGAACGCTCGCTTTAATTCGGATGATGACTGATGTCAATTATCGTTCTGCTGGGAGAAGTTTAAGTGAGTATGTTGTGGGTATCGGTGGACGGCTTAAGCTCTTGATTGAAAGTCATCAATTGATAAAAGATATCAATTTAGTTCTATAGTTGAGCTTATATATCAATAAAAATCCGTCTGCGTTTTAATACTATCCATTCGCATAAATATCTAATGTCAACTGGCGTGAAAACCGAATAATAAGGTTGCCGGCGAAAAGCTCGTATCGAAAACCCGCAAACTAAAGGAGGCATAATGGCCGAAGTGCAAAAGAAACGTGGGCTACGAATTCCGCACGTCTACACCATTATCTTCATTCTCATGGTGTTGACCGCAGCTCTTACGTGGATCGTTCCCTCCGGCTCGTTTGAGAGGCAGGAGCTCAACGGACGCGAGGTCACTGTTGCTGGAACATATGAGTCCGTTGAAAAGGTTTATGCGGACGAAGACGGCGCTGAGGTTGACCTGAAGCAAGGCCTGTTCGATGTGCTCGAGGCTCCTGCGGTGGGAATTCAGCAGGCAGTTGAGGTCGTTGCCTTTATTCTGATTGTCGGCGGATCCTTTCAGGTCATTACTGCCACTGGAGCTATCACCAGCGGCGTGGCGCGCATCGTTAAGAAGTTCAAGAGTAAAGACATCCTGATTATTCCGATTTTGATGGCGGTTTTTGCGCTGGGCGGTAGCACGTTCGGCATGGCGGAGGAGACCCTTCCATTTTTTGCCATCTTGCTGCCGATTGTTATGGCTATGGGATATGACTCCATTACGGCCTTTATGATCGTGTTCGTTGGCGCCCGTATTGGCTATATCGCATCGACGGTCAACCCCTTCAATGTTTTGATTGCTCAGGGAATTCTGAATATCCAGGGTAATCCCCAGCTCTGGCTTCGCGTTGTTGCCCTTGTTGTGCTGACCGCCATCGCTATTGCCTGGGTCGTGTTGTACGCTCGAAGGGTGAAGAAGAACCCCGAGTCCTCGATTGCTTACGCTGATGATATCGAGAAGCGCAAAGAGCATGCATCAAATGACGAGCTGCTCGAAGCCGATTTCACCGGGCGCCAGAAGGCCGTAATCATCGTATTCGTGCTTGGAATCGTCGCCATTGTCTGGGGTCTTGTCACCCAGGGCTGGTATATGAACGAGATCTCTGCAGTCTTTATGGCTATGGCGCTTCTGTCTGGCATCGTATCGGGCATGAGCGAGAAGGAGATTGCTACAGAGTTTGTTAAGGGTTTGGGCGACTTTGTTTTCTCTGCGGTCGTGGTCGGTCTTGCTCGAGGCATTTTGGTTATCGCCAACGATGGCTTGATTATCGATACGGTCCTAAACGCTCTTGCGACTGGCCTTGCCGGAATCCCCCCTGTTCTCTTTACCAGCATTTTGTATGTCGTTGACAACTTGCTTTCGATTCTGGTTCCCAGCTCTTCGGGCATCGCGGCGCTCACCATCCCCATCTTTGGGCCTCTGGTTGAGCTCATGGGGCTAAATCCAGAAGCTGCGGTTACTGGCCTTTCGATGGGATCTGCAGCGATGTCGCTGATTTCCCCCACCAGCGCAATGCTTGTCGCCGGTCTTGGTGTTTACAAGATTTCTCTTGGCCAGTGGTGGCGAGTTTCCTGGAAGTTCTTCCTTGTGGTCAGTGCGGTCTGTCTCGTATTTACCGCGGTATCCGGTCTGCTTCCGATTGTCTAGCAAGCGAAAACGACAACTTTGAAAGCCGTTGCAATAACTATTGAGCTCTAATCCAGAAAGGAACGATGATGAGTAAAGGTCTGAACGTTCATAGTGAAATTGGTGCCCTCAAGAAGGTATGCGTGCACCGACCGGGCTTGGACCTGGTAAACATGAAGGCGGAGGATTTTGAGCGCGCCTGGATTCATGACGCGTTTTATCTCGAGTATGCCCAGCGAGAGCATGACGAGTTTACTGATCTTCTTCGCGGTGCCGGCGCCGAGGTCGTTTATATGGAGGACTTGCTTGCCGAGACTTTCGATCAGGTTGAGGGTTCTCGTGCCGAGTTTATGAGCAAGTTCGTTCCCGAGGCCAAGATCGAGAATCTGGCACTTCGTCAGGCAGTCGTGGAGAAGCTCGACTCCATCAAGGACAACAAAGAGTTTGTCCTTACCGCTATGGGCGGCCTCTACGTACGCGATCTCGAGATTCCGCATGTGAGCGGTTCCCTTGCGAGCATGGATAGCGACGAGCTGAAGCCCGACGAAATGGTCTTGTTCCCGATGCCCGCCTCCTACTTCTCGCGTGATCCGATCGCTGTGGTCGGCAAGGGCGCGATGATGAACCGCATGTACTGGCATCAGCGCAACCGTGAGGTCGTATTCTATGAGACGATCATGCGCCACCATCCTGATTATGCTGGGGCTCCGCTTTGGTACGATCACAATAGCGATTGGCATATCGAAGGCGGCGACGTTCTGAACATTAACGCCACCACGCTTGCAATCGGTATTTCCGAGCGTACCCAGACTGCAGCCATCGACCAGCTTGCCAAGAATCTGTTCTGGGGCACGGGAGAGTCCGAGATCGAGCAGGTATTTGCCATCAAGATCCCCCACGGCTATGCCTATATGCATCTTGATACGGTTTGTACTCAGGTCGATTACGATAAGTTTACCGTCTACCCCGGTATCTACGAGACGCTTCGTGCCTATCGACTCACCAAGGGCGATTCGGATGGCGAGGTCTGTATCGAGGAGATCGAGGGAACGATTCAGCAGATTCTTGAAATGGCAACCGGTATCGACCATATCACGATGATCGAATGCGGTGCCGGCGATCCGATCGAGGCATCCCGTGAGCAGTGGAACGATGGTTCCAACACGCTTGCTGTTGCGCCGGGTAAGGTGTGCGTCTATGAGCGCAACGTTGTTACCAATGATGCGCTTTATAAGGCGGGCGTTGAGCTGCTGGTTGCTCCTTCCGAAGAGCTGTCTCGTGGTCGTGGCGGCCCGCGCTGCATGACCATGCCGTTCTGGCGCGAAGAGATTTAATTTCGTTCTGGTCCGAGATGTGCGGATGCACGTTCTTCGCGCGCCGCGCACTCATCAATTAGGTTAATAATGAAAGGAACCTATCATGGCACTGAATCTTTCTGGTCGTAGTTTTCTGACCCTGCTTGATTTCACTACCGAGGAGATCGAGTATATGCTCGAGCTTTCGAGGGACTTTAAGAATCTCAAGCGCATGGGCGCTCCCCATCGTTATCTTGAGGGCAAGAACATCGTTCTGCTGTTTGAAAAGACTTCGACGCGTACGCGCTGCGCTTTCGAGGTGGGCGGTATGGATCTCGGCTTAGGTGTAACCTACCTTGATCCCGGTTCGTCGCAGATGGGCAAAAAGGAGTCCATTGAGGATACCGCCCGCGTGCTTGGTCGCATGTACGACGGTATCGAGTATCGCGGCTCTGACCAGTCCATTGTTGAGGAGCTTGCCGATAAAGCCGGCGTTCCCGTGTGGAATGGTCTCACCAATGAGTATCACCCGACCCAGGCTTTGGCGGACATCCTTACGATGCGCGAGGAATTCGGTGACACGCGTGGCCTCAAGCTGACCTATCTCGGCAAGGAGCAGGGCAATGTAAGCGATTCCCTCATGGTGATCTGCGCTAAGCTCGGCATCAACTTCTGCTCTTGTGGGCCGAAGGGCGATGTTGAGGGCGCTACCCACTTTGATCCCGAGCTGCTTGAGACTTGCCAGAAGATCGCCGAGGAAAATGGCTGCACCATTCAGCTTACTGACAACATCGACGAAGGCGTAAAGGATGCCGATGTTATTTATACCGATGTCTGGGTTGGCATGGGCCAGGCTGAGGAGCTCTGGAAGAGCCGTATCAAGCTGCTCTCCCCGTACCGCGTAACCTCGGAGGTCATGGCGAAGGCAAACCCCAACGCTATCTTCATGCATTGTCTCCCGAGCTTCCACGATACCAAGACCACCATCGGAGCGGAAATCGCGGAGAAGTTCGGCGTAACCGAGATGGAGGTCACCGACGAGGTCTTCGAGTCCGATAAGTCTCGCGTCTTCCAAGAGGCAGAGAACCGCATGCATACCATTAAAGCCGTGATGTACGCTACTCTTCGATAAGGAGGCACGCATGTCCAAACCCTACGGCAAGCCCGATCGTATCGTCGTCGCCCTTGGCGGCAACGCCCTCGGCAACAACCCCGTTGAGCAGATCGAGGCCGTGAGCAACACCGCTCACGCCCTTCTCGGCCTGATTGAGCAGGGCAACGAGATCATCATCACCCACGGCAACGGTCCGCAGGTCGGCATGATCCAGAACGCCTTCGCCGCCGCCCACGACGCCATCGGCACCCCCGAGATGCCGCTGCCCGAGTGCGGCGCCATGTCCCAGGGCTACATCGGCTATCACCTGCAGCAGGGCATCGGCCGCGAGATG
>DBFAZJ010000047.1:0-40541 GCA_048244295.1 Collinsella sp.
CGTGGTGATGATATGCAGGTACTTTCGATTTGGCGCGATGCCGTGGCCCACAAACCGCAGGAACACGCGATAATTGAGGGCACGCAACGATTTATGTCCCAAATCGGAGGATGATCATATGGCCAAGAGCAGGTACGCCGATGCCACCAAGGCCGCTCGCAGGGCCGCGATGTCTGCCCACAAAGCCTCAGCCGCGACGAATGCTGGCAACGCCGACGCGTCCGTGCAGCCGACTGCCAGCGCTGCCGCCGAGCCCGCCCGCGACGCCCGTCGCGACGAGCTGACGCATGTGGACGCCAAGGGCGAGGTGCGCATGGTCGACGTGTCCGACAAGGCCGAGACCCATCGCATTGCCATCGCCGAGGGCACCATCCTCATGCACCCCGAGACGCAAGCCACGGCGCTGCAGGACCGCGCCAAAAAGGGCGACGTGCTTGCCTGCGCGCGTGTGGCGGGCATCATGGCCATCAAACGCACGAGTGACATCATCCCCATGTGCCATCCGTTGCTCATTACCAAGAGTAAGTGCGACATTGCGCCCATCGCTCCGGCGGGGACGCCGGTCGAGGACGTGCCCGAGGGCTGGGCGCCGGCGCGCGCGGACGGGCAGGTTGGCTTTCACGTGCTGGTCACGGCGGGCGTGACGGGCAAGACCGGCATTGAGATGGAGGCGTTGACCGGCGCGAGTGCCGCGTGCCTGACCATCTATGACATGTGCAAGGCCGTCGATCGTGGCATGGAGATCGTCGACGTGCGCCTGCTGCACAAGGAGGGCGGCCGCTCGGGCGTGTGGGATCGTGCAGAGCGTCAGGCCGCTGCCGTTGAGGCCGTGGCCGCTGACGGTGCCGCGCCCGCAAGCGCACCCGTCGCCGTCGCGCCCACAGTTCCAGCTCCGGCCGTCCCCGCGATCGCGTTTATCGGCTACCAAAACTCGGGCAAGACCACGCTCGTCGAGAAGGTTATCGCCGAGCTCACCCGCCGCGGCCTGCGCGTGGGTTCTCTCAAGCATCATGGGCATCACGGCTTTGATATCGATGTGCCCGCTAAGGACACCTGGCGCCATCACCAGGCCGGATCCAAGCACGTGGGACTCATCTGCGCCACGCGCTGGGCGGAGTACGCCGACACGCGCGAGGAGGACGAGATGCCCGCGCGCGAGCTGCTGTCGCGCTACAACGATGTCGACGTGGTGATCATCGAGGGCTACAAGACCGAGGGCTTCGACAACATCGTGGTCGCGCGCTCCGGTGTCGACCGTCTGCGCGGCAAGAGCTCGCTCGACCTGGTCGACGGCCGCACGCTGGCGCTCGCCTGCAACGAGGCCCTTGCGCGCCAGGCATTCGATGCCGGCTTCGCGACCCGAGCCATCAACATCAACGACGCCCGAGCCATCTGCGATCTCATCCAAGATCACCTTCAGGCTTGACGCTGCGCCGGCCCCAAGTACCCCATCTCGCCCCTCAAGCCGTCGCTCGCGTACCAAAGTACGCGTCGCTCCTCTTTCGGGGCGACCTGGGGCACTTGGAACCGGCTCGCTGCGCTGCCATAACATGCCAAAAAGGAGCAGGATTCTTTTGGCAGGTTTTATCTGGGCAAACGCCATTTCCACCACAAAAGGGCCAGGCACCTTTGTGGTGGTATTGACTTGGAGCTGCTTCAAGGTGCCATAATCTCTTGGGAAAACACTTTTCAGGGAGGTCCCATGTCAAAGCTGTACTTTATGCGCCACGGTCAGACGCTCTTTAACCTACTTCGCCGTAAGCAGGGCTGGTGCGATTCGCCGCTTACCGAATTGGGAATCGAGCAGGCTAAGGCCGTGGGCGCAACGCTGCGCGAACGCGGCCTTACGTTCGACCATGCCTACAGTTCCACATCCGAGCGCGCGTGCGATACGCTTGAGCTGGCATTTCCCGGCCAGCCTTATGAGCGCGTCAAAGGCCTTAAGGAATGGAACTTTGGCAAGTTTGAGGGTGCGAGCGAGGATTTGAATCCGCGCCTGCCCTACGGTGATTTTTATAAGCAGTATGACGGTGAGGGTGAGGTTGAGTTTCGCGAGCGCATGATGGCGACCATCACCGAGCTCATGCGGCGTCCCGGGCACGAGAGCGTGCTGTGCGTGAGCCATGGCGCCGCAGCGGCTCAGGTCATGCGCGCCGTGGGCGTGGATCCGCTCAAAATGAAGAACCGTATCGGCAACTGCTGTGTGCTCGAGCTCGATTTTGACCCTACTACCAGCACGTTTGCCTTTGCAGACCTCTACAACCCCTATGGCACCCCACGAGAGTAGCCGCCAAAACCGCCACAAAGGTGCCTGTCCCCTTTGTGGCGGTTTTACCGTTTGCGGACGTTTTCCTACCGTTCGGCGGGATGCTGGGCAGTCGAGGCTTACGCGATATGCAAGTTTCATCCTACAATCGTTGCCGTGCTCACAAGTTTGTTACTCCTCGGGAGGCATCACTTGCGCATAATAGAAGACGAGGAATAACGCCCCGTCGTCTAGCGCCGATGTCCGAGGAGTTTTTTCATGCTCATTTTAAAGAAGATCAACAATAACGTTGCTCTTGCCGCCAGCGATGACGGCAAAGAGGTTGTTGTCTTTGGCAAGGGCATCGGGTTTCACGAGATGCCGTACGAGCTTTCCGATGAGTCGCTCATCCAGCGCAAATTCTATAACGTTCCCGAG
Source organism: Collinsella sp. (assembly GCA_048244295.1). Classification (GTDB taxonomy): domain Bacteria; phylum Actinomycetota; class Coriobacteriia; order Coriobacteriales; family Coriobacteriaceae; genus Collinsella. The sequence continues at coordinate 2,684 of DBFAZJ010000047.1, forward strand.
AGCCTGCAGGATATGGTTGGCACCCTTCCTGACGACGTGCTGCTCGCGGCGGGCGATATCGCTTGCTTCGCGTCCCAGCAGCTTGGCTGCAAGCTATCCGGCGGCCTGCCCTTTATCCTGGCCGATCACCTGCAGTTTGCCGTCCGGCGCGATGACGATCAGATCAACGCTCCCAATCCGCTCGCGCACGAGGTGGCCTTCATCTACCCTCGCGAGCTCGAAGTTGGCAAGGTCGCCCTTGGCATCGTGCAAAAGCATACCGGCGTTAAGTTGAGTCAGAACGAGGCAACGTGCATCGCGCTCCACATCGTTAACGCCGAGGTCGATGGCATGGGTCGCGCCAAGGACATGGATTTCATCATGAAGAGCACCCGCGTGCTCGACGAGGTGACTCATTCCGTGGAAAAGCAGCTCGGCTGCTCGCTCGACACGGCGTCGTACTGCTACATTCGCTTTCTTGCGCACCTGCGTTTTTTGGTTCGTCGCCTCTGCAAGGGCAGCTGCACTCAGACCGAGAACTCATCGCTGTTCATACAGGCCGCCCGCGATTTTCCCGAGGCCTACCAGTGCGCATACGCCATCAACCGCGTCTTTGAAAAAGAGCTCAATCAGAGCTGCTCGGACGAGGAACTCCTGTATCTGATGATGCATATCAACCGTCTGCGATCCAACTCGCAGATCGAGTGAGTAGGGCCGCCGACCCGGCGGCAATCGCAACAATTCATTTTGGTTTCTAACCGCGGGAAAGGTACCGGCCCGCGGTGGGGGATAGCCTTGTCGAAATTTGGAAAAGAGAGGACATATCATGGCAGGTAAATACGACGATCTTGCTGCCCAGGTAGTTGAGCTGGTCGGCGGCAAGTCCAACGTCAAGTCCGTCGCGCACTGCATTACCCGCGTTCGCTTTAAGCTCAAGGATGAGTCGAAGGCCAATGACGAGGCAATCTCTGCACTGCCCAATGTCATCAAGGTCATGCACGCCAACGGTCAGTATCAGGTTGTCGTGGGCAACATCGTCGAGGACGTCTACGACGCGATTCTTAAGGTCGGCGGCCTTTCCGACGGCGGTACGGTGGACGCCGATGACGACGATGACGCTCCCAAGGGCGTTGCCGACGTGGTGATCGACCTCATCTCTGGCATCTTCCAGCCCATGCTGGGCACCTTCTCTGCCGCCGGTATCATGAAGGGCCTGCTGGCGCTTGCGACCTTCCTGGTCCCGAGCTTTGCCAATGACGGCGCCTACACGCTGCTCTACACCGTCGCCGACGGCATGTTTTACTTCCTGCCCGTGGTGCTTGGCTACACCGCCGCCAAGAAGTTCAAGATGAGCGAGTTCAACGGTCTCGCCATCGCCTTTGCCCTGGTGTATCCCACCATGGTCGCCCTGACCTCGGGTGAGGTCGTCGGCTCCGTGCAGCTCGGCTTTGCCGGCACGTTCTCCTGGTACACCACGTTCCTGGGCCTGCCGCTGATCATGCCTGCCTCCGGCTACACCAGCTCCGTTATCCCCATCCTGCTCATGGTTTGGTTCGGTTCCGCCGTCGAGCATTGGGTTAAGAAGTGGATTCCGGCCTCCATGAAGATGTTCTTCGTGCCGCTGATCACTGTCACCGTTTCCGTTACCCTTGGCTACCTGGTCATTGGTCCCGTTGCCACGCTCATCACCAACCTGCTCGGTGAGTTCTTCGCGCTGCTGTTTGGCCTGCCCATGGTCGGCTCCATCCTGGGCTGCACCATCGTTGGTGGTTTCTGGATGTGTCTGGTTATCTTTGGCTTCCACTGGTCGCTCGTTCCCATTGCCCTTGTTAACCTCACGACCCTTGGTCATGACTACATCCTGGGTTCTGTTATTGCCCACTCCTTCTCGCTGGGCGCCGTGCTCTTCGCTATGTATCTCAAGAACAAGGACGAGAAGTTCCGCGGCATCGCTCTGCCGGCTATGATCTCCGCATTCTTCTTCGGTGTCACCGAGCCGGCTATCTACGGTATCGCTCTGCCCGACAAGAAGGCCTTCGTCAACGCCTGCATCGGCTCTGCCGTGGGGGGCTTAATTATCGGTATCTCCGGCGCCATGGTGTATATTTCCGGTGGTCTGGGCGTCTTTAACTGGCTGTCCTTCATCGACCCCTCCGGTGTCAACGGCATCAACCATATGATCTGGGCCATCGTTGCCTCGCTCGTGGGTGCCGCCGTGGGCTTCGCGCTCGAGTTCGTCACCTACAAGCCCGAGGCCGCCAAGTAGCCAAACGACAAAGACTCGGTACCAAGCCGGCGGGGGGGCGCCCCGCCGGCTATTATCAAATGGGTTAGGTGCCATACGCCCGTCCGCGCGACTGCTCAAAATCAAAACTATGCCGGATTACGGGGCTGAAACGGTGAGCGCTGACCATACCCCGTTTTTCCGTAAGCTGGCAAGCCTCCTACCTGCGGTTTTGTCCCTGCCATTTCTGGCATGCTCAAGGGGCGCCGGTTCCGCCCCGTAATCCGGCATAGTTTTGAACCTGCCAAAAAGGGACGGGTTTATTTTGGTCGGTTTTATCTGGGCAAACGTCGTCTCCGTCAGTTCCGTCCGCATATCTTAAGCCGGCATAGTTTTGATCGGCCGGTCCGCGCGTGTCCCGCAACATGCCTTGCCGCGAAACCGGCCGATCTACTACGTTTAAGCGGTAGGGGCCGACCATACGGTGGTTTTCCGAAAACCGCTAAGCCAACTACCTGCGGTTTTATTTTTTGACAATTGCGGCGTGGTCGGGGCTCGTGACTAAACGTAGTAGATGGGCCGGTTTCGTGGCGGCCGACTCTGCGCGAACTTCGATCTGGACGCAAATAACCCTGCGGACGCCGCCTAGGCGCCCGCATCCCTCAAACACGTACGAAAGGAGCCAACATGGCTTTCCCCGATGGATTTCTGTGGGGCGGCGCCACTGCCGCCAACCAGTGCGAAGGCGGATACAACGAGGACGGCAAGGGCCTCGGCGTTCCCGACATCATGACCGGCGGCACGGTCTCCGAGCCGCGCCACATCACCGACGGCATCCTGCCGCAGTACCACTATCCCAGCCATGAGGCCGTCGACATGTACCATCACTACCTCGATGACATTAAGCTCTTTGGCGAGATGGGCTTTAAGTGCTACCGCATGTCCATCAACTGGAGCCGTATCTTCCCCAACGGCGACGAGGCCGAGCCCAACCAGGCAGGTATCGAGTTCTACCGCCGCGTGTTCCAGGCCTGCCAGGAGCAGGGTATCGAGCCCATGGTCACCCTCAGCCACTACGAGCTGCCCTACGGCCTCTCCAAAAACTACGGCGGCTGGAAGAACCCAAAGCTCATCGAGTTCTACCTTAACTACGCCCGCACCGTCATGACCGAGTATCAGGGCCTGGTGCGCTACTGGCTCACCTTCAACGAGATCAACTGCCTGCTCATGGGCGGCTTTGGCGGCGTTATGGGTGGCGGCATGGTGCCCGATGCCACCGACACGCCCATGGCCTTTGGCAACTGCGACTGGGACGACCCGCAGGCGCGTTTCGATGCCCTGCATAACCAGTTCCTGGCAAGCGCCAAGTGCGTCACCATGGGCCATCAGATCGACCCCCAGAACAAGATCGGGTGCATGATCGCCGGTAACGCCTGCTATCCGCATACCTGCAACCCGGCTGATGTCCTGGCCGCGCAAAAGCAGCAGCGCGAGATGAACTTCTACTGCGGCGACGTGCAGGTGCGCGGCGCGTACCCGGCGTGGGCCCGCAGCCTGTGGCGCCGCGAGGGCGTGCACGTGGAGGTCTCGTCCGAGGACGCCGCTACGCTGGCCGCCGGCAAAGTTGACTTCTACAGCTTTAGCTACTACATGAGCGCCACGGCCACGGCCGATCCGGTGCTGTTAGAGCAGGGCAACATCTTTGGTGGTGCCGGCAACGAGTACCTCAAGAAGAGCGATTGGGGTTGGGCGATTGACCCCGAGGGTCTGCGTTACTACCTGGAGGAGGTCTACGACCGCTACCAGGTACCGCTGATGATTGTCGAGAATGGTCTGGGCGCGGTGGACGAGGTCGAGGCGGACGGTGCAATCCACGATGACTACCGCATCGATTATCTGCGCGAGCATATCAAGCAGATGGAGCTTGCTATCGAGGACGGCGTGGACCTGATGGGCTACACCATGTGGGGCTGCATCGACTTGGTGAGCGCCTCAACCGGTGAGATGAAGAAGCGCTACGGCTTCATCTACGTCGACAAGGACAACGACGGCAACGGTACGCTTGCCCGCAGCCGCAAGGACAGCTTCTTCTGGTACAAAAAGGTCATCGAGTCCAACGGCGCCGACCTGTCCTAGCCAACACAAACCTGCCAAAAAAGGACAGGTTTATTTTGACAGGTTTTATCTGGGCTAACGTTGTTTCCACCACAAAGGGGCCAGGCACCTTTGTGGTGGTTTTTGCTTTGGTAGATGTGTGGGACATGCCTTACAATCTACCAAGTAGTCCACGACGGGCGAAAAACGGAGAGAAGGGGCTTGATGCGTCCTTAATGTTTCATGCGGATAGATTGATTTGACAGGCGGTGGCGAATGCCCGCCGCCCGTATTCGTATGAAACAAGGAGTTTCCATGTTCTCCTCTCTTTTCTCAAAGCCTCAACCATCGCTATTCGTGCAGGCCAAGCGCCTGGTTGCGATGCGCTTCCTCATCTACACCGGTTTTCAGACCAGCTACTTTATCGGCGTCATCGGAACGCTCACCTATGCAGACGATGCCTCGGTCGTGGCGACATCGCTGGCCGTCCTGTTTATGAATGTATTTGTGATTCTGGGATCCTTTGCGGGCGGCGCGGCGCTCGACGCCTGGGGCCCGCGCCGTCATTTCTTGCTGAGCATCGTGGGCGCGCTGGCAACCGGCGCGGCAATCCTCGTTTTTGGCAGCGCGACCGGCATCGTCCTGCTCGGCGCGGTGTTCCTGGGCTTTGTGATGGGGTTCGCCCAGCCCATCGCCACATCCTATCCAGCCTACCTAACCGACGATCCTGTCGAGCTCAAAGACATCAACTCCGCCATTGCCATGTTCTCAAACGTGAGTATCATCGTCGGACCCACGCTGGGCGGCTTTGTCGCGGCTGCTGCGTCGTCGCGCGCGGTGTTTGTGCTCATGATGCTCTTTACAGTGCTGGCGCTCGTCGCCGGTTGGGGCTTTAGGCCGCAAGCAGGTCGCGTCGCCGCGCGCGAAAGTACTCCCGCGGATAGCAGCACAACGGCAAGTGCTGCCAGTCAAAGCTCCGACTCCAGTAAATCCACCCGCGCAACCTTCGCGACCAGCATCAAGACGGTTTTTACCAACAGCGTCCTCACCCTGCTGTTCTGCATTATTTTCCTTTCGAACTTTGGCTATGGAGCTTTCGATTCGCTGGAGTCGTTCTTCTACCGCGATGTTCTGCATGTCGGTGTCGAGTGGATGGGCTGGCTCTCGTCGGCCTGCGGCGTGGGCGCGGTGCTGGGCGCCGTGGCCGCGCTCCGCTTGCCGCCGTACCTGGTCAACCTTAAGACGCTGCTTGTGGCGCTCACGTCCGTGGGTCTGGGAAGCCTGCTCTACGTGGGAACGCCGTACGTAGGCGTGGCCCTCGTCGGCCAGATTGCCCTGGGCGTGGCCTGGGGTGTCGTCAACCCGCTCCACAACACTATCGTGCAAACGACGGCTCCGCTCGAGCAGCTCGGTCGCATCAACTCGGTCATGGGCTTTGGCAACATGTTTGCCGGCGTAGCCCCGCTGGCGATTGCCCCCTGGCTGGCGGCGACGTTTGGCGTGCAGCAGACGCTCGTTGGTGCGGGCATGGTCGTGACGGCGGTTCCCGCGGCACTGCTGCTGTTTGGACGCCGGCATTTGGATCGCGCCGCAAAGCAGTAAAAACCATCACAACATTCGATGAAAATCGCGATTTTGTCGAATAACGTCGAATGTTGTGATGGTTTGCGCCCCGGGCCATGCCATTCTGCGGGTCCGGCCACCACAAAGGGGCCAGGCACCTTTGTGGTGGTTTTCGCTTTGACAGGCCGCGCCTGCGCCTTGGTATACCATGTACGCCGTTCACGAATACACCCCACACCGCCGCACAACCTAGAAAGGCCCCCATGGACACCACCTTCAGCCACATTAAAGCCGTACTCTGCGATATCGACGGCACGCTGCTCACGAGCCAGCACACGGTGTCCCCGCGCACCGTGGCGGCGATCCGCGCCCTGCGCGAGCGCGGCGTGCTCTTTGGTCTGTGCACCGGGCGCGACGCCCACGCGACCGAGGCCATGTACAAGCTCTGGGGCATCGAAGGCCTGGTGGACGTGCTCGTGGGCTGCGGTGGCGCCGAGGTCATCGACCGCGCGCACGACATCAACGAGCTGAGCTATCCGCTGCCAGGCGAGACCATCGCGCGCATCTGCAAGCACATGGCGGACCTTCCGGCAACGCCCGTCTGCCCTCGAGACGGCGTGTTCTACGTGCCCGAGAGCAATGCGTGCGTCGAGCACCTGTCGCGCGTCGACGGCGTGCCCTACCAGGTGGTCGATTTTGCCGAGTTTTTGCGCGAGCCGCAGCCCAAGGTGATGTTTACCGTGGCGCCCGAGGCGATGCCGCAGGTCATCGAGCGGGCGTCGACGTTCGCCGACGACACCGTTAAGGCGGCGGCTCTACAAACCACGCAGCGGCTCTACGAGTTCATGGATCCGCGCGTGTCCAAGACGCGCGGCCTTGTGCGCGTGGCGGAGCTCAACGACATGGAGCTCCAGGACATCTGCGTGTTTGGCGATGCCGATAACGACACCTGCATGGTGGCTGACGCTGGCGTGGGTGTGGCCATGGCAAATGGCAGCGATGCCACCCGCTCCGCCGCCGACTTTGTAACCGCGAGCAACGATGAAGATGGCATCGCGATCTTTATCGAGGAACATCTGCTGTAGCGCCGGGGGAGAACTCCGCAAGGGGGACAGTACGCCTTTGTGGCGGATTGGCTTCAACTGGTCATTTGAGATATCCAAACCATCACAACATTCGATGAAAATCGCGATTTTGACGAAAAGCGTCGAATGTTGTGATGCTTTTCGTCGCGGACGGTGCGGTTTTCGCTATGGACGGTGCGGTTTCGCTGTAGAACCGCCAGCCCGCCACTCTCGTTACGTTTTCGCTGCATTTGGGTAAAGCACCTGCTCCAAGCGGCCTTGCCTTGTATACTAGAGCGGTTTAACTGTTATGCGGAAGGGAGCGCCTATGGCACTCAGCGAGAAAGACGTGCGCGGCATCGCCGAGTACGCAAAGATCGCACTGACCGATGACGAGCTCACCCAGATGACGTCCTACATGAACGACGCCGTCCAGATGCTCGAGCCCGTCTTGCAATATGACTTGCCCGACGTGGAGCCCACGTTCCATCCTATCGGAAGCCTGTCCAACGTGATGGGCGATGACCTGCGCGAGCCCGAGCGTGACCTGCCGCTCGACGTTGCGCTCGAAAACGCCGGCAGTGCGCGCGACCGCTACTTCCGCGTGCCGTCCATTTTGGGAGAGGGGGAGAGCGAGTAATGGCGCAGAGCTTCGATTCCCTTACCGCCGCCCAGATCGCCGCGGGCGTTGCCGCCGGCGACTTTACCGCTACCGAGGTGGCTCAGGCCTCCCTTGCCGCCATCGAGGCGCGCGAGGGCGGGGTCCAGGCATTCCTGCAGGTGGCGCCCGAGCTTGCGCTCGAGGCCGCTGCGCGCGTGGATGCCGACCGTGCCGCGGGCAAGCCGCTGCCCCCGCTCGCGGGCGTGCCGCTGGCCATCAAGGACAACATGAACCTCGTGGGCACGCGCACCACCTGCGCTTCTCACATGCTCCAGGACTACCAGAGCGTCTATACCGCCACCTGTGTCCAGCGCATGCTCGATGCCGGCTGCCTGCCCATGGGCAAGGCCAATATGGACGAGTTTGCCTTTGGCAGCTCCACCGAGAGCTCGGCGTTCCACCGCACCAACAACCCCTGGGATACCGAGCGCGTGCCCGGCGGCTCTTCGGGCGGCTCCGCTGCCGCCGTCGCTGCGGGCGAGGTCGCGCTCTCGCTGGGCTCGGACACCGGCGGCTCCATTCGCCAGCCGGCGTCGCTGTGCGGCGTGGTGGGCTTTAAGCCCACGTATGGCGCCGTGAGTCGTTACGGCGTGGTCGCCTTTGGCTCGTCGCTCGACCAGGTGGGCCCCTTTGGCCGCACGGTCGAGGATGTCGCGCTGGCCATGAACGCGCTTACCGGCGCGGGCCACGATCCGTACGACTGCACCAGCCAGGATTGCGCCGTCGACTTTACCGAGCATCTCAACGACAGCATCGAGGGCAAGCGCGTGGGCATCATCCCCGCGTTTATGGAGGCTGAGGGCCTGACGCCCGAGGTCAAGGCCGCTGTTCAGCGCGCCGCCCAGGAGCTGCGGAACCAAGGCGCCGAGCTGGTCGAGGTCGACCTGCCGCACCTGGACGCCGCCATCGCCGCCTACTACGTCATCGGCCCGGCCGAGGCGTTCTCCAACCTGGCCCGTTTTGATGGCATTCGCTACGGCTACCAGGAGGAGGGCTGCGCCAATCTGTCCGATCAGAGCTCGCTTTCGCGTGCCCACGGCTTTGGTGCCGAGGCCAAGCACCGTCAGATGCTCGGCGCCTACCTGCTGAGCTCGGGCGTGTACGACAAGTACTACTACGCTGCGCAAAAGGCCCGCACGCTCATCACGCAGGACTACGACGCCGCGTATGCCAAGGTGGACACCATCCTCATGCCCGCCTCGCCGCGCACGGCCTTTAAGTTTGGCGAGATCAGCGACCCCACGCAGATGTACCTCTCCGACCTGTACACCATCTCGCTCAACATTTGCGGCAACGGTGGTATCTCGGTACCGCTGGGCCTGGGCGAGGATACTCAGCTGCCCGTTTCTGCCCAGCTGGTGGGTCCGGCCTTTAAGGACCGTCAGCTGCTCACGTTTGCCCGCGCTCTGGAGCGCGGCTTTGCCGATGCCGCCACGGGTGCGCCCGCGCTTTCCGTCGCGCCCGATTTTGCCGGGAAGGGAGGCGAGCTGTAATGAAGGAGCTTTCCGAGGTCCTGCAGGATTGGGAGGCCGTGATCGGCCTGGAGATCCATACCGAGCTCACCGCACTCGATACCAAGATGTTCTGCAACTGCAAGCTCAGCCACGATGACGAGCCCAACGCCAACGTGTGCCCGGTGTGCCTGGGCCTGCCCGGCGCCCTGCCGGTGCCCAACAAGCGCGCCATCGAGAGCATCGTCAAGGCCGGTCTCGCCACCAACTGCGAGATTCAGCGCCACTCGATGTTCTACCGCAAGCACTACTTCTATCCCGATATGGCCAAGAACTTTCAGACCACGCAGGGCCCGGTCGCCTTTGCCATGTACGGTCACCTGGATCTGGACGTGACCGGTCGCGGTGCCGCCGAGCGCCCCGACTGCGCGTTTGGCGAGGCCGAGGCCCAGAGCCTGGCGAGCGCCTCGGCCAACGCCGAGGGCCTGTCCACGTCCATGACGTCGACCATGCGCGAGGGCAACCAGCGCGCCGGCCATCTGGCCAGCTATGATGCGTCCAACCTGCAGATGCCTGAGCGTCGCGAGGACGGTTCCTACACGGTGCCCATTCGCATCCTGCGCATCCACATGGAGGAGGACGCTGCCAAGATGGTGCACGTGGGCGGTGCCGAGGGCCGCATTACCGCCGCGGCCGAGTCACTCGTCGACTACAACCGCTGCGGAACGCCTTTGATTGAGCTCGTGACTGAGCCCGATCTGCGCACGCCCGAGGAGGCGCGCCTGTTTATGGAGAAGCTCCGTCGCATCTTTGTGACGTTGGGCATTTCCGATTGCTCCATGGAGAAGGGTTCCATGCGCTGCGACGGCAACGTGTCGCTGCGCCGCCGCGGCGAGACCAAGCTGGGCACCAAGACCGAGCTCAAGAACCTCAACTCATTTAAGAGCCTGCACGACGGCCTTGCCTACGAGATTTGCCGCCAGGCCGAGGTACTCGAGGAGGGCGGAATCATCTATCAGGAGACCCGCCACTGGGAGCCCAGCCGCAAGCGCACCGTGGTCATGCGTGTGAAGGAGACGGCTGACGACTATCGTCTGTTCCCCGATCCCGACCTGGCGCCGTTTGATCTGGACGACGAATTCATCGACCGCTGCCGTGGCGAGATCCCCGAGCTGCCCGATGCCAAGCGCGCCCGCTTTGAGGCCGACTTTGGCATTAAGGCGGCCGACGCCGAGCAGATCGCCGGCGACCCCGAGTTTGCAGAGTTCTTTGAGGCCGCCGCTGCCGGTATGGCTGGCAAGGAGGCTCAGACGGTCGCAAACTTGCTGGTGAACGAGATGATTGCCTACCTTAAGGGTGCGGGCGTGTCGCTCGCCGAGTCCGGCATCGCGCCGGCTCAGGTGGCGGCACTCGCCAAGCTGCTGGCGACCGATGCCATCAGCTCCAACCAGGCGCACGAGGTCTTTGAGGCCATGGCCCAGACCGGCGACGATCCCAACAAGATCGTCGACGAGCGCGGTATGCGTCAGGTGAGCGATGCCGGTGCGCTGCAGCCGATCGTGGACGAGGTGCTGGCAAACTGTGCCGATCAGGCGCAGCAGTATCGTGACGGCAACCAGAAGGTCATCGGCTTTCTGGTGGGCCAGTGCATGAAGGCGAGCCGCGGCAAGGGCAACCCGAAGCTCTTCAACGAGTTGCTGAGAACGTCGCTCTCGTAAGCGGGAACCCGGGGGCCCCGGCAGGGCGGGTGCTTCCTCAAAATTTCGGACAGTCCTGCGCAAGACGAAGGCCACATTAAGTGGCCTTCTTTGCGTGCGGAACTCATTTTGAGCAAGCACCCGCCCTGCCGGGGCTCCCGGGTTCTGCAACGACTCGGCCGTTCGGGTCAGGTGGGGCTGAATGGAATAGAGTGAATGGGCGCGCCGTTGGCGCGTCCATTTTTGTGCGGGTGACAAAGGGACTGTCCCTTTGTCACATTGCAATAAATGTGATGAGAGTGTGGCGAAATGAGCTTAAAACTTCCGTAAATGTGATAAATGTCACGTTTTACCTAGGGTAAAATGTGGGAAATATCACGTTTACGGAAGTTTCTTTGCGGGAGGTTCGTCCATGCAGCGAGATATCATTGCCAAGCTTAACGCTTGGAAAGCGTCAGAATATCGTAAGCCGCTTATCCTTAAGGGGGCGCGCCAGGTTGGAAAGACGTGGGCGCTTAAGGAGTTCGGCCGAACCTCGTACATCAATTTTGTGTATCTGACGCTCGAGGAGCCGTCACCTGGGGTACAGAGCGAGTACGCTCAGTTTTTCGAAGGTACGCGCGATCCTCGACGGATCATCTCAAATCTTTCCCTGGCACTTGGACAGCCTATCGATCCCGGCAAAACGCTGCTTATTATTGATGAGATCCAGGATTGTCCTTCTGCAGTCGGCGCCCTTAAATACTTCTGTGACGAGGCCCCCGAGTATCACGTCGCATGCGCAGGGTCTTTGTTGGGCGTTCGCTTGTCCCGTGAGACCAGCGCTTTTCCGGTGGGAAAGGTCGAGTTCATGGAGATGCGCCCCATGAGCTTTTCCGAGTTTCTGAAAGCCGAGGGCGCTGCAAACTACGACGAATACCTTGGCGGCCTGGATCAGATCGAAACAGTGCCCGATTTCTTCCATGTCCGTCTCGTCGAGCATCTTCGTCGTTATTTTGCATGCGGCGGCATGCCAGAGGCTCTTGGCCGGTGGGTGGAGACGGGCGATATCGTTCAGGTCGATAAGGTGTTGTCTGATCTCTTGGATTCCTACGAGCGCGATTTTGCCAAGCATGGTGGCCGTGCGCAGTTCGCCAAGCTTTCGCAAATATGGAACTCGATTCCAGCTCAGTTGGCGCGCGAGAACAAAAAGTTCGTTTGGGGTGCGGTGCGCGAGGGGGCTCGTGCTCGAGAATACGAGGATGCCCTGGAATGGCTTGCCGATGCTGGGCTCATCACGGCGGTTCGCCTTAATGCTGCCGGTGGTGTGCCGCTCTCTGCGTACGATGACCTCAAGGCATTTAAAGTCTACTGTCTTGATGTCGGCTTGCTGCGCCGCATGGCAAGGCTGGATGCGTCCGCTTTTGCCATCTCGGATGCGCTATTTTCGGAGTTCAAAGGTTCGTTCGCCGAGAACTATGTGCTTCAGGCATTACTTTCACAGTTAGATGCTGCTCCGCGTTACTGGACAAACGAGAAGCCGAAGCACGAAGTCGATTTTTTGATTCAAGTCGGAAACGAAATCGTTCCCGTCGAGGTCAAATCGGGAGAGGTCGTTCACTCCAAGAGCCTTAAGTACTATGCCGACAAGCATGCGGAGACGACTCCATTGAGGGTCCGCTACTCACTTAAGAACCTAAAGCTCGACGACGGGGTGCTCAACATTCCGTTGTATTTGGCTGATCGATCTGTCCCTCTTATCAAAAAGGCGCTTGATTGTGCGCATCTTGACGTTTAGATCCTGGGTGAGCTGACGGGCGGTGGCTAATTAATCGCTCCGTTACGGCCAGGGAGCTTGGGCCTTAGCGATGCTTGCTTCGCCAAGCGGTGGGGGTGGTGCCGGTGTATTGTTTGAAGGCTTGGGCGAAGGCGGCTTGCTGAGGGTAGTCGAGCCGCTCTGCCACCTGTGCTATTGTGAGCGCGCTATCGGCCAAAAGGTCCTTTGCTCGCTCCATACGGCGTCTGCGAATGTAGGTGCCCAGGGACTCGCCAGTTTGGGCCTTAAAGGTGGCGCATAGTTTGGAGCGGCTTGTGTAGAGCCTCTCGGCCACCTCGTTGATACCCACACGTCTGCCTTTGTCGAGCGCGCGCTCAATCATTGCCGTTGCTTCTTCGGCAATGGTTATGCTGACGCGTGTGTCTGCCGCCTGCCGCGCCTGCTTGTGGGCCGCGCGCGAACAGGCGAGCTCCGCGACCATGGTCTCCACGATGCCCCGCATATAGACGTGTCCGCCTACGGTGCGGGCGCGTTCCTCGTTAATCCGGCGCAGCGTGTGGCAGATGGCAGACGTCGCTTCCTCGTGCCATGATTCGGCAAACGCCTCAAAGATTCCCGCGAACTCGGTGGGATAGCGGTGCTCCAGTTCGTCAAAATATCCAGGCAAAAAGAGCACCGAGCGCGAGTGATAAAGCTCCCCCGCAAACAGCGGGCTTAATTCCTCGCCACAGCTATCTTGGATAAAGCTGCAAACGGCATTGTTTGGCCACGGTCCATGCAATGGTTTGAGGTTCGCGGGCGTTATACCAGCCTCGGGCATGCATGTAAGTGTGGGCGCGCTGACTTCGCTCACGCAGGCGTACGGCTCGGGTGTGTATTCGGCCAGGTACATATCGTGCGTCGGGGTAATGAAATGCTCCATGACGATGCAGGCAGGGGAGAGGGGCATGATCCATGCGCGTCCGTGCGCCCGGTCGTTTGCCACCTCGCCGGTAAAGACGGCGCCCTTGCCGGTAAGCTCCAGGCCAAACTGCTCAAATTGCGGTGCGTAGAGCTCGGTTATGTCGGTCGCTGCCCGTCGTATTTGCAAAAGCGTCCCTTTCCTTTGCAGAAACGTCCACGCCTGGCTTGATTGTGAGCCATGGCTAACACATCAATGATAAGTTCATTACGGTTAACTCTCAAGCCGTTAGAAAGGAATCTCATGGCAAAGGAATCAAAAAGGGAAGGTGGAGGCATCGGCGAGTTGCTCGCGTATGCCGGTGACCGCAAATTCCTAACGTATTTGGGCATGGCGCTCTCGGCGCTCTCGCAGCTGCTGAGCTTTGGCCCGTACGTGTGCATTTGGCTTGTCGCGCGCGACCTGATCGCCGTGGCGCCCAACTGGAGCGAAGCCACTAACATCGCGATGTACGGTTGGTGGGCCGTGGGTTTTGCCCTGGTAAGCATCGTAGCTTATTTCGTGGGGCTCATGTGCACGCATCTGTCCGCGTTTCGCTGCGCGTCCAATATCCGCAAGACTACGAGCGAGCACCTGCTTAAGCTGCCGCTTGGCTACTTTGACACGCACGCCACCGGCGAGCTGCGTCGTGTTGTAGACGGATGCGCCGCCTCCACCGAGACTTTGCTCGCACACATGCTGCCCGATATCGCAGGCGCCGCCGCCATGGTCGTGGGCTTGCTCGTGCTTCTTTTCGCGCTCGATTGGCGTTTGGGGGCGGCATGCCTTATCTCGGTCGTCGTTTCGTTTGGCACCATGGCCGCCATGATGGGCGGCAAGGGCGGCGAGTTTATGAAGGCCTACATGGGAGCGCTGGTCAAGATGAACAAGACCGGCACCGAATACGTACGAGGCATCCCCGTGGTCAAGGTGTTTCAGCAGACGGTCTACTCCTTTAAGGCCTTCCACGATGCGATCGCCGAATATGCCGATATGGCACAAAGCTATGCGGGCACGTTCTGCCGAGGTCCGCAGGTACTCAACCTTACCGCGCTCAACGGCCTCGTGGCATTCTTTTTGCCGGTGGCGTTGCTGCTAGCTCCGGGCGAGACGGATTTTGCGCACTTTTTGGCCAACTTCACCTTCTACGCGATTTTTTCGGCCGTGGTGCCCACGGCCATGACCAAGCTTATGTTTGTGGGCGAGGCGTCTCAAATGAGTGCCGATTCGCTGGCGCGTATCCGAAGCATCATGGAGTCCGAGCAGCTCCCGGTGCCCGCTCAGCCTAAGCGTCCTGTTGGCAGCGATGTGCGCTTTGAGGACGTGAGCTTTACGTACGAGGGTGCCGAAGCACCTGCCGTTAGCCATGTGAGTTTCAGCGTTCCCGCTGGTAGCACCCTCGCCCTGGTGGGTCCTTCGGGTGGCGGTAAGTCAACCTGCGCAAGCCTGATCCCGCGTTTTTGGGATGTTTCCTCGGGTCGAGTGCTCGTAGGTGGTGTTGACGTTCGCGATATGGATCCGCACGAGCTTATGGACCAGGTCGCCTTCGTGTTCCAGACCAACCAGCTGTTCCGGCAAACACTTGCCGATAACGTGCGCGCCTCCAAGCCTGCGGCCACTGACGACGAAGTGCGTGCGGCCCTCTCCGCAGCTCAGTGCGACGACATTGTGGCCAAGCTCCCACAGGGCATCAATACCATGCTCGGTGCCGGCGGAGCATATCTTTCGGGCGGCGAGGTCCAGCGCGTGGCCCTCGCCCGTGCGATCCTTAAAGACGCGCCTATCGTGGTGCTCGATGAGGCCACGGCGTTTGCCGATCCCGAGAACGAGACGCTCATCCAGCGCGCCTTTAGCAAGCTGGCGGCTGGTCGCACAGTCATTATGATTGCGCACCGACTCTCGACTGTAGTGGGCGCAGACCAAATCGTGGTGCTCAACCAGGGCAGCGTGCAGGAGTCGGGTACCCATGCCGAGCTGCTGTCCCAAAACGGTCTATACGCCAAGATGTGGGCCGAATACGAACAGGCCGCGAGCTGGAAGATCACTGCTGCCGCGGATGCCGCCGTCACGAAGGGAGGCGAGGCCTAAATGTTCGCCTCATTCCAAAAGAAGTATTTCCTATCCGATAAAGGCGTCGCCGGCGTAAAACGCGGCATTTTCTGGACCACGCTCACCAATCTCATTACCATGGCCGGCATGGGCTTATTGTTCCTGGTCATGGCCGGTTTTGTCGAACATCTCGCCACCGGTGCCGACCTGCCGGATGCCCTGCCGATTGTGGGCGGCCTCCTGGTCTTTTTCGTGTTGCTCTTTGCCTCTAACTGGCAGCAGTATTACTACACCTACTGCATCTTTTACGAGGAGTGTGGCAAGCAGCGTATGGAGATTGCCGAGCGCTTGCGCAAGCTGCCGCTGTCGTTTTTTGGCCGTCGTGATCTGGCCGATTTAACCGAGACCATCATGGGCGACGTCCAGGCCATGGAGCACGCCTACAGCCACGTGCTGGGAGAGCTTTGGGGTGCCATCATCGCAAGCGCCATTGTGTTCGTGGCGTCGCTGTTCTTTTGCTGGCAGCTGGCGATCGCGGCGTTTTGGAGCGTTCCCGTGGCCTTTGCCGTGCTGTATCTGACACGCGGCCCCATGACCCCGGTGTTCGACCATGTGCGCGCCGAGAAGGTCAAGGTTACCGAGGCGATCCAGGAGACGCTCGACTGCGTGCGCGAGATCCGCGCCACCAACCAGGAGGCTCATTATCTTGAGGGGCTCAACGCCGTGATCGATGCCGAGGAGCGCGAGACCACCAAAGGCGAGCTCGCCAATGGGCTTTTGGTCAACTCCGCCTTTGCCATCCTGCGCCTGGGGATTGCCACCACGTTGGTCACGGGCGCTGCGATGGTCGCCTCCGGCCAGGTCGACTTTTTGGTGATGTTTGCCTTCCTGCTTATGGTGAGCCGCATTTATGCGCCCTTCGATCAGGCACTGATGCTGATGTCCGAGCTGTTTGCCGCCGAGTCGTCGGCCAAGCGCATGCGTTCCATCATGGAAGAGCCTGTGGCGCGGGGCAGCGAGAAATTTGAGCCCGTGGGCCACGATGTGGTGTTCGATCACGTGGCATTTGGCTATGGTGCGGGCGAGGACGGCCGCGCCGGCGAGAAAGTTCTTACCGATGTGAGCTTTACCGCCAAGGAAGGCGAGGTCACGGCACTGGTCGGTCCTTCGGGCTCCGGTAAGTCTACGGTGAGCCGCCTGGCCGCGCGCTTTTGGGACGCCACCGAAGGCACGGTCACCGTGGGCGGTGTGGATGTTGCGAGCGTCGATCCCGAGGTGCTGCTGCGCGACTACGCCATTGTGTTCCAAGACGTGCTGCTTTTTGACGACACGGTGATGGGAAACATCCGCCTCGGGCGTCGCGATGCCACCGATGAGGAAGTGCTTGCTGCCGCGCGTGCCGCCAACTGCGACGAGTTTGTGAGCCGCATGCCGCAGGGCTATGACACTATGATTGGCGAGAACGGCTCCAAGCTGTCCGGCGGCGAGCGCCAGCGCATCTCTATCGCCCGTGCGCTGCTCAAAGACGCGCCTATCGTGCTGTTGGACGAGGCGACGGCGAGTTTGGATGTGGAGAACGAGACCGTGGTTCAGCAGGCGCTCTCCCGTCTGCTTGCAGGTAAGACGGTTATCGTTATTGCCCACCGTATGCGTACGGTGGAAAATGCCGACAAAATCGTTGTACTCAAGGATGGTGTGGTTGCCGAGCAGGGCACTCCGGCGCAGCTCAAGGCGGCAGGTGGAGAATTCGCCCGCATGGTGGCGCTGCAAAAGGAAGCAGCTACCTGGCAGTTGTAAGAAGGGGCAAAGGGACAGTCCCTTTCTCACATTGACAATCGGTTACTCCGCATCGTTAATTTTCAAAAGGTTAGCCATGGCTGACCTAGATAGTTAGATAAAATTGAGATATTTCAAAAGCGTGCTCGAGCAAACTTGTTTACTCGGGTGCTGAGGCACCATGCCGCGTCCAATGCGGCAAAAGGGAGAAGCAACATGAAGAAGTCGACGTTCAATACCCTGCTTGTCGGTGGCGGTTTTCTGCTTGGCACGGCCGGCATCAAGCTGCTTACCAGCGCTCCGGTCAAGAATGCCTGCGTGCAGGGTATTGCGTGCGGTATGCGCATCAAGAACGGCTACCAGGACATGGTCGAGCAGGCCAAGGCTAATGTCGACGACATGGTTGCCGAGGCGGCTTACATCACCCAGAGCGAGGCCGCTGCTGACGAGGCAGCCGAGTAACGCTTCCAGGCACAAACTATGAGATTCTCGATTATCAGCGAGATCCCCGGCAGGACCCGTCTTCAATTGGCGGGTCCTGTGCCAGAGAGCGATCTCGATGCACTTCTTAAGCTCAGCGGCGATATCGACGGCGTGCACAAGGTGCGCGTATATGGCCGTATTGGCCAGATGGCGCTCGAATACGACGAGTCGCGCCGCGATGCCGTGCTGGCCGCCGTCGGTGCGCTCGACGCTCAGGCCATTGCCGACGCAAAGACAGGCTACGTGATGCAGCTTGAGCCACGCAAGCACAAGCTCGTCATGGATCTTGCCACACTTATCGGTGCCCATTACGCACGTCGCTGGTTCTTGCCGACGCCTCTGCGTGCGGTGTTTGTCGTGGCCGGTTACATGACCTTTTTGCGCGCCGCCCTCCGTGAGCTCGCGCAGCCGCGCCTGACCGTTCCCGTGCTCGACGCTTCGGCCATCGGCATTTCGTTCGTCAAGCGTGATGTCGACACCGCGGGCCAGACGATGTTCCTGCTCAACGTGGGCGAGCTGCTCGAGGACTACACCCGCGCCATGAGCGAAAACGAGCTCATCAACTCGCTGCTCGACGTGCCCGACAAGGCGCAAAAGGTCGTCGGCGACACCGAGGTAAGCGTTGCCGCCACCGAGCTCGAGCCCGGCGACTTGGTCGCCGTGCGCACCGGCATGTCCATCTGCATCGACGGTGTTGTCGAGCAGGGGAGCGCTATGGTCAACCAGGCGACCCTGACCGGCGAGCCGCTGGCCGTCGAGCGCAGCGTGGGCGACGACGTGTTCGCCGGTACCGTCGTGGAAGACGGCGGCATCTTGGTGCGTGTGCGCGCCAATACGGCGCAAACCAAACTGCGCTCAATCGTCTCGCTCGTGCAGACGGCCGACTCGCTCAAGTCCGAGGGCCAGTCGCATATGGAGGACCTTGCCAACAAGATCGTCCCGTGGAACTTCCTGCTCGCGGGCCTGGTTGCGCTTACCACCCGCAGCCTCATCAAGACCTCGGCGGCGCTGATGGTCGACTACTCGTGCGCACTCAAGCTCACGGGTTCCGTTGCCGTCATGACTGCCATGAGCGATGCCGCCAAGATGGGCGTCATGGTCAAGGGCGCGAAGTACTTTGAGTCGTTTGCCAAGGCCGACACCATTGTGTTTGATAAGACCGGCACGCTGACCGAGGCGCAGCCGCGCCTGGCTTGTGTGCTGACGACCGACGGCTGGAGCGAGGACGAGGTCCTGCGCCTTTCTGCCTGCCTGGAGGAGCATTTCCCGCATCCTGTGGCGCGTGCCGTGGTCAACGCCGCCCGCGAGCGCGGGCTCGAGCACCGCGAGCGCCATGCCGCCGTCGAGTACATCGTGGCGCACGGCATCGCTTCGTCCATCGAGGGGCGTCGCGCGATTATCGGCTCGGCACACTTTGTGTTTGAAGACGAGAGCGCGCAGCTCGATTCCGACATTAAGGAGCGCATTGAGTCCCAGATGCAGGGCCTGTCGCCGCTGTATCTGGCGGTCGATGGAAAGGTCGTCGGCGTGCTCGGCATCGAAGATCCGCTCAAGGCCGGGGTCCGCGAGGCCATTGCCGACCTGCATGCGCTGGGCGTCAAGCACGTGGTCATGCTCACGGGTGACTCCGAGCGCACGGCCGAGCGCATCGCGCGCGAGGCGGGTGTCGACGAGTTTAAGGCCGAGCTGCTGCCCGAGGACAAATACGCGTATGTGGAGCGCATTAAGAGCGAGGGGCGCCACGTTGCCATGGTGGGCGACGGCGTCAACGACTCACCGGCGCTGGGCCTGGCCGACGTGGGCCTGGCCATGGGTGGCGGAAGCGACATCGCCAAGGAGGTCGCCGATATCATCCTGACCGATACGGATCTTGCCGCGATCGTGCGCCTGCGCCGCATGAGTCAGGGGCTTATCGACCGTCTGACGAGTTCGTATTCCAAGGTGATGCTCACCAACTCGGCGCTGTTGGCATTGGGTATTACCGGCATGATCACTCCGCAGACGTCGTCACTACTGCACAACGGCTCGACGATCGCCTACAGCCTGGGCAACGCAAAGGCGTACCTGCGTTAGCGTTTTCGATTGAGTATATGGCCTGCATTCGGGCGGCACCGCAGCCGTCAGGGTGCAGGCCTTCTTTTGTTTGACGATATGTTAGCTCGGATATATGCTCGTGCTAGCAATGCTAGTAAATGCTGAAGGTGAGGTTGAGATGGCTACCGTTGGCAGCATGGCACAGGTGAATGTTCGCGTAGATCGTTCGGTTAAAGAGCGCGCCGAGGAGGCGCTGCGGCTTTCGGGCGGAACGCTGCCCGAACTCATCAAAAAGGTCGTGGCCAAGGTTGCGCAGGGCGGCGGTTCGTGCGAGGAAATCCTCGAGGCCGTTAACGACCGACAGCGGGGTGCCGTGTTAGATTCGCCGTTTGCTGCTTCCTGGGCGGCGGCGGATCAGCTTTACGCGGACTTGGGTATCGATGCGTCGCTTGCATCCGATGCCCGCGATTGGGACACAATCTATTCCGAAGCCATGGACGAGCGCTATCGCCAAAAGGGGATGATCCTGTGAGCGGGGCTCCCCTCAAAATAATGGTGGATGCCAACGTATGGGTTGATTCGTTTTGCGCCGACCATGCCGAGTCGCTTGCCGCACGTGCGTTTATTGGGCAGGCGACGGAGGCGGGGGCATTGCTGTTCTTTCCGGTGCATATCGCCAAGGACGTGCTGTACGTTGTCCAACACGAACTGAAGCGTAGCGTTCTTGCCAGCGGGGGAGCGCTCGACGAGGCTTCTGCCAGCGCGATTGGCGATGCGGCGCTGGCGTTTGTTCGGAACATGACCGAAAACGCTATGGCCGTGGGCGCTGATGCATCCGATCTGTGGCTGGCCGACAAATACTTAGCACTCCATCGCGATTACGAGGACAACTTGGTGCTCGCCGCGTGCAAACGCGCGCAGGTCGATTACTTGGTGACCAACGATCGCAAGCTGCTCGAACATGCCGATCTTGCAGCAAAGACCCCGCGCCAAATGATGCCGATTCTTGCTTTGGCCAAACGCGGCAGCGCGGCTATCGGTTGACGCGAACCGTTTGCGGGCCCCTTGGACGACGATGCGCCAAGGGGCCCGCGTCTGCTATTTACAAAAGCTCGGCCTTGATGGCGGGACTTTCTGCGAGCTGCTCGGCTGCCTTTTCGTCGGAGCTGTCGAGTGCTGCCAGGCTGCGGTAGACCCACTCGTTGACCTGGGTGTTCTTGACGCCTGCGGTCTGCATAAGGGCACCTACCTCGCGGATTGCTGCGAGCAGAGCGGCTTTGGGACCCGCGAGCTCGACCTCGATGCCGTGGTAGGCGGTCACGCCGCGGTTCTCGCTCACGTGGTCGATAAAGCCTTCGACGGTCTCAAGCTGTTGGGCGAGAGCTGCATCATCGTCAGCGTCCAGCGCAACAAGGGCGTTCGAAACCGTGAGGGCGGGATGTCCGCAGGGGACAAAGCCTTCGATGACATCCATAGCTTCGGTAATGGTTGAGCCCAGGCCTGCGAGGGCATTGACGAGTTGCTGCTTGGTATCCATAACGGTCCTTTCGACGGGTCAATTTTGCTTGGCGAAAATATACGTGACGCGATCGGTAACAAAAGTGCGAAGTGCGGCGCACATTGGGGTCTTCACAGCTCGTGCATAGAACAGCTGTCCGCTTTCAGAACGTGGTAAAATAACACTCCACAAGCGGGGCTCGCCCCGTATGTTCCTTGAAAAGTCGACGGTTATCGGGTGTTTGCAGGCCCGATACCATCCAGACTTTCCCGACATTCGGGGGCGACTGGTTTCGACACGATAGCTCTGAGAGAGGAAGCAAGCCGAGGTCTCCTCGCCTCGTTAAACAGGGGTACCGTCAAATTGAATTGACAACAACTCTTCTTTTGAGCCTATGGCTCTCGCTGCTTAGTTTATAGCGGCGCGTCAACCCGGTGATTTCCCCGACACCGGCGCGACGTCATTTTAGGGGAATGCTCCTGCGCACGTAATCGGTATGGCGCGGGCTAAGACCGAACCGGTTAGGACGCCGCGAGCGTGTCGCTGCGCGCAAAGCGTCTGAGATAAAACCAGCGACTGAGCTTGGAGATGCCAATCAGGGGGCTTTCGTGGACCGGAGTTCGATTCTCCGCGCCTCCACCAATAGTTACAGGCAGGTAGAGAAGTGTCTCTACCTGCTTTTTTATTACTTACAGATACCGCGGAGAATCGAACTCTATGCAGGGCGCGAGCGTTAAACAAACGCGGAGCGTTTGTAGCGAGCGGGCGAGGACGCCGGCAGGCGGCCGAAGCCGGTGCGTATTTGCGAAGCAAATACGCGGATTCTCCGCGAAAACTTCGACTCAAAACGGATGCGATGTTTATCGAATCTCAGCCGGCCATGCGCCGCATCAGCGGATCCCCTCCCGCACCGCGGAGAATCGAACTCTGTGCAGGGCGCGGGCGTAAAGAAAACGTCGCAGCAGCGCAGGTGGGACGCGCTTTCCCAATGGCGGCCCAGGCGGAAAGCACGTCCCGGAATCCGCATTCAGACTGGGACGTAGTTTCCGGATGGCGCCTCAAGCGGAAACTGCGACCCGGAATCGAGCCGTAGAGTGGGATATGCTTTCCCAATGGCAGCTCAAGCGGAAAGTACATCCCGGAATCCTCGTTCGGAATGGGATGCAGTTTCCAAATGAATGGCTAGCGGAAAGTTCATCCCGGAATCCGCGCTCAGAACGGGACGTGCTTTCCCAACGGCAGCTCAAGCGGAAAGCGCATCCCGGAATTTCGCCTCAAACTGGGACACACTTTCCGCTTCACCTGCCGCCTCGAAAAACCTGCGCTCTCGCCATCCCAAAACTGGGTAGAAGAAAGCCAAAACGCAATCGCAGGAGGTCAATATGACTGCAGAAGATAAGGCAAAGAACGCCGGCAAGGTCGCGCTCGTTCTGGAGGGCGGCAGCTTCCGCGGGCAGTTTACCGCGGGCGTGCTCGACGTCCTCATGGAGGCTGGCGTCGAGATTCCGGCTGTCTACGGTGTATCGGCCGGCGCCCTCAACGGCGTGAACTACAAGTCGCACCAGATCGGCCGTGCCAACCGCATCAACCTGGCTTTCTGCAACGACAGCCGCTTCATGGGCGCCGCATCGTTTGCGTCCACGGGCTCCATCGTCGGCTACGACTTTATCTTCAACGATGTCCAGGACCGCCTGGATCCCTTTGACAACGAGACGTTCGACGCGAACCCCATCGAGATGTACGCCGTTGCGACGGACATGCTGTTTGGAACCGCTGCCTACCTGCCGGTCAAAAGCGCCGTACTTGACCTCGACGCCGTGCGCGCCTCGACCTCGCTGCCGCTGGTGACGCCGCCGGTCGAGATTGACGGGCACAAATACGTCGACGGCGGCGTAGCCGATTCGGTCCCCATCGAGCACGTGCTGGAGGAGGCGGGCTTCGATCGCGCGGTTGTTATTGTCACGCAGGACCGTTCATACGAGAAGAAGCCCTACGAGTTTATGCCAGCCGCGCGCGCTCGCTATGCCGACTACCCCTACCTGCTCGAGGCTATCGAGACGCGCCACGACCGCTATAACATCCAGCGCATGCACCTGTGGAAGTATGAGCGCGAGGGCCGTGCGTTGGTCGTCGCTCCGCAAAAGCCGGTCGAGGTCGGTCACGTTGAGCACGATTCGGCAAAGCTCCTCGACCTGTATATCCAGGGCCGTCAGGAGGCAAAGCGTCTGCTCGCGGAAATCCAAGAGTTCGTTGAGCGCTAGCGACGGCGAACCCTCAAAAATGAAAACAGCTAAAGAGCTGGAAAAATCACGGCTCGTGGATGACATGTGCAGAAACTCTGGTCGGAGCCAAAATACCTGTTGACTCGTACGGCGAGCGGGGTAATATGGACGGGTTACTTGCAGAGCCCCGTGAATCTCTGTAACAACACGTACTGTACATGGAGGAGTCTAAGTGATTTCGAAATCGACTCACTACGCCAAGCAGGGCGAGGTCCAGCGCAACTGGGTTCTCGTCGACGCCGATGGTGCTGTCCTGGGCCGTCTTGCCACCCAGATCGCAATGATCCTGCGCGGTAAGAACAAGCCCCAGTTCACGCCCAACAGCGACTGCGGCGACTTCGTTGTCGTCATCAACGCCGATAAGGTCCAGCTTACCGGTAACAAGGCCGACACGAAGACCTATTATCGCCACAGCGGCTACAACGGCGGCCTCAAGGCTGAGAGCTTCCGCCAGGCTATGGAGAAGCACCCGGAGAAGGTCATCGAGCGCGCCGTTCGCGGTATGCTGCCCAAGACCACCCTCGGCCGTGCCCAGATGACCAAGCTTAAGGTCTACGCTGGTGCCGAGCATCCGCATGCTGCCCAGAACCCCACGAAGATTGAGCTGGAGGCTTAAAGATGGCTGAGAACACCGTTGTCTACCAGGGTACCGGCCGTCGTAAGAACGCCGTCGCCCGCGTCCGTCTCGTCCCCGGCACCGGCAAGGTGACCATCAACAAGCGTGACGCCGAGCAGTATTTCGGCCGTCATCAGCTCGTTGAGAACGCCCTTGCTCCCTTCAAGGTGACCGACACTGCCGGTCAGTTCGACGTTATCGCTCTGTGCGATGGCGGCGGCATCTCCGGTCAGTCCGGCGCTCTGCGCCTGGGTATCGCTCGCGCTCTTCTGAACGCTGGCGACTACCGTGCTGACCTCAAGAAGGCCGGTTTCCTTACGCGCGATGCTCGCGTGGTCGAGCGCAAGAAGTACGGCCTCAAGAAGGCCCGCCGCGCTCCCCAGTTCTCCAAGCGCTAAGGTTTTATCTCCTTTCGAGATACAATGTACAAGCGGGGCCTGCCGATTCCTCGGCGGGTCCCGCTTTTCTTTTTCGACTAGGGTGGGCGGTTGCATATCGCCTGCTAGGGAAGGAGCGATCCTATGCCCCAGAACATCTTCGGTACCGACGGCGTCCGTGGCGTCGCCAACGCCGATCTTTCGTGCGACCTCGCGTTTCGCCTGGGTCGCGCGGCGACCAAGTTTCTTGGTCCGGACATCTGCATCGGCCGTGACACGCGCCTTTCGGGCACCATGCTCGAGAGTGCTCTGACCGCCGGCATTATGGCCGAGGGCGGCCGCCCGCATTGCTGCGGCGTTATCCCCACGCCTGCCGTGGCGCTGCTCACTGTTCAAAACGAGCTCGACGGCGGCATCGTCATCTCCGCTTCGCATAATCCGCCGGAGTTCAACGGCATCAAGTTCTTTAGCCGCAAGGGTATGAAGCTTCCCGATGCTGTCGAGGAAGAGATCAGCGCCTGGGTCATGTCCGAGGAAGCCATGGCTGCCGACACGCTGCCGACTGGCGCCGGCGTGGGCCACATCATCAAGATGAAGGACGCCCGCAAGGCATACGTTGACCACGCCATCGATACGCTTGATGGCCTGAGGCTCGACGGCCTGGTCGTTGCCGTCGACTGCGGCCACGGTGCTTCTTGCCAGACTACGCCCGCCGCGCTGCAGCGCCTGGGTGCCACGGTGCACGCTATCAACACCGATTACTGCGGCACTGACATTAACGTCGAGTGCGGCTCCACTCACCTCGAGCCCCTGCGCGAGCTCGTGCTGCGCACCCATGCTGACATCGGTCTGGCCCACGACGGCGACGCCGACCGCGTACTGTTCGTGGACAGCGAGGGCAATGAGATCGACGGTGACTACATCCTGGCTATCTGCGGTTCTGACCTCGCCGCTCGCGGCAAGCTCGCTAACTCCGAGATCGTTTCGACCGTCATGTGCAACCTGGGCTTCTCCATCGCTATGAAGGAGCAGGGCTTCGAGATGGTCCAGACCGCCGTGGGCGACCGCTACGTTCTGGAGCGCATGCTCGCGGACGGCGCCGTCATCGGCGGCGAACAGTCCGGCCACATCATCTTCCTGGAGCACAACACCACCGGCGACGGCCTGGTGACGGCTCTGCAGCTGCTGGCCGTGCTCAAGCGCACCGGTCGTACCCTCACCGATCTTTCCGGCATCATGAAGAAGTACCCGCAGGTGCTCGTCAACGTGCATTCCGACAACAAGGCCGGCCTGGACGATTGCCAGCCCATCTGGGATGCCGTCGCTGCTGCCGAGAAGGAGCTTGACGGCCGCGGCCGCATTCTGGTGCGCCCGAGCGGTACCGAGCCGCTGGTCCGTGTGATGGCCGAGGCTGAGACGCATGAGTTGACCCAGCGCGTTGTCGACGACATCGTCGAGGTTGTCAAGCGCGAACTTCCCTAATGGTCAAAAACCGTTGCCAAGTGGTAAACTGTTAAGGTTATTTTGATTGATTGGTATGTCCGAGGGGGAGCATGTTCACTAAAGTCCTAAGGTCTTTTGGTATGCGTGGTCGAGTCCTTACGCTGGATGCTCCCATCTCGGGCGATGTCATTCCGCTTTCCGAGGTAAACGACCAGACGTTTGCCACCGGCCTTTTGGGCCAGGGCGTGGCGATTCGGCCCACCGGAACGCGTGTGATTGCACCGGCTGATGCCAAGGTCGAGGCCATTTTTCCCACGGGACACGCTGTTGCGCTTAACACGGTCGATGGCTTGGACGTGCTCATCCACGTTGGTTTGGACACTGTTCAGCTCGAGGGCAAGCACTTTACCGTACATGCGCAAGTGGGTGACATCGTCCATAAGGGCGATGTACTCATTGAGTTCGATCGCGAGGCAATTGCTGCCGAGGGCTACGATGTGACGGTTCCCATCTTGGTGTGCAACTCCGTTGAGTTCTCGAGTATCAAGGGCTCCGTTGGCGTGCATGTCGAAGAGATGGACCAGCTCATCGTTGCTCGCGAGCGCTAGCAAGTGCACGTGGCCATTAGCCTACAATTCAAACACGTTTACGGAGGGCGCCCTTGAAAGAGGACGCCCTCCGTGGCAAGATGGGAAACGTCCGAGGCTAAACAGCTTTGGGTCACCGTGGACGGGCAGGGGCCTCGACGCGGTTAGACACGAGACACATACATTACGCGACCTCGCCCTGGTGGCCGCACACGTTGGTTGCGGCCGACGCGGGCCGCGGGCAAGTGCTTGTAAGGGAGCCTTGCCTCTCTTGTACGAGAAAGGACGCGTAATGAAGATCATTAAAGCTAAAGACTACGAGGATATGAGCCGCAAGGCCGCTAATATCATCTCGGCCCAGGTTATCCTCAAGCCCGACTGTGTGCTGGGCCTTGCCACCGGCTCCACCCCGATCGGTGCCTACAAGCAGCTCGCTGCTTGGTACGAGAAGGGCGACGTCGACTTTGCCGAGGTCAGCACCTACAACCTGGACGAGTATCGCGGCCTTTCGCACGACGATCCCCAGAGCTATCACTACTTCATGCGTGAGAACTTCTTCGATCACATCAACATCGACCTGAACAACACGCATGTGCCCGACGGTTCCAACCCCGACGCCGCCGCTGCGTGCTCTGAGTACGACAAGATCGTCGCTGACGCCGGTTACCCGGATCTGCAGCTGCTCGGCATTGGCAACAACGGCCACATCGGCTTCAACGAGCCCGATGACCACTTCTCCAAGGGTACGCACTGCGTCGACCTCACCGAGAGTACCATTCAGGCCAACAGCCGCCTGTTCGACAGCATCGACGATGTTCCCCGTCAGGCCTACACCATGGGTACCCAGACCATCATGTATGCCCGCATGATCCTGGTCGTCGCCAACGGCGAGGCCAAGGCTCAGGCTGTGCATGACATGTGCTATGGTCCGGTTACACCCGAGTGCCCGGCTTCGATCCTGCAGCTGCACACTAACTGCGTTGTCGTTGCCGACGAGGCCGCTCTTTCGCTCTGCGAGTAGCGCGAATCCCGCAGCTCGACATAACCCTGCCTAAGGCCTCCGCTTTGCGGGGGCCTTTTTGCTATCCCTTTTTGCCCACTTGACCAAAAACTTGCCGTAAGCTTGACGAATACCGGATGTCCAACAGCTTGATTCATTCCATATCAGATTCTATGCAAAAATGCCACTAGAAGGTCGTAGACGGTAGCGGGTGCTAGGCGAGTTGAATGACATGGCTGAACCTTGTTCATCTGCGTTACACTGCCGCTTAGATGGGACAAGCTGACAAGCTCATTTACCTGCTTAAAGACCGATTAGTCGGGGGATTAATAACAATCGGCCCTCGCTGTACAAAAACTTGCCGCTTGCGTACCAAAAGACAACCTAAAACACAAGGTCGCTCTATTCATAGCGCGGCTTGTATGGTCTTGCGGCTACAGTGTCCATACGGTCGAGTTGAGGAGCGGGCATGGTAAACGATTTGAGCGGTATAGACGACCTCGAGCTGATGCCGCTGGGCGGAGGCTATATGGTGCGACGCGAACGCTTGATGAATGAGCTTATCGCCAAGGGCCGAAAGGCCGGCATCGTGGTTCTTTATGCGCCCGACGGGTTTGGGAAGACCTCGGTGCTGCTGCAGTACACCCATGAGGTTAAATGCGACCCGACGCGAGGCCCCGTGCGGATTATCGAGGCCGATCGCGCCATTGGGCGCGAGGTGTTTATGCAGCTCGAGGTGGTTACCGAAGAACTCAAAGACAAACCGCACTCCCTTATCGCGATTGATAATGTGCCAAACCTCGATCAGCACGATACCGAAGACCTCATCGACAGGATTCGCGGCCTGCGCGCTATGGGGGTTGGGGTCTTTGTCTCCTGCCGTCCTTCAAATCGTCAGCTGATTCATGGGCTGGGCGATTCGGTTAAGATCAATGCGCAGATGCTCAAGGTGCATGCCTATGAGTATTCGGCGTGGGCATCGGCGTTTTCGATCAGCACATCGCTCGACTTCTATCAGCTCACGCAGGGCGTGCCCGAGCTCGTTTCGGCATTGCAGACGGGTCTGTATGGCCAAGGCGACGTAGCCGGCCTGCTCGAAAACGAGATTGTCAACGTATATGGCGCGGCACTTGCCGATCTGGCTTCGCTCGACAATAATGCGCTGTTTTGCGTGGCATGTCTCATGGTTTTGATGGGCGAGGGCAATATCGCAGAACTCGAGGCCTGTGGGGTGAGGCTGTCGATGGTCGACCAGTCCTATTTTGTGCGCGACTACCCGATCTTTGGCTTGGATCCCGCCGAGCGGAGTTTTACGTGTCTGGGCACGGAGGATAACGGACGCTTGCGCTTGCGTAAGTTGGTGGCCGAGGTTCGCCCCGAACTTGTTCCGAGGGCGGCCCGGATTTTGCTTAAGGCGGGCCGATGCGATGCGGCGATGGGCCTGGCGGACGCCTTTTTGGACCGTGAAGCGGTCCTTGAACTTGCTGGGCAGTATGGGGTCGATCTGGCTCTGACGGGGCACGGGGCCGATATCTGCCGAGCGGCGCTGGGCACGATCGATGCCGACGATCCGGCTCCAGAGCCAACGCCTGCCGAAGCGCTTGGCGTATATCTGGCAGCGGTCAGCGTGTCCAATACAAAGCTCGCTCGCTATATGGCATCGGTCGTCGAACGCGGGGGCGAACGGGCGGCCTGCGAAATAGACCCTGTTTCATGGAGGGTGGCCCAGACACTGACGGCTGTTTGCTATGGGGACAACGGGCTTGGGCTTCCTACGAACCTGGCCGTGCCAGAAATAGAGACGTCCCATACCGCACTCGATATGTTGTCTGCGCATATCGAGGTCAAACGCTGTCTGACCGAGCGGGGAAATGACGGCGGCGTTCTACAACAGCTCAAAACGAGCAAGGCCTACGACTGCGAGCTCGACATCGCGGGGATTGTTATACGGGCCGATAGCATGCTGGTGGAGCTCTTTGACGGGTCGTTTGCGGGAACCGACGAGCGCGACGACGAGATGACGGTGGTGCGGGAGGCGCTCGACATACGTGGGCTTAAGGCGATGGCTATCTGGGTGCGCATGGTGTTGGCGGCACGGCGGCTCCTTTCCGGCTTGCCGGTAACCGACGACGCGGCGTTCAACGAGCTCGATCGTTTTGCCGTGCGCATGCGCGACAACCAGATTCAGCTGTTTGGCCTGTTGCTAGAAGGCTGGCAGTCGCTGGCAGAGGGACGGCCGGTTAATGCAAAGTTCCGTGCGGTCCAAGTGCTCAAACTTGCCGAGGAGTCGATTGCGTACATGCGCGATAACGCATTGCTGCTGGAGCGCGCGGCATATTTACGTAACACCTCGATGGTTTCGGTTCGCGAGGAAGCGGAGTTGCTCGATATAAGCCAGACGCAGGTTGGTGGAGCGGAGGCCTGGATGGTGGCGCTGCATTTGGCCTGTGCGGGCCGAGACAGCGATCTTGCGGCCTGGATGTCCATGAATCGTGCTGGGATTCTAGAGCCATCGTATCGGCTCTTTGCGCGTCTTGCCATGCATTGTCTGGGCGAGCCGGCGGGCAGGATACGCAAGAAGCTTCCCGTGCGCGAGCTGTCGCGGTACTCGCTGCGCGACGATTTGGAAGGGGAGGGCGAGCGTCTGTTCCAGGCTGGCGAGGTTGAAGCCGTTGATACCATCGACCATATCGAGATTCGCATGTTTGGTGCGTTTCGCGCCGAGCGCGACGGGTTTCCCATCACGGACAAAATGTGGCGCCGCAAGAAGGCGGCGACGCTTGCCGAGCGGCTTGCGCTGGGCATGGATGCGCTCGTCGATCGTGAGACGCTGGCCATGGAGCTGTGGCCCCATGCCGAGTTTAATAGCGCCCGCAACAACCTGTACTCGACGATATCGCGCTTGCGGTCGGCTTTGGGACCGACGCCGGATGGCAAGTCGTGTGTGCTCATTCAAAATGAATGCATCGGACTTAACGGCGACTACGTCAAGACCGATGTACGGCTGTTTGACCAGATAAGCCGCGAGGTTTTGGGAAATCGCACGGGTGCGCGCGGGCCCCATTTAGTTGAGCTGTGCCTTAAAATTGAGCAGCTTTATGCCGGACCGCTGTATGTTCCCAATGGCTGTAATCCCAC
The DNA here is from genome assembly GCA_048244295.1 of Collinsella sp. Lineage (GTDB taxonomy): Bacteria > Actinomycetota > Coriobacteriia > Coriobacteriales > Coriobacteriaceae > Collinsella. Next base: position 33,396 of record DBFAZJ010000047.1, read on the forward strand.
CTACTTTTTGCGTATGCGACGCATTATGCAGTCAAAGTACATCGATTGCATGATTAAGGGAGCGAATGCCGCTCTAGAAGAAAACGATCTGCAGTCGGCGATTTGGCTGGCGGAGTCGGGGCTTCGGCAGGAAACGTCGCGTGAGGATATGGTGCGCTGCGCCATGCGCGTCTACAGTGCGGCGGGGCGGCGGCGCGATATCGTCGAGCTGTACAGCGGGCATATGCACCATCTAAGGGAGCAGGTCAATGGCGTGCCCGAGCCCGAGACGCGGCGTCTATACGAGCGTTTGGTGGAGGGGCGGCTCAATCGCGTGCTGGTCGAGCGATAAAAAACGGGCGCCCGAAGTACTTGGGCACCCGTAAGCTTGCTATGTGTTGGCTCGCCGGATCATTGGCTCTTAGACGAGCTTGATCTTCTCGATGTCCTTGCGCGAGGACTCGCGATACAGCGAGAACTTGCGGCCGATGACCTGGACGACCTCGGCGTGGCAGCGCTCAGCGAGCTCTTCGGCGGCCTCGCGGGCGGAAAGACTGGAGCCATCGAGCACGGAGCACTTAACGAGCTCGTGCTTCTCCAGATAGGCGACCGTCTGCTCGACGGTGCCCTCGTTGACATCGGACTTGCCGATGATGATGGCGGGGTTGAGGTGATGGGCCATGCTGCGAAGCTGCTTGACCTGTGCTCCTGTCAGTGCCATGGGTTCTCGCTTTCTATGTATGGGGCGCCCCGCAATGGGGCCTTAATCTACGTGAGCTGTCCCACGATAGCGCAGGAACGGCGCGGTGTGGAGTGCGTTTGCCCAGTTCAAAAAGAATGCGGATGCCGAGTGAGTGGGCGGTGCGGGCTGCGAACAGGCTATGAGCTGGGCGCAGAGACCGGCTCCCATGCAATAAACGCCCAACGAACCTTGCGGACATGATCGAGCATATAGCGCCCCTGCGGCACGCCCTTGGAGCCCGGCTCACCGGCATGGGGGTTCTCGATCATGTGCTGGGCGATGTAGTCGCGCAGGCGGTCGATCTTATCCTCGTTGCCATGCTCGAGCATACGGGAAAAATCCGCCACACCTGCCTCAAGGCTATCGAAGGTATCGCGACGAGGCGATTCAAAGTACGTAACCTGCGGCAACGCACCCATCTGAATGAGAATGTTAAAGGCATACACAAAGCCATTACTGCAGGTAACCGAGGCGCCGATGGCGTTCATCACGTGCAGGTCATAGCGCGGGCTGGAGTTGGCGACCATTGTGACAGCACAACGCCGGCGAGCCGTGCGGTCGAGCTTGGCAAGCGCGCCTTTTAGGTCATTGGTGGTGACGGAACGACTGGCAAAGGCAACATCCACAGTCTTGGCAACCGGCCCAACCAAATCCCAATCATCGTCCCAAGCAAGCTCAAGCGGCGTAATCAGGTCCTCGAGCCCATAGTACTCAATGCCAGCATCAAGGGTGCCCAACATGGCAGGGGAAAAGTCAGCGGCAATCACGGGATGCCCGTCTTGCGCAAGCGGAATAGCAATCGACCCAGCCCCACATCCCATATCCAGCACCGATTCACCAGGCTTCAACGCCAACAGCTTTATAAAATCCCGAGCATAAGGGGCAGTCTCCAACGGCCGAAAATGCCGAGCCCGCTTATCCCACTCAAAAGAATCATCAGCCCGATGCCGAGCGGCCTGCAGACGCATCCATTCGCCATTCCAATCCGCAGAAAGCAGCTCAGAACGAATCAAATCATCAGCCACGGGCCATCCCCCTCACAACAAAAAAGCGACTCCTCCCAAAAGAAGAGCCGCAACCAGCATATATCAGATAGAACCGATCTAACGCCAAACCGCCATACCAGCAAAGTAGGGCAGAAGCGAAGCGACTGCCAAAGGGATAGAACCCAACCGAGGTCCCGTTGTGCGGGAGCCCCGGGGAGGGCAAATATATAAGGTCGATCGCGAGTTCCGCACGAGACGGAGAGCACTTAATGTGCTCTCCGTGCGAGTCAGGACTGTCCGAGCAGGCGACCTTATATATTTGCCCTCCCCGGGGCTCCTCGCCCGAACCCCTCAGCTAGTTCTTCAGCGAGTTCAGCGGCGCTGGGAAACGTCCACCACGGTGGGCAAGCACGGTGCCGGCGTTGGGGTTCACCGGCATGATGGGCGCACGGCCGAACAAGCCACCGTACTCGACGCAGTCGCCCACGCCCTTGCCGATGGCAGGAATCACGCGGACGGCCGTGGTCTTGTTGTTGATGACGCCGATGGCCATCTCGTCGGCGATGATGCCGGCGATGGTCTCGACCGGGGTGTCGCCGGGGATGGCGATCATGTCCAGGCCAACGGAGCACACGCAGGTCATGGCCTCGAGCTTCTCGAGCGAAAGCGCACCGGCCTCGACGGCGGCGATCATGCCGGCATCCTCGGACACGGGGATAAAGGCGCCGGAGAGACCGCCCACGCTGGAGCTGGCCATGACGCCGCCCTTCTTGACGGCATCGTTGAGCATGGCGAGCGCGCAGGTCGTGCCGGGGCCACCGCAGGTGCCCACGCCGATGATCTCGAGGATGCGGGCAACGGAGTCGCCGATGGCAGGCGTGGGGGCCAGCGACAGGTCGACAATGCCTTTCTCGACACCCAGACGGCGGGCTGCCTCACGGCTCATGAGCTCGCCGGCGCGGGTGATCTTAAAGGCGGTCTGCTTGATTTTCTCGGCAACCTCCATCATCGAGGCGGAGTCGGGGAGCGTCTCCAAGGCAGCAGCCATAACGCCGGGGCCCGAGACGCCAACGTTGATGACGGCGTCGGCCTCGCCACCGCCGTGGACGGCGCCCGCCATAAACGGGGAGTCCTCGACCATGTTGGCAAAGCAGACAAACTTGGAGGCGCCAACGGAATCCTGGTCGGCCGTGAGTTTGGCGGCATCGATGATGGTCTGGGCGGCCATGAGCACGGCATCCATGTTGATACCGGCGCGCAGGCTGGCGACGTTTACGCTGGAGCAGACGCGGCTCGTGGTGGCGAGCGCCTGGGGGATGGACTGGATGACGCGGCGGTCGGCGTCACCGATGCCCTTCTGGACGAGTGCGGAGAAGCCGCCCAGGTAATCGATACCGAGCGTCTCGGCCGCGCGGTCGAGGGCATGCGCGATGGGGGTGAGGTCCTCATCCTTGCAGCACGCGGCGATCTGGGCCACCGGGGTGACGGAAACGCGCTTGTTGACGATGGGGATACCGTACTCGCGCTCGAGGTTCTCGGCGGTCTCGACCAGATGCTCAGCCGTGTGCGTCACGTGGTCGTAGATCTTCGTGCACATGCGGTCGAGGTTCTCGTCACCGCAACCCATGAGCGAAACACCCATGGTGATGGTCCTGATGTCGAGGTTCTGTTCCTCAACCATGCCGCGGGTTTCCGCGATTTCTGCGGGCGTGATCGCCATCCTTGCGCTCCTATCTGCCAAAACGAGCATAGTCTTATCTATTCTAACGTGCCGCACGTGCCAAGTGGCGCATGCGGCACGTTTTGGTGCTCGGTTGTTTCCGTTGTGTTACTGCCCAAAGACCTCTTCGGCGATACGAGCGCTTTCGGCGGCGTCCTTGGCGTAGTAGTCCGCGCCGATCTGCTTGGCGTATTCGGGGGTGAGTACGGCGCCGCCTACGATGATCTTGACGCCCGGCACCTCAGTATGAAGCAGCTTGATGGTCTCCTCCATGGCCACGACGGTGGTAGTCATAAGCGCCGAGAGGCCGACGAGCTTAATGTCACGCTCCTTGACGGTCTTGAGCACCTCTTGCGGATCGACGTCGCGGCCCAGGTCAAAGACGGTGTAGCCGTAGTTGTCGAGCAGCATTTTGACGATGTTCTTGCCAATATCGTGGATGTCGCCCTTGACGGTGGCCACGCAGATCTTGCCCTTGTCGGCAATCTCGCCGGCGGGCATCAGGCGCTTGATGGTGTCGAAGCCCACGCGTGCGGCCTCGGCCGAGGCCATAAGCTGCGGCAAGAAGAACTTGCCCTGGTCAAAGAGGACGCCAACCTCGTCGAGGGCGGGGATAAAGTGATTGTTGATGAGGTCCATGGCGTCGTGGTCTGCCAGCAGACGCTCGGTTTCGGCAGCGATCTCGCCTTTGCGGCCCGAGACGACCATGTGGCGGATGGGGTCGTCGTTGCCGTCGGCGCCGGCGGTGCCAGCAGCGGGCGCGGCGTCGGTCGATGCGGCCTGAGCTGCTGCCGGGTTTGCGGCGATCTTATACGGATCGGTCCAGCCGGCGTAGCGCTCGATGTATCCGGTCGAGCCCTCGTCCTCAACGCTCAACACACGATAACTGTAGACGGTATCCATAAAGCGCTTGGAACCCGGGTTCATGATGGGGGCGTCCAGGCCCGCGCCAAAGGCGGCGGCCAAAAAGACCGAACCCAGCAGCGGGCGGGCAGGCAGGCCAAAGCTGATGTTCGACACGCCGAGCGCACATTTGACGCCCAGGCGCTCCTTGCACAGGGACATGGCGCGCAGGATCTGCTCGGCCTGGCGCTGGTTGGTCGAGGCGGTCATGACCAGGCAGTCGATGAGGATGCGGTCCGGTCCGATGCCGTAACGGGCAGCCTCGGCCACGATGCGCTCGGCGATGGCAAAGCGGGCCTCGGCGGTATCGGGGATGCCGCCTTCGTCGAGCGTAAGGCCGACAACGTTGGTGCCGTAGTGGGCGACCAGCGGAAAGATCTCATCCATGATCTGCTGCTTGCCATTGACCGAGTTGATGATGGGCTTGCCGGCGTAGCGGCGCACAGCGGCCTCGACGGCTGCGGGGTCGGTGGAGTCGATCTGCAGCGGCAGCAGCGTGGAGCCCTGGAGCTGCTCGGTGGCCTGTTGGATGATCTTGACCTCGTCGATCTCGGGCAGGCCCACGTTAACGTCCAGGATGTCGGCGCCCTGTTCCTGCTGGCTGATACCCTGGCTCACGACGTAGTCCAGGTCGCCGTCGCGCAGGGCCTGCTGCAGGCGCTTTTTGCCGGTGGGGTTGATGCGCTCGCCGATGACGGCGATCTTGTGGCCGTCGCAGGGAAGGTCCACGACCGTTTGGGCGCTCGTGACCGACATGCTGGGCTTGCGGCGGCGCGGGCTGGGCGTGTGGTTGTCGATGAGGGTGCGAAGTGCCGCCATGTGCGTCGGCGTGGTGCCGCAGCAACCGCCCACGACGCTCACGCCGTCCTCAATCATGCCGGCGACGGCCTCGGCGTACTCGGGTGCCTGGATATCAAAGACGGTATTGCCGTCGTCGTCCACGCGGGGCAGTCCCGCATTGGCCTGCACCATAACGGGCTTGTCGGTAACGGTGAGCATGCGCGCGGCGAGCCCTCGGAGCTCGGCCGGTCCCTGACTGCAGTTGATGCCCAGGACGTCGGCGCCGATGGCGTCGAGGGTGATGGCGGCGACCTCGGGGCTCGTGCCCAAGAAGGTGCGGCCGTCTTCCTCAAAGGTCATGGTGGCAAAGACGGGCAGGTCAGAATTCTCGCGGCAGGCGAGGACTGCCGCCTTGATCTCGGCAAGATCGGTCATGGTCTCGATAATAAAGAGGTCCACACCCGCATCGACGCCAGCGCGCACTTCCTCGGCAAAGAGGTCATAGGCCTCGTCAAAGCTGAGGGTGCCTAAGGGACGAAGCAGCGCGCCGATGGGGCCGATATCGCCGGCGACGTAGCGGGCGCCGGCCTCGCGGGCGCAGGCGACAGCGGCGGCAAAGACGTCTGCCACGGTGGCGGCGCCGTCGAGCTTGTGGGCGTTGGCGCCAAAGGTGTTGGCGGTGATCACGTCGCAGCCAGCCTCGACGTACTGGCGCTGAATGTCGGTAATGACCTGGGGTTCCTCAAAGTTGAGCAGCTCGGGCAGGGCGCCCGCCTTCATGCCAGCGGCCTGCAACATGGTGCCCATGCCGCCGTCGAACAGCAGGTGTCCCGTGCCATCGATGGCCGCACGCAGGCGATCGTCCTTAATGCGCAGATCGTCGATCGTGCGCGTCTTGTACGTGGCACCGTTGCGACGTGCGGCATCAACAGGTGCCGCCAATGCAGTGCCGTCAGAATCATGAGTGATAAGCGGAGTAAACATCGAGGGCTCCTAATGGCTGGAATAGCAGGTGGTGTGGGCGGCGCGGAAGCGGCAGTGCTCGCGCATGCGGCAGATATTGCAGGTGGGGCGGCTCTGGGCGTCGTGGACTTCGCCTTCGAACAGACCGATCACCGCGGTCACGCTCTTGGTGGGCATGAGTAGGCTGGTGGGTGTGACGGTAAGCCCGATGAGCCGCGTGGCGTTGAGCGCATTGACGATCGAGCGCTGGGCCGAGAGCGGGCAGTCGCCGTAGCCGGGACTAAAGCGCCAGTTGCCGGCGAGCCCGTGTGTGGCGGCGTCCGTCTTGACCTGCTGGTCCATTTGCTCAACGGCGGCTTCCACGTAAGCGGAGCACGCGGCGTCGAGCACGGCGCCCTCCAGGGGATGTTGGGCTCCCGTGGTGCGCAGGCGACGCTCGGCGTCCATGCCGAGGGTGCATGCCATGAGTGCGGCAAAGCGGGCGTCTTTGAGATGTCGATAGATATCGCGACCGCGCAGCTCAACGTTGGTGCCGACCAGGCGAATGCAAGGTTCTCCCTGCTCGTCCACACCCGTGGCATCGACGGCAAACACGCGGCGCACGCCACGGGGCTCAATGTCCAATTCCAGACGCTCGACCACAAGCTCAATACGCTGCGACAGCTCGGGCTCAATCTGCTGGCCGCCGTAACCCAGATACCGCAGCATCTCGGCACGGTCGACACGGGGATGGTACGCAGCATCGATACGGTAGAGCGCCGGCGACGCAAGGTCGGCCGGCACTTCGACAGCGATTGTATCGATGTGCGGTTTTTCCATTACCCCAGGCGCTCCATAATGGTCGCGGCGATCGCAGGACGGTTCATAGTGTACAGGTGCAGGCCGTCAGCGCCGTGCTCCTTGAGGTCGCAAAGCTGGCGGGCTGCATAATCTACACCAGCTGCCTGCAGGCTCTCGGGGTCGTTCTCGTACTTGGCGAGAATCTTGATGACGGGGGAGGGCAGCGACGCGCCGCACATAAAGACCATGCGGCTGATCTGCGACTTGCCCATAAACGGCATGATGCCCGCGGT
>DBFAZJ010000048.1:0-9680 GCA_048244295.1 Collinsella sp.
GCCCAGTCGGCGGTCATGGCATCGCTGGACTCGACGGCACGCAGGATGATCGGGCGCTGATAGGTGCGCTCGTCGCCCATAACGCCGACGGACTTGATGTCGGGCAGGACCGCGAAATACTGCCAGCAGCTGTGCTCGGAGTTGCGCTCGCCGGTCTGCTCGAACAGACGCTGGTTGTAGGCGTCGAGCTCCTCGCGCACGATGGCGTCGGCGTTCTTGAGGATCTCGAGCTTCTCCTTGTCGACCGCACCGATGACGCGGATGGCCAGACCCGGGCCCGGGAAAGGCTGACGGAACACGATGTGAGCCGGCAGGCCCAGTGCCAGGCCAAGCGCGCGGACCTCGTCCTTAAAGAAGTGGTCGAGCGGCTCGATAAGGTCGAAGTGCACGCCCTCGGGGAACGGGATCAGGTTGTGATGGCTCTTGATGGTGGCCGTCTTGCCGCCCGTCTTGCGAGCGCCGGACTCGATGATGTCGGGGTAGATGGTGCCCTGAGCCAGGTACTTGACCGGCTTGCCATCGGTCTCGAGCTGCTGTGCCACGGCGAAGAACTCTTTCCAGAACTGCGTACCGATGATGCGGCGCTTCTCCTCGGGCTCGGTCACGCCGGCCAGAAGCTCGGCATAGCGGTCCTCGGCGTGGACGTGGATAAAGTCGACGTCAAACTGCTTGGTGAAGACCTCCTCCACCTGCTCGGGCTCGCCCTTGCGCAGCAGACCGTGGTTGATGAACACGCAGGTCATCTGCTTGCCCACGGCGCGAGCGCCCAGCGCAGCCACGACGGAGGAGTCGACGCCACCGGACAGGGCCAGAATCACGCGGTCGTCGCCGACCTTCTCGCGGAACTCGGCCGTCATGGTCTCGACCAGGTTGTCCATGCTCCAGTTGGGCTCCAGGCCGCAGATCTCAAACAGGAAGTTGCTCAGCAGCTGCTGACCGTACTCGGAGTGCTTGACCTCGGGGTGGAACTGCGTGGTGAAGATCTTGCGCTCGGGGCACTCCATGGCGGCAACCGGGCACACGTCGGTGCTGGCGGTAACGGTAAAGCCCTCGGGCACCTCGGAAACGGCGTCGCGGTGGCTCATCCACACGGTCTGCTCCATGGGCGTAGAGTTAAAGAGCTTGGCACCAGCCGTGCGCGTGATGGTGGCGCGGCCATACTCGCCCACCTCAGAGTGGCCGACCTTGCCGCCGAGCGTCACGGCCGTGATCTGATGGCCGTAGCAAAAGCCCAGGACGGGAAGGCCCAGGTCAAAGATGGCAGGATCGATAGACGGAGCGTCCTCGGCATACACGGAAGCCGGGCCGCCGGAAAGGATGAGCGCAGAGGCGTTCATCTCGCGAATCTCGTCGGCCGAGATGTCGCAGGGGACGATCTCGGAATACACGTTGAGGTCGCGGACGCGACGGGCAATGAGCTGACCGTACTGCGCACCAAAGTCGAGTACGAGGACCTTTGCGGAAGCCTTTTGATCCATGGTTTCCCCCTCTTGTTGGCGGGGAGCCGGTGCCCACCCGCGTGAATGAACGAAAATAACTCCCATAGTGTACACGTTTATATGGGGTTTCTCGTCCCTCGCAGCCATCAGCGCACGGCAAACGCACGACCTGGCCCCTATTTGACGGCAATTGAAGTGTTACCAAACGTTACAGATGATGTAATACGTTTGAACATTGGATGCCCTGTGCCACAATACTGCCGAACGACTCCGCCTCTGCGGCGGCAAATACGATAGGAATACCAGCATGAAGCGCATCCTTCTCATCGCCACGGGCGGCACCATCGCATCGACCGAGGACGGCAACGGCCTCTCCCCCGCTCTGACCGGTGAGGAGCTCGCCCAGAGTGTCCCCGAGATCTCGGGCCTCTGCGAGCTCGACGTCGTGCAGCCCATGAACATCGACAGCACCAATATGCGCCCGAGCGACTGGATGCGTATCCGCGACGTCATCGTCGAAGGCTATGCCGACCACGACGGCTTCGTGATTCTGCACGGCACCGACACCATGAGCTACACCGCAGCAGCGCTTTCCTACCTGATTCAGGACAGCCCCAAGCCCATCGTGCTCACCGGCTCGCAAAAGCCCATGGGCAATCCCTTTACCGACGCCAAGCTCAATCTGTACCAGAGCCTGCTCTATGCGCTCGACGAGCACTCGCACGACGTCTCGATCGTGTTTGGCGGCGTTGCCATTGCCGGCACGCGCGCCCGCAAGCAGCGCACCATGAGCTTTAACGCGTTCATTAGCGTCAACTATCCGCCCATCGCCTATATCCGCAACGACCGCATCGTGCGCAATGGGCTTCACGGCACGCATCAGGGCGAAAACCTGGTGCGTTTCTACGACAGCATCGACCCGCGCGTATTTGTACTCAAGCTTACGCCCGGCGTAAACCCGGGCATCCTCGACGCCCTTGCCGATAGCTACGACGCCGTGATTCTGGAGACCTTTGGCATCGGCGGTATCCCCGAGTTTGGTGAGTCGGGCGAGTCGTTCCAGGAGGCGATTTTCCGCTGGGTCGATTCGGGCCGCACCGTCGTTATGACCACGCAGGTCCCCGAAGAGGGCCTCGATCTGGGCGTTTATGAGGTCGGCCGTGCTTACGCCGATCATCCGGGTATTCTGCGCGGCGACGACATGACCACCGAGACGCTCGTGGCCAAGACCATGTGGGCACTCGGCCAGTCACGTGATGCCGCCGAGATCCAGCGCCTGTTCTACAGCCAAGTCAACCACGACCGCATCCCGATGGTGTAATCCCTAAGGCAGTTCCACTTATCGCAGCCTCAAACGACAGGTGGTCCCCCTCGGGCCGTGCAAAAATCGGAGAATTCTGCAATTTCTCCGCCGGAGGCATAGAATCGGCCGATTGTTAGACGAACTTATAAGGCGAAGAGGCCGTCTAGTAAATATTTATTCCTCATTTTTATTTAGCGTGTGGATTAACTACTGTCAAAAAGGCAAAGCCAGCCGCTCGAGCTACCATCTACGGCTGAACAGGTGCTGAATACTCGCGATTTTGCACATCGCAACCAGGGGGACCCGCCCAAAGAGCGTCAATTAGCAGCGGGGAACGCCCTATTCGATACCCTCGAGAAGCTCTGACACCGTCATGCCGAGTGCGGGTGCGATTTTAAATAGAACCTTGAGCGTGAAATTTGCCGTCCCATCTTCGATTCGGTCGAGGTAGGGTCGGCTGATTCCTGTCGCCACACAAAAATCAACCTTGGAGATACCAAGGTCCCTGCGTGTCTCTTCGACCCGCCTGCCAAGAATCTGTTTCGCACGTTCGTCCATGCAGCCGAGTTTGAAATGGAGCCGAACATAAACGTAAACTATAGTTTACGTTTTGCCGAATACACAGGAGTTTTCTATGTCGGGTTCTTCGGTCCGCATGTACCGAGCCACGCTTCGCACAAACTGCGCGCCGCCCAAGCTCGTCGTCGTTGAAGCAGAATGCCTTTCGCCCGATGAGCGCACAGCATTTGCATTGCTATCAAGTCGCGTCGCCGCCGTTCTGGTCCCTTGCCCGGCGCAAGGTGAACTTGCCATCCAATGCCAAGCGCACAGCTGCTCGCTCAATCAGGCTGCCGTAATCGCAACCAGCCAACGCGGCCTGCCGCTCCTTTTAGAAGCCGGTATCGCACTCGCCCTTCGCGGCGCCGGATACGAAAACGAGGCCGCCGCCGACATGGTCTTTAAACCACGATCGAGCGGCGGCCTCGCAGCAGCCATTGAATATGCGTGCAGGCTCGTTGCCTAAAAGGACAAGCTAGAAACCAAAGCCAAAGCCCGTTCCAGTAATCGCCGAATACATAAAGTAGACGTTGATTACGTTGAGGAACACGCCCGTGATGCAGCCGTTGCGCAGGTAGCGCTCGCACGCAAGACGTGCCATCACAGCGGAGTCCTCGTTGTTCTTTGCCTGGCGTCCCGCCGTAAAGTACGTCGCCACGCTCAGCAGCAGGTTGAGCACCGGCAGTGCCAGCAGCTCGCAGCTCTTACCCCAGCGCGTCACCTCGCCGGCTGCGTTAAACTTCGTTGCCACCTCGGGGCCAATGTTGGGGATAACACACGCTGCAACCACCAGCGGAATCACCGCAAGTACGAGCAGCGCGATGCCCATGTAGCCGGCTTTTTTGCCATATTTAAACATATGCGTCGTCCTTACACGTTAAAGCGGAAGTGCACGACGTCGCCATCGGCCATGACATAGTCCTTGCCCTCAATGCGCAGCTTGCCGGCAGCCTTAGCGCCCTGCTCGCCGCCGAGCTCGATGTAGTCGTCGTAGCCAATGACCTCGGCCTTAATAAAGCCGCGCTCAAAGTCGGTGTGGATGACACCGGCGGCCTGCGGGGCGGTCGCGCCCTGACGAACCGTCCAGGCCTTGACCTCCATCTCGCCGGCCGTAAAGAACGACTGCAGGCCGAGCAGCTTATAGGCCGCCTGCGCGAGCACGTCCAGACCGGGCTGCTCCAGGCCCAGGCTCTCCAGGTAGTCGGCAGCGTCCTCGGGATCGAGCTCGGAAAGCTCGGCCTCGATCTTGGCACAGATGGGCAGCGGCTTGACGCCATCGATGGGCGCCAGGTCGTCGTTGAGCATATCCTCGTCCACGTTGGCCACATACAGGATGGGCTTCATGGTGAGCAGGAACAGGCCCTTGGCAGCGGCACGCTCCTCGTCGGTCATCTCCATAGACGCGGCGCGCTTGCCTTCGTTGAGCCAGGCAAGCAGGCGCTTGGCGACCTCAAACTTGGGCATGAGCTCCTTGTCGCGCTTGGCCTCCTTCTCGAGCTTAGGCAGCTGCTTCTCGAGCGTGCCCATATCGGCCAGGATGAGCTCGGTCATGATGGTGTCGGCATCGCCGGCAGGATCAACGAACTCGCCCGTGCGGCCCACCTCACGCATGACGTTGGGGTCCTTAAAGTAGCGCACGACCTCGCAGATGGCATCGGTCTCGCGAATGTTGGCCAAGAACTGGTTGCCCAGGCCCTCGCCCTCGTTAGCGCCCTTCACCAGACCTGCGATGTCGACGAACTCGACCGTAGCCGGCACAATGCGACCCGGGTTGACGATGGCGGCGAGCTTTTGCAGGCGGCTATCGGGCACGTCGACGATACCCACGTTGGGGTCGATCGTGGCAAACGGGTAGTTGGCGGCAAGGCCGGTCTTTTTGGTAAGCGCGGTGAACAGCGTCGACTTGCCCACGTTGGGCAGGCCCACGATACCGATGGAAAGGGACACGACAGCTCCTTTTGATACAGGTACTTCAAACTGCATAAGTATAGCGCCGCCGCAGCATCCGGGCGAATCCGGACACCGCGACGGCGCAAATGAAGCAGAGATGCGTGAGAGTTCGAGACAGCAGTCCTTACTTAAGCTCGGGCCAGAAATCCTTGTTGGCCTCGATGAGCTCGTCCAGGATCTGCTTGGCAACGCTCGCCGAAGGAATGGTCTTGGAGAGCGTGAGTGCCTGCCAGAGCTTCTGGTAGCTGCCCTCGACCCAAGCCTGGACAACGAGCTTCTCGACGGAAACCTGCTGCTCCATCAGGCCCTTCTGGAACTGCGGGATCGGGCCCTGGCAGATCTTCTCAAAGCCGTTGGAGCCAACGATGCAAGGCACCTCGACCATGGCCGTCGGGTCGAAGTTGGGCACAGCGCCATCGTTGGGGACAATCAGCAGGAAGCGCTCGAGCGTGTTCTCGGCCAGCGCGCAGGCAAGGTCGACGATGTAGTTGGCGTGTACGTCGGGCTCAAAGCCGCCGTCCTTGGCAGTACCCTTGGCGATGATGTCGCGGCAAGCGCCAAAGACCTTCTTCTCGCGGCCGTCCATAACCTCATTGGCGCGAGTGTAGTTGGGGTCAGACGTCTCGACAACATAGTCCGGGTACAGGTAGTACTTGAGGTAGGTGTTGGGAATCGTCTCGGGATCGACAGCATAGACATCCTTGGCCTTGCCGAAGGTGTGAATCCAGCTCTCCTCGACGTGCTGCTCCTTACCGGCCTCGTGCTCAATGCCGTCCAAGTAGCCGTTCTTTGCCATGTGCTCCTTGATCTGCGGCATGAGGTCGTTACCCTCCTTGTCGTAGATCTTGCTCCACCAACCAAAGTGGTTGAGGCCGTAGTAGCTGTACTGCAGCTCGCGACGATCCTTGATGCCGCACATACGGCTCATCTTATCCATGAGGTCGATCGGCATGTCGCAGATGTTGATGATGCGGCTGTTGGGGCGCAGCACGCGGCAGGCCTCGGCGACGATAGCCGCGGGGTTGGAGTAGTTGAGCATCCAGGCGTTGGGGCTGTACTTCTCCATGTAGTCGAGGATCTCGATGACACCGCCGATGGAGCGCATGCCGTAGGCGATACCGCCGGCACCGCAGGTCTCTTGGCCAACGCAGCCGTACTTGAGAGGAATCTTCTCGTCGAGCTCACGCATGGCGTACAGGCCGACGCGGATGTGAGCAAGCACGAAGTCGGTCCCGGTGAATGCGGTCTCGGGGTCGGTGGTGTAGCTAAACTCAACCTCGGGGGCGTTCTCGTGGAAATAGATCTCGCAGGCCTTTGCCACGATCTCCTGGCGCTCGGCGTTGTTGTCGTAGAAGGTCACCTTGTTGACCGGGAAGCGGTCACGCTCCTCAAGCAGCATCAGAGCGATGCCCGGGGTGAAGGTAGAGCCACCGCCGGCAATGGTCACGGCATAGTTTTTCTTGGACATGATGTCCTCCTCATTCTGGCCGCTTGCTCAATCCATCCCCGTACGCGGCCTGCACGGTTTGGAATTGTTACCTAGAAGTGGAGTTTTTTATCTCTAGAATCGGCCTTGCGGTGCATACCGGCTCTGCAAGGCCGATTGTTTCGATGGACGATGGTTTACAGAAGAGTCTCGAACTTCAGAAGACTCTCGAACTTCTCGCGAACCTGCGGGACGCTAAGGCCGACGATGACCTGGATTGACTGACCTTGGACCACCAAGCCATGCGTACCGATCGCCTTGAAGGAAGCCTCGGGTGCAACGACGCTCTTGTCCTTGACGTTAACGCGCAGACGGGTAGCGCAGTTCGTTACATCGATGATGTTATCCGTGCCACCGAGCAGATCGAGGATGTTCTCGGCAAGCACCAAGCGCTCATCATCTTTACTCTGGGCGGCCGATTTGCCAGCAGCAGCACCGCCCTGCTTTTGCTTGTAGTCGGCCTTGGACTTGAGCTCGACCTCAACATCGTCATCCTCGCGACCGGGGGTCTTAAAGTCGAACTTGACGATCAGGAAACGGAAGACCACAACCCAAAGAGCGGTAAAGCACAGACCGACAAGGATGGAGATGGCGTACTGCAGACCGTGTGCGGCCCAAAGGGGCAGCCAGTCCCACGAGAGCATCGAGATGATGCCGCCGTCGAAGATACCCACGACGCCAAGGAGGTTTTGAGCCATGCAGCCAAGCGCTCCGAGCACGCAGTGGACGACGAACAGGCCGGGCGCGATGAACAGGAAGGTGAAGTCAAGCGGCTCGGTGATACCGCAAAGCATAGCGGTAAGGGTGACCGGGATCAGCAGAGCCTTGACGCGCTGCTTGCGCTCAGGTTTGGCGGTCATATAAAACGCAATGGCGACGCCAAGCGAGCCGAAGACCTTAGTCCAACCAGGGCAGGTATAGGCAGCCCAGGGTGCGGCATCCTTAAGAGCAATGCTCGGATCGGCAGCCAGTTGGGGCAGGATGTTGGCCCAAGCAGCAAAGATGCCGCCGTTGACCGCCGCGTTGTCGTAATAGAACGGCGTATAGATAAAGTGGTGCAGGCCTGTAGGGATCAGCACGCGCTCGAAGAAAGCAAAGACACCCACGCCAAACGTACCGGCGGAAAGGATGAATCCCTGGAAGGCAGAGATAGCAGCCTGAACATGCGGCCACACCAGGCAGGCGATAAGAGCGACCGGAACCATAACGAAGAAACCGATCATATAGATGAACACGGAACCCGAGAACACGCCCAACCACTCGGGGAGCTCGGTGTCGAAGAACTTATTATGCAGCATCGTGGCGATACCAGAGATAATGAGCGCGCCCATGATGCCCATATCAAGCGTTTTGATGCTTGCGATAGTGGCAAGACCAGTACCGCTGCCCGCCTCGACAGAGTAGTCGACCCCAAAGACAGGGCCCCACTGCCCCAAGATTGTGCTAACAAAGTAGTTGAAGGTAAGGTAGATGGCCAAAGCCTCCATGCA
The DNA here is from genome assembly GCA_048244295.1 of Collinsella sp. Taxonomy (GTDB): domain Bacteria; phylum Actinomycetota; class Coriobacteriia; order Coriobacteriales; family Coriobacteriaceae; genus Collinsella. Next base: position 8,227 of record DBFAZJ010000048.1, read on the forward strand.
GCAGCGAGCGTTCTGCTTGTTCGCGAGCGAGATTGGCAACGCTACGCAAAACAGCAACGGCATCTGGTTAAAGAGCGTCCAACCACCCTGGAGCAGCACATTCCAGCAATCAAACCAAAGATGACCCGCTGTGGCCATCTCGCCAAAGATCGCCTCGGTGGTAAACAACGTACCCAGGCCGACGACGATTCCGGAAAATGCGAAAAGAATTGCAGGCGTGTACATTGCACCGCCGAAACGTTGTATCTTTTGCATCATGACGGGGAATCCCCCTCTCTTCATTCGGAGCGACTGCGGTTTTGGCTTCACTCGAGACCGCAGACGCGCCGTTTGCGTGTACCTCGTGCAATAGGACGGGTGGGCCCGCTTCCCTGACTTCTTGCGCTTCCATTTTTATCATATCACTTATCTAGACAAGTTAGTATAAATACTATGGTCGGTAAACGGTTGATTATTTACCGTAAACGGTATATGTCCAGTATTTCGCCTGCTAAATCTGACATAGCTGATGGCTGCATTATAAATTTCTTTTCTACTTGTCTAGATGTGCTTGTCTATATCTATAGACATACCTATACTTCATTACAACATTCACCGCCACGTTAAGGAGTCACCATGAAAAGCGCGGTCTTCTATGGAAAGCACGACCTCAGAGTCGAGGAATCGGCAAAGCCGGCCGTGGGCAGGCGCGACGTTCTGATCAACGTCAAAGCTTGCGGCGTCTGCGGCACCGACGTGCATATCTATGAAGGCGACAAGGGTGCAGCCGACGTTACCCCGCCCACGATCCTTGGTCATGAGTTTGCGGGCGTTGTCGAGGCCGTGGGCAGCGATGTCACCGGCTTTAAACCGGGCGATCGCGTGTGCATCGACCCAAACCATCCCTGCGGCTGCTGCGAACCCTGCCGCGACGGAATCAACCACTACTGCGAGCATATGACCGGTTACGGCACCACCGTTAACGGCGGTTTTGCCGAGTACTGCTCCGTCGATATGCAGCAAGTCTACAAGTTGGGCGATCACACCAGCTTCGAGCAGGGCGCCATGACCGAGCCCGTCGCCTGCTGCCTGCACGGCATCGATATGTGCAACATCAAGCCCGGCAGCACAGTTGTCGTTATCGGCGGTGGCATGATCGGTCTGCTCATGATGCAGCTTGCTAAAAACGCCGGCGCCACCAAGGTTGTCTTGCTCGAGCCTGTCGAAGGCAAGCGCGAGGTTGCGCTCAAACTCGGCGCCGACCTGGCAATTGATTCCATCCACGAGGACGTCCCGGCCCGCCTGAAGCAGGAGGGCGTCGGCAACGTCGATGTCGTTATCGAGTGTGTTGGCAAGCCCGTCACCATCGAGCAGGCCATCCAGATCGCCGGCCACAAGGCTACGGTCATGATGTTCGGCCTCACCAAGCCCGATGAGACAATCACCGTCAAGCCCTTCGAGGTCTTCCAGAAGGA
>DBFAZJ010000049.1:0-3099 GCA_048244295.1 Collinsella sp.
GCACAGCGTCAGTTTACCGGCAACGCCGCACACGAGCTGCGCACCCCGCTCGCCCTTATGCAAGCACAGATTGAACTATTCATCTCCGAGCACTCCGGTTTGCAACCCGAAACAGCCGAGCTGCTCGGCCTGCTACAAGAACAAACCGAGCGCATGTCTCGAATGACCAAGGTATTGCTCGAGATGAGTGAACTCCGCAGCGTTCCTTGCGAGGACGATGTTGAACTTGGTCCCTTGTCCGAAGAGGTCCTCACCGACCTTGCGCCACTTGCCGAAAATAAGGGCATAGCCCTCAATTGTGCTGGAGACGCTTTAGTAATCGGGAACGATGCGCTCCTCTATCGGCTGGTGTTTAACTTGACCGAAAACGCCATCCGTTACAGCCGCTCCGGCTCGACTGTCAACGTCTCCATCAGCGACAGCGACAACCACGTGCTCCTGCGAGTCAAAGATGAGGGCCCGGGAATACCCAAGCAGTACCGTGAGAGCATCTTCCAGCCGTTTTTTCGTCTAGACAAATCCCGCAGCAGGGCATGCGGCGGCGCAGGACTCGGACTAGCGCTTGTTTGGGAGATTGCAGTGCTTCACGGTGGCACGGTAGAGGTCGAAACAAGTTCCGAGAACGGGACCACCATGCTCGTAAGCCTTCCAAAACGATCTGCAGCGTTAACCGAACAGTAAAACGAAAGGGGTCCCGAGCAACAGGAGTACAATTGCTGCTATTGTTGCCAGCTGTTGGGAGATGGAAGATGGACTGCGATGGCTACCCATGCGTTCCCATGCCGTTGATGTGCACCGCCTTTGTGCCGGGGCAGATTGACGCTGCGGTTGCAGGCATTTCCGACTCCGATTCGCGCACCATTGCCACGGCAGAAGCGCTGTACTTTCGCGGACAGGCCACCCTCGCTGCCAAGACGGTGCGCCCCTATCTTGATGCCACCGATCCCGCACTGCGCTATTCCGCATGCTTTATCTGCGGATACGCCAGCCTGTCGCTCAACCGTATCGCCGACGCCCGCCGGTGCCTTGCTGGCATCCTCGATACGCCGGCTGACGAGGAATCGCCCGCCGTCCACGCCACGCATATCCTGTTCGCCTCGGCCGCGAGCTTCCTGCTGCACTTGCCTTCCCCGTATTCCGCCGAAGAGTTTTATCCACTTGCGGCGCATCTGCCCGAAGGCCTGCGCCTGTTCGCCAGCTACGTGATGGCGCACGCCTTGTATCTGCACGGCGAATACGGCCGCAGTCTGGGCATGGCGGAAAACGCCCTGATCATGAAACAGGGAAGCTATCCGATCTCGGAACTGTTCCTGCACCTGGCAGCTTCCATAGCATGCATGAGCCTCAAGGACATCGACGCCGCAAAGGCACACTTCGGAACCGCTTGGAACATTGCGCGTCCCGACGGCCTTATCGAGCTCATTGGCGAGCACCACGGCCTTTTGCAGGGGCTCATCGAGGCATGCCTAAAATCGCAATACCCTGACGATTTCGCACGTATCATCGAGATTACGTATCGATTCAGCTACGGCTGGCGGCGCATCCACAACCCCGATTCAGGCGAGGACGTGGCCGACGATTTAACGACCACGGAGTTCACCATGGCCATGCTCGCCTGTCGTGGGTGGACCAACGCCGAAATCGCACGCCACATGGGAGTATCGCCGGGCACCGTCAAAAACCGCCTATCAGGAGTGTATGCCAAGCTTGGTATCGGAACTCGCGCCGAGCTGGTCGCGCATATGCTGCGTTAGCGGCCAGACTGCCTAGCGCAGCATGCGCGCTCCGGAGTCCCGGCGCTTCGCTCGCTCAAATTGGACATTTTGACCCTTGAACGGCACTACCGCCACGGGGCGCCTTCTCGCAAAATTGGATTATTTCCACCGATATTTGCGGGATGGGAGCCAAAGATGCTTGATCGCCGTTCGTTACTTGTTGCCGGAGTGTCCTCGCTGGCGAGCATTATGTTGCCGCGCGTGCCGGGAAGCGCAAACGCCTTCATATTGCCGTTCGCGCCCACCGAGGCATACGCCGACGAAGATGATCCCTTCAAGGTCTTGGTGCTCTCGCGCACCATGTTCGGTGTGGTCGTGGTCGACGTCGCCAACAAGAATACGCCCATCACGGGTGCCCAGGTCACGCTCACATCGCGCTATGCCGCAGGCAAGCAGCTCACCGCCACTACCGATGACGAGGGGACGGCCATCTTTGAGGTCGCGCCGCTTTCGGAAGGCTACGTGGACGAGGCGACGCTTCTCGACGCGTACGACTTTAACGGCGGCATCTCCATTAGCATGGCAGGCTACCGCGATGTCGAGATTCCCCTCGCGCGTGTCCAAGGCGGCACCGCCATTACCGCACCCACACGTCCGCTCTCCGATGGCGAGCCGTACTTTCGCCAGCTCACATTCGACGAATGGGACATCCAGTACGCCGACGCCACGTTTATGGCAATGCCAGCGGACGAAGCAGCAAACGATCAGCCCGACACGCACGCCTTTACCGTGCAGGCCCATCTGCCGCAGGGCGGGCGGGCAACGTTGCATATCAATAAAGTGATCCCCGCTGCGGTCAGCTCATCCGAAACCGTCACGCAGATTGGCCAAGTCAAGGCCAGCGCATCGGGCGCGGATAATCTGGCGACGTTCACGCTCGAAGACAAGTTCCTCGACGCGGCATCGAGCCTTCTGGAAGAAGGATGCAAGCTGCGCTTTGTCCTCGACTACCAGGGCAAAACCTACACGCTCTCCTCCCCCATGGCCGTTGTTACCGCGCCGGCGGCAAAGGCGGAATCCGGATCGACCACTATCGTCCCCACCACCATGGACCAAGGGATCACTCCGTTTGATTTCCCCGCGGCGTTTCCCGGCATCGGCGGCAATAAGTTCACGTGCTGGATGCCCACATTTCCGATCCTCTTCGATTTCTCGTTTGCTGGATACGTGCTGTTTGGCGGAGGATGGTTGATTTTCAATCTCAACGCAACAGCCTGAACGGACCCTGCGTTTCCGCAGCTAGCGCAACGCGGAACTAGCTCCCGGCACCTGGCCGTCGCCTCGTTTCCGCAGGTGGAGAGGCTATGGAGGCCGGCGTCCCCAC
>DBFAZJ010000050.1:0-6911 GCA_048244295.1 Collinsella sp.
GCGCGGTCGTTGCGAAGATCCTCGATGAGAACCCCGATATTGACGGCATCTTTGCGGGAGACGATACGATGGCGGCCATCTGTCTCAACGTGATGAAGCAGCGTGGCTTGAGCGCTCCAGACGATATTAAGGTCGTGGGCGCGGATGGTGCCCGCCGAACTATGACGTTTATGCCTGACTTAACAACCGTACGTCAAGATATCGATCGCATCGGAGAGCTCGCGGCGCAATCCATCATCGCTCTTATTAACGGCGATAATCCCGAATCGAATATCAAGCTCCCCGTTGAACTCATTGAGGGCAAAACCGCGTAGTTCATCCTGTGCCAAAAGAATTCCTCAAACGCCTCCGATGACCGTTCGCCGGCATATGTCAACCGTTTACCGACGACTGGAACTACGAAAAGACGTATTGATATGAAAACGTTTGACATATGAAAACGATTGACATATCTTGCCATTGTACCGAGTTAGTATGTCGTGGAAAGGAAGTCTCGGATGCACAAGGTGTATTACCAGCCTGAGGGAATTTGGGTAGGCGACATCATGCCGTACGGCGAGGACGGCACGTTCTATCTCTATCATCAGCGTGACACGCGTAACCCCGAACCTTTCGGAGAGCCGTTTGGCTGGGCACTCGCTACGACCAAGGATTTCGTCAACTACAAGGACTTTGGCGAGAGCCTTGAGCGCGGCGGCGACGAGGAAGTCGACCAGTACATTTATGCCGGCACGGTGTTTAAGGTGGGCGACAAGTACCATGCGCTCTACACTGGTTGCAATCGCGATAAGGTCCGCGCACGTTTGATGAAGCAGGTTCTTCTTCACGCAACGAGCGACGACGCCGTCAAGTGGGAGAAGAACATCGCCGAGACGCTGCTTCCGCCCCAGGAGGGTTACGATGACCGCAACTGGCGCGATCCCTTTGTGCTTTGGGATGAGGAGAACGAAGAGTACATGCTCATCCTCGGCACGCGTGTGGGCGAGGACAAGCGTCTGATGACTGGCCGCCTGGTCAAGTTCACCTCCAAGGATCTGACCAACTGGGAGTTCCAGGGCGACTGGTGGAACCCGGGCCTGTACACCATGTTTGAGATGCCTGATCTCTTTAAGATGGGCGACTGGTGGTACCTCGTCTTTTCCGAGTACAGCGACGGCAACAAGACCCGTTACCGCATGTCCAAGTCCATCAACGGTCCTTGGATTACCCCCGCTGACGACTCCTTCGACGGCCGCGCGTACTACGCCGCTCGCACCGCATTCGATGGCGAGCGTCGCGTTCTCTTTGGTTGGGTTCCTACGCGTGACGAGGGCGGCGACCCCAGCTCTTACCTGTGGGGTGGTACCTTCATGCCCCTCGAGATCGTTCAGCGTGCCGACGGAACGCTCGGCACCAAGCTTCCCGACAGCATGCTCGGCGCCTTTGGCGAGGGCAAGGCTGTCGAAGCCTTCGAGCTCTCCTGCGAGTCGGGCAAGGTCGAGCAGGTTTTGTCTGCAGACGCCGGCTCCACCTACTTGCTCGATACCGACATTGAGCTCGGCGGTAACGCTGCCGGCTTCTCGGTCAAGTTCGCCGAGGACGCCGAGACCGGTCTTGCCTATGAGTTCCGCGCCAACCTGCGCGAGGGCAAGCTCGAGTTCACGCCGGCTCCCCAGTACCCGTGGTTCCAGGTCAACAACATGGGCCTCGAGCGTCCGTTGTTCTTTAAGGGCGAGGGCACTCACCATGTGCGTCTGGTCGTCGACGATGACATCGCGACCATCTTTGTCGATGACGTTGCGCTCAACGCTCGCTTCTGCAACAAGCAGGGCCAGGGTGTGGCGCTTACCGTCACCGACGGTGCGCTCAAGTGCGCAAACGCAACGATCGCGTCTCTGTAGCGGCAACGAACCGTTTTATGATTTAGAAAAGGAATGGAGAGGAACATGGACTACAAGGCAGTGTCCCAGCAAGTCGTCGACAACGTCGGCGGACTGGAGAACATCGAGGGCGCCACGCATTGCGTGACCCGTCTGCGTCTGGTGCTCAAGGATACGAGCAAATACAACAAGGCCGAGCTCGAGAACATCGATGGCGTCAAGGGCGTGCTGTACAACAGCGGCCAGCTCATGATCATCTTCGGTACCGGTACCGTCAACAAGGTCTACGATGAGTTTATGGCTCTGACGGGCGTTAAGGAGATCAGCGCTTCTGAGGTCAAGGGCGCCGAGGCGGACAAGAAGGGCAAGTTCTTCTCGGTCCTCAAAGTATTCTCGGACATCTTTATCCCCATCATTCCCGCCTTCGTCGGCGCTGCAATCATCATCGGCCTTAAGTCGCTGATCGTTGCCAACGGCCTCTTTGGCATGGAGGGCAGCCTCGCCGATCACAGCGAGTTCCTCAAGAACCTCGCAAGCTTCTTTGCCATTATCGCCACCACGTTCGACTACCTGCCTGTCCTGGTTATGTACAGCGCGGTCAAGCGTTTTGGCGGTAACCCGATCCTGGGCATCCTCGTCGGTATCGTCATGGTTCACCCGAGCCTTATGAACCGCAACACGTTCGTTATGGACCCGACGGGTGCTGAGTACTGGAACTTTGGTCCGCTCTCCATTCCCATGGTTGCTTTCCAGGGCGGCGTGTTCCCTGCAATTCTGACCGCCTGGTTTATGGCCAAGGTCGAAAAGATTGCCCAGAAGTACATCCCCGAGGTCGTTTCGTTCGTCTTTGTCCCGACCGTTACCCTGATTCTTGCTAACGTCGCCCTGTTCACCGTGTTCGGCCCGCTCGGCAACCTGATCGGTGACGTCCTCGCCGGCGTAATCGATATCCTGTACAACAGGATGGGTGTCTTTGGTGCCTTTGTCTTCGCCGCGTTCCTGCAGCCGCTCGTCGTTACCGGTACGCATCAGTTCATCCAGGGTATCGAGGCCAACCTCGTTGCCACGACCGGCTTCAACTACATCCAGGCCATCTGGTCGGTTTCCATCATCGCCCAGGGCGGCGGCGCCATCGGTATGTACCTCATTCACAAGAAGCACTCCAAAGAGCGCAACATCTGCATGTCGTCCTTTATCCCGACGCTGGTCGGAATCTCCGAGCCCGCTATCTTTGCTGCAAACATGCGCTACTCGATCATCCCGTTCATCTGCGCATGCATCGGTGCAGGCTGCGGCGGTGCCTTCGTGAAGCTCTTTGAGGTGCGCGCCATCGGTCAGGGTCTGACCGGCGTGCTTGGCCTGCTCATTGTCACGCCCGAGACGCTCGTGTGGTATGTGGCTGGCAATCTCATCGCCTTTATCGTGCCGATCGTCTTGATCTTTGCCTACAACAAGGCAAAGGGCGTTCCGACCACCGATGAAGAGGGCGCTGGTGCTGGCTTCGATGTCAGCTTCTAGTTGAGCCGTTCAGCGTAATGTGCGGATAAGTCCATTTGAGGAAGGGCGCTCGGCTCGTGCGAGTCGAGCGTCCTTCCCCATAGACGAGAAAGTCAACGGCGATGTTTAATCAAAAAAATAAGGTGACACGCGCGGACTATGAGCAGTGGCGTGCCGGACAGGATGAGACGGCGGGTCGCATCGCGTCCGACCCCGATAGGCTCCTGTTCCATGTGGAGCCTGAGCTTGGCTGGCTCAACGACCCCAACGGTTTGGTTCAGATTGGTGATACGTATCACATCTATCATCAATACGATCCGTTCGATGCTGCGCATGGCGGTCCAGTGCTTTGGAACCATCTGACGACAAAGGATTTTGTGACGTACGAGAATCACGGCCCCGCGCTGTTCCCCGATTCCGATTTGGATTCGAGCGGAGCGTATTCTGGTTCTGCCTTTGTACACGACGGCAAGATTCACTACTTCTATACCGGCAACGTCAAGCATTTTGACCGCGATGATTACGACTACGTGTTGACGGGCCGTGAGCAAAACCAGATTCATGTGGTTGCCGAGAACCCCGACGAATTGGGCGAGAAGCGCATAGCTGTTGGGCCGGTCGATTACCCCGACGATATCGGTACGCACGTGCGTGATCCCAAAATCCTTGAACACGATGGTATCTACTACATGGTTCTGGGCGCTCGTACGAAAGACGACCGCGGCTGCGTGCTTGTCTATACCTCGAGCAATCTAGAGGACTGGAGCTATGCGACGCGCATTGAGTTGGGCGAGAAGTTTGGCTTTATGTGGGAGTGCCCCGATCTGTTTGAGCTCGATGGTGAGCTTATTCTCGTTTGCTGTCCGCAGGGTGTGTCCGCCGATGGATGGCGTTACCGCAATCCGCACCAGTGCGTGTGGTTTCCCATCGAGGCCGATTGGGAGGCGCCGAGTTTTAAGATCGCCGGGCAGGGCATGCCCCCGATGGTCGATGCCGGCTTTGATTTCTACGCACCGCAGTCTTTTGAGGATGCTGCGGGTCGGCGTTTGATGATCGGGTGGTCGGGTTGCCCCGATGCGACGGCAAAAAGCCCGACGGTGGCACGCGGGTGGCAGTGCGCGTTGACGGTGCCGAGAAAACTGAGCATGCGCGATGGTAAGCTCTGTCAGCAGCCGGTGCACGAGATTGAGAGGATGCGCGGCGACTGCGTTTGCGCGACAGGCGGTGAAACCGTTGAGGAGCCGGGCCGCCTGTTTGATCTTGTGGTTTCCTGTGAGGGCGCCCAGGTGATCGAGCTCGAAATCCGCAAGGGTGTCTTTGTGCGCTATGCAGACGGGATGCTTACCCTCGACATGGGTGACGAAGGCTATGGGCGCGACCAGAGGTCGATCGAGCTCAGCGAGCTTCGCGACCTGCGCGTGCTTTCGGACACTACGATGGTCGAGATTTTTGCAAATGGCGGCGAGGCGGCACTTACGAGCCGTACCTATTCGCCGGCGGTTCCGGCGATGGAGCTGCACGCCGAGGGTGCGGCATCGATGAATTTCTACCGCCTCGTGCATTAACCGTGCGTGGAGCACGATTGGATTTGCTGGACGGAATGTGTCGCAGTTGTCGCGGCCAACTACCGCTTACCGCATATAGCGACCGTTTGCGGAGTAAGTAACACATTGTTGTAAACCGTGTAGAATCCTAGATAAGCACGGAGTTTTCCAGGGAGACGCTGTCCTTTGTTGTGTGCAAGGGACGGCGTCTCTTTGGCGCTTGGAGGCCGTTGTGTAGCAGGACGGTGGACGTGCGTCACATATTAAAAAGCCAACGTCGGGATGGGTCGTGATGATAATGGGCAAGTACGTAATCGTGGTTGAATCTGGTTCGGATGTGACGCCAGAGCTCTGCGAACGCTACGGTATCGTGCGCGTGCCTATGCATGTCACGATTGGTGACGAGACCGTCGAGGACGGCTCGATCGATCCGCTCGAGATTTATTCGCGCTGCAACGAGTTTGGCGTAATGCCCAAGACCAGTGGCTGTGCGCCTGCGGATTTTGCTCACGTGTACGACCGCATTCACGCTGAGCAGCCTGACGCGACCATTTTGCATCTCGCGTATTCCGAGGCCACGACCTGCTCGCATCAGTCCTCCAAGATTGCGGCTAAGGGCCGTGACTACGTGTTCTCCATGGACACGCGTTTTGTCTCGGTGGGTCAGTCGCTCGTTGTCGTCGAGACCGCCAAATACATCGAGGCTCACCCCGATGCCACCGTCGACGAGATCTTTGCATTTACGAATTCCGTCATGGACCGTGTGCTGCTGGGCTTTGTTCCTACCGACCTAGCCTTCCTTAAGGCGGGAGGTCGTCTGTCCAACGTGGCATTCCTTGGCGCTCACCTGCTCAAGATTAAGCCCTGCATTGAGGTAACGGGCGGTAAGTTCGTGGCAACCAAGAAGTTCCGCGGCTCTATGCTCAAGTGCGCCCGCGCCTTTATCGACCACATGGTTGCGAAGGGCGAGATTGACTACTCGCACATTGGCCTGGCGTATTCGGTGGGCCTTTCCCAGGAGCTGCGCGATGACATGGAGGTCTATGCGCATGATCTGGGCTTTAAGGACGTTACCTGGACTCAGGTCGGCGGCGTCATCTCGAGCCATTGCGGCCCGACCGCCTTCGGTGCGGTGCTCACGCTTAAGGCGTAAAGGCCGCAGGCGAGCGTTCTTCAGCCTGACATCTCGACGTAGCCCCCAGCCATGGTGATGGGGGATAGATTAAAACGTGCCGTTCTAGTCCGAGACGTTTAAACGCAAACGCATGGGCTAGAATGACTCTGGCATTTTAATTGGTTGCATCCAAGGAGAGGCAAGGTAGCGCGAATGGCAGAAATGACGCTTGAGGGTGTGGACGCTCGTCCCGAGGACTCTGCGTTTGCCCTTGGCCGCGTGCATTCGATCGAGACGATGGGAACGGTCGACGGACCCGGCATCCGCTTTGTGGTGTTTGTTCAGGGCTGTCCCATGCGCTGCGCGTATTGCCACAATCCCGATACCTGGTCGGTCAACGGCGGCACCATGGTGACCGTCGAACACCTGATGGATGAGTTCCAGAGTAACCACGAGTTCTATCGCAGCGGTGGCATTACGGTGTCCGGCGGCGAGCCGCTCCTGCAGCCCGAGTTTTTGGCCGATCTGTTTCGTGCTATGCATAACAACCCCGATGGCCGTGTACATACCTGCCTAGATAGCTGTGGCTATGCATTTGACCCCAACCACCCCGAGAAGTTCGATGCCGTGCTCAACGAGACCGACATGGTACTGCTCGATATTAAGCATGCCGACCCGGTCGAGCATAAAAAGCTGACCGGTTGCGATCCCGCACGCATCTTGGCGTTCGGCGATGAACTTGCACGTCGCAAGATCAAGGTCGTTATCCGCCACGTGGTGGTGCCGGGCATTACCGACACGGTGGAGGAGTGCGAGAAGCTCGGTCGCCTCATCGCTCCATGGCACAACGTGGTGGGCCTGGAAATGCTGCCGTATCACACGATGGGTGTCGTCAAG
>DBFAZJ010000051.1:0-93157 GCA_048244295.1 Collinsella sp.
GAGAAGCCCATCATCGAGCGCGTCGTGGCGTCGCTCGAGAAGGCCGGCCTCGCCTACGTCGACTTCGCCGGCATCCAGGCGAACCCCTCTGCAGACCGTTCGCAGGAGGGCGTGGAGATCGCTCGCGCCGAGGGCGTCGACTGGATGCTGCCCGTGGGCGGCGGCTCGGTCATCGACACCGCCAAGGCCATAGCCGTCGGCGTCCCCTACGAGGGCGACGTCTGGGACCTCTTTATGAAGAAGGCTGCGGTCGACGAGGACCATAAGCTCCCGGTCGCCTGCGTCCTCACCATCCCTGCGGCGGGCTCGGAGGCCTCCGCGAGCTGCGTGATCTCCAACGACGAGCTCAGCCTGAAGCGCGGCCTCTCCAGCGAGTCGCACCGTCCCGAGCTCGCCGTCATGGACCCCGAGCTCACCTTCACCCTCCCCGCCTACCAGACGGCCGCCGGCGTGACCGACATGTGCGCGCACATCATGGAGCGCTTCTTCGGCTCGACGGGCCCCGTCCCCGTGACGGACGAGATCGCGTGCGGGCTCATCCGCAGCCTGATGGAGTGCGCGCCCGCCGCGATCGAGAACCCCGAGGACTACGACGCCCGCGCGAGCATCATGTGGGCAGGCACGCAGGCGCACAACGACCTGTGCGGGCTCGGGCGCAACGCGAAGCCGAACGGCCGCGCCGGCGGCTGGGAGAGCCACGCGCTCGAGCACGAGCTATCCGCCCACGACCCGAGCATCACGCACGGCGCGGGCCTCGCGGTCGTCATGCCCGCGTGGATGCGCTACGTCTGGCGCTCGAACCCCGAGCGCTGGCTCACCTTCGGCAAGCTCGTCTTCGACATCGAGCCCGTCGACGTCGTCGAGGACTGCATCGACGCCACGCCGGAGGAGGCCGTCGAGGACGCCGTCCTCGTGACCATCGACGAGATCCAGGCATTCTTCTGCGACCTCGGGATGCCGCGCCGGCTCTCCGAGCTCGGCGTCACCGCGGCGGACATCCCCGCGCTCCTGCAGACGCTCGAGCAGAACAAGGGCCCCGAGATCGGCGAGGCCCAGCGCCTCACGATGGACGACTGCCGCAAGATCTACGAGAGCTGCCTGTAGGCCCGCAAAGAAGGACGCGCCATGACGACCCTCTACATCGACGCGGACGCCTGCCCCGTGACCTCCGAGGCCCTCGCGGTCGCCCGCCGCGCGGGCGTGCCCGTGGTCATCGCCGGCAACACCACGCAGAACCTCGAGCGCCACGTCCGCGCGGGCGACCCGCGCGACGCCGCGCACGCCAAGCGCGGGTTCTGGGTCGACACCCTCGTGGTCTCGACCGGCGCCGACTCGGCCGACTTCGCGATCGTCGAGGCGCTCGAGCCCGGCGACGTCGTGGTCACGCAGGACATCGGCCTCGCCGCCATGGTCCTCGGCCGCGGCGCCCGGGCGATCGGAGTCCGCGGGCGCGTCTACTCCGAGGCGACGATCGACTCCGACCTCTTTATCCGCGCGGAAGAGAAGAAGGTTCGTCGGGCCGGCGGGCGCACCCGCGGGCCCGCGGCGTTCACGGACCGCGACCGCCGACGCTTCACCGATAACCTCGAGGGGCTTCTCGGCATCTGGTAGGTGGGAGGCCTTCTCCCCTTTAAGGCTCCAGGCGAACCGCCGCGACGGCGCAGCCGCAGGCCACGAGCGCGAGCGCCGCGCCCACGAGCCCGAGCGAGCCCAGCCCGAGCCCCGTCACCGCAGCGCCGCCAACCGCCGTGCCGAAGGCGATGCCGATGTTGAACGCCGTCGGCTCGAGCGAGCTCGCGAGCGTGAGCGCCTTCGGGTGCCGCTCGTTGGCCATGCGCATGAAGAGCGTGATGCACGGGACGCTCACCGCGTACATGAGCAGGCCGAACGTGAAGATCACGATGAGCGCGGCGGGCATCGCGGTCCCGACTGCCCACAACGCCGCGAGCACGGCGGCCTGCGTCAAAAAGAGCCCGACGCCGGACTTGAGTCCGAACTTCTCGTCGAGGACGCCGGAGAGCATGTTCGAGAAAAACAGGATCACGCCGAAGACCAGCAGCACAAGGCTCGTCTGCGCGGCGGTGAGGCCGAGGTACTCCTCGAGGTAGGGCGTCACGTAGCCGTAGAAGACGTAGGTCGACCCCACGCCAAAGACGAAGATCGCGACGCACGCGAGCACGCTCGGCTCGCAGAGCAGCGGGAACTGGTCGCGGACGCGCGATGGCTCGTCCGTCGCGCCCTCGCGCGGGAGCAGCGCGATCAAAAGCGCGCAGGTCACGACCGCGAGGATAAGGCAGGCGACCATCATCGCGCGCCAGTCGAGGGCATCGGCGAGCATCTTTCCGGCCGAGGTCGCGAGCACCATCGCCACGCTGAAGGCGGCGTAGACGACGGCGACGGCGAACGAGGTCTTGCGCGGGTCGACGAGCTCAGGCAGGAAGGTCACGCCCACGGCGAGGAAAGCGCCGGACACAAGGCCGCAGGTCACGCGGCTCACGTAGAGCGCCGGCATACCCGTGGCGGTCGCCGCGACGACGTTGCCGAGGATAAAGACTCCGGCATAGATAACGAGCATCGTAAAGCGGCGGAACCGACCCGTCGCGAGCGCGAGCGTCGGCGTGGCGACGGCGTAGGTGAGCGCGAACACGCTGATGAGCTGGCCAATCTGGGCGAGGCTCACGCCGAACGCGTCGGCGAGCTCGGGCTCGATGCCGATGGGCGCGAACTCGGTGCAGCCGAGCGAGAACGCGAGGAGCACGATGAGGGCGACGCAGAGCTTCTTTCTGGCGGGCGAGAACGACGCGGCGGTGCCGGCGGGCGCTGCGTCGATGTTGGCGGCGGTGCAGGACAAATCAATGCTCCAGTCAATTAGCGCGGTTCTGGATATGATGCTCGGGCTGATTCACGGCTTACCCCCTGGTCAAAGCCCAAACATCTGGTCGAGCAAGGCCGTGCCGGTCCGCGTGCGGAAGATCCGTTCGCGCGCAGCGAGGACAGCGTCCGTGCCTGACCCGTCCTCGAACAGGTTGACGATGAAGTCGGCCTCGACAAGAACCTGGTAATCGATCCCGTCGATGGCGTCGTAAGTATGGTGGTGGCCGACGAGGAAGGCCACGCGATCGGCCCGGTGGGGGTCGAATCCGCAGCCCAAGAGCATGAGGCGGGCAGGCTCGGGGCCGAGCTCCTCCTGGAGCTTACCGCTCGACCGGCCATACTTCTTGAGCGCGGGATGGATGCCGATGTCGTGGACGATGGCCGCGGCCTCCAAGGTGAGGAGGGTCGAGGGTTCGAGCTTCTCGCCGAGGCCGATGGTGCGCGCGAGACTCGCGACCTTGACGAAATGCTGGATACGCGCGGGGTCGCCGGCGTCGAACTCGATCATGCTGAGCATGAGCTTGTGGAGCAGCTCGTCCGCGCGGGCAAGGTCAGCGTCTTCGGGTGCCATGGTTTTCCTTCCTGTTCGCTTTGCCGACTGCCATAATAGACAACCGCGCAAACCGGTAGGAGGAGCAACATGCCAAACGCAGATGTCAGGAATTCCAAGCAGGTCGAGGTCAGGCTCGCCAACTGCGATATGCGGCCCGCGATGGTGGACGACGTTCCGGCGATCGTCGCGATCCTCGAGACCGGACGCGAGCTCTTGGCCGCGGACGGCATTCCGCAGTGGCAAAACGGCACCGGGCCGGGGGCCGAGACGGTCGCGGCGGATATCCTCCAGGGCTGGGGGCGCGTATTCGTCGTCGGCGACCAGGTCGCGGCGACGGCGGCGCTCATCCCGGGGCCCGACTCCAACTATGCCATCGTCGAGGACGGGGGCTGGAAGGTCGCCGGCGACGGCTCCTACGCAACGATCCACCGCGTGGCGGTATCGCCCGCTTTCCGCGGCAACCACATTGCGCACCGCTTCTACCAGCGGCTCATTGAGGAGGCGCGCGCCCGCGGGTTCTCAGAGATCCGCGTGGACACCCACGAGCGCAATGCCCGCATGCGCCACGTCATCGAGGGCTGCGGCTTCAAGCGCGCGGGCATGATCTTCATCGACGGCGACCGCGACGCCCCGCGCTTCGCGTACCAGCTGTTCTTATAGGGCATCGCAACCAGTAAGGTTACCGCGACAGGCCGCGGGGCGATCGTGGGCGCAGGCCGCATGGCGATTATCGCAAGTCGCGCCCCACGGACAGCGGGGCGATCACAGATCGCAGGCCGATGGCTACGGGCGCACAGCAATCATCGAAAGCAGTGAGGCAATCGCAGGCCGCGGGTCTCAGGCCAATCGCCGCGACCCATAAGCCGTCCTTGAGCCAACGGCCCCAGAACGCCACTAACCGCCTCCCCGGCATCGACGGCGTTTCTCACATCCTACGTTTACCGGTCGATTTGCCCCGTCCATGAATCTGTCGGATATCTGCCGGGTATCTCACCGTGCGCATGTACTTACGGCGAAGCGCTGAACTTCCTCTGTCCATAAAGCCAAATCAATATCTCCTAAACATAAATTGATTATCTATATCCCAAATCAAGCCAAAAGCACCAGAGGCCGTTTGGCTATGCTCACTGCATGGATACCTACATCTGCGACACATCAGCGCTGCGCTACTGGAGCACCCCTCCGCTGGTTGCCTCGATCATGGCGGGCGAAGCCGAGCGTGCTTCCGAGCTTGGCTTTTCGTCCTCAGATCAACTAGAGCAAGTAAGGACCCGCGCGCTGCTGGAGTCGCCGCTCGTGACCGCGTTTCAGAACAACGGAAGGCAATGGGCACGGACCGGTTGCCACAGCCGAGCAATCTCGGATATAGCGGCACCCCTTGCCCACAGCATCGATTTCCCCGTAAAAGTGCTGGCACGGCGACGTGAGGAACAACGGAACTCGGCAAGGATACAGACAAACCTCTGGACCGGGGAATTGCCGCCGGACGCTTTCTACTACATCGGGGAGGACATCCATATAGCGATGCCCGAGTTCGCCCTTCTGCAGGTCGCAAAGCGCGAGTCGTTGGAGTCATGCCTGGTATTGGCATCTGCCTTATGCGGAACATACGCTGAATTCACTGCACCGCCGTCGATTGCCCGGCACCTGGAGTCCTTACACGCCAGAGGCACCAAGATCCCAAGCGTGGATGGCTGGAAACCGTTCTTTGTCGGAGGCAGGCTGTCCTCTTTGTGGCAAAGGCCTCCCCTGGCAACGCCGGAATCCATAAGCTCTATGGCGATTCAGGCGTCTCATGCCCGTGGCTCAAAGAAGCTGCAGCTCATAGCCGATCTTGTGATTCCGGACGCGGCGTCCCAGTTCGAAACGAAGGCAGGTCTTCTGCTCGGGCTTCCACTAGCGTACGGAGGATTTGGTCACAGTGGCCTTGTGCATAACCAGAAGATTGATTTGCGGAAGAGCTCTCAGAGCCTCTCCAACAAGCGGTGCTGCTACTGCGACCTCTATTGGCCGGAGGGTATCGATGTCGAGTGCCAGAGCAAAATGGCCCATGACAACGAGACGAGTTTCCTTTCCGACTCGGAGCGGACCACAGCGCTCCTCAACGAGGGCATCACGGTGCTGCCGCTGACCTACGCTCAGCTTGCCAATCCCGAGCGAATGGACGATTTCGCGCAAACGCTCTCGAAGTTGCGGGGCATCGTGCCGCCCAAACGCACCGAGGAGCAAATGCGAAAAGCAAATGAGCTGCGCAAAGCTCTATTTGGGTAGATTCGAAGCGAAATTCCGACAGGTGATTCCTTAGTCAGTTTTCATTTTGGGAAACACTGAGTACACAAGCGCTTGCGCCTCAGCAAAACCGCAGGTAGGAGACTTGAGCTCTCAATTGGCTACTTCAAGGAACCCGAAATGAAAACTGACTAAGGAATCCGAGGCCAAAATTCGCATGGCCTCGGGCAAATGGCACCGATGACATCGCTCGAACCGTCGATATCCGGGGCGGAATCGCGGCGCTAAGCGTACTCAGCACGCAGGGACTCCGTGAGTCGCATGTTGGCGCTGTAGTCAACGGGCACGACGACCACACTGGGAGCGTCGTCGTTGGTGAAGGCCTGTTCGAACGTGGGGATGAAGTCTTCGGTCGACTCGACGCGGTATCCATGGCAATGCATGGACTCCGCATAGGCCTTGAAATCAGGATTAGTGAACTCCACGCCGAAAACGTCGCCGAACTGCTCCTCTTCCTTCCACTTGATGAGGCCGTAGTGTGAATCCTCCCAGATGAGGGTGACGAACGGAACATGCTCGCGGACGGCGGTCTCGAGCTCCTGTGAGTTCATCATGAAGCCACCGTCGCCGCAGACCGCGAGGACGCGCTTCTGGGGGTTGAGGAGCTTGGCTGCGAAGGCGCCGGGCACCGCGAAGCCCATCGAGGCGAACCCATTCGAGATCAGGCAAGTCTTCGGCTCGTAGCAGGGGTACTCGCGCCCGATCCAGATCTTATGCGCGCCAACGTCCGAAACGAGGATGTCGGATCTTCCGAGCACCTTGCGAATGTCCGAGATGAGGCGCCCCGGCCTCATAGGGAACGCGCCGTCGCGACCCTGCTCCTCGAGCTCATCGTGCAGCCGAGCGCCGACCGCGAGCATCGCGTCGGGCTCGGGCTTCGTGTTGCGGCGCGCAGTGCGAAGGATCTGGTAAATGCTATCGGACAGGTCGCCGATGACCTCGACGTCGGGGTCATACTCCTGATTAACGTCCGCCGGGAGCGCCGCGATGTTGACGATCCGCATGTCGTCGTGAGTGTGCCACTTCTTCGGCGCGCACTCGACGAGGTCGTAGCCGACACCGATGACGAGGTCGGCCATGTCGAACACGTCGATGATGCGGTCGTGCTGCGGAATGCCGACGACACCGAGACGGTACTTGTTGTCACACGGTATGATGCCCTTGCCCATCATGGTCTGGACGACCGGGATGTGGAGCCGCTCGGCCATCGTGGTAACGGCCTGGGCGGCGTCTCCGCGCACGGCGCCCGCGCCGGCAAGGATGACGGGATGCTCGGCCTCGGAGATCATCAGCGCCGCGGCGGTGACGCTCGCTGGGTCGGCGTAGAGCGCGGGCACCTGTTGGCGATGCAGCGGCTTGGCCGGGCTCGGCATGTGCGCGATGTTCTTCGGCAGGTCGATGTGGGTGGAGCCGGGCTTGCCGCTCTCGGCGTACTTGAACGCGAGACGGCACGTCTCCGAGATCGTGTCCGGCCGCATGACGACCTTCGAACGCTTGGTGATGGGGCTGAACATGGCCGAAAGATCGAGGTACTGATGGCTCGTGAACTGCATGAGCTCGCTGGAAACCTGCCCCGTGATGGCGACGAGGGGCGCCCCGTCGAGGAAGGCGTCGGCGACGCCGGTCACGAGGTTCGTCGCACCGGGACCGAGCGTGGCCAGGCACACGCCAGCGCGACCGGTCAGGCGCCCATAGACATCGGCCATGAACGCCGCGCCCTGCTCGTGCCTCGTCGGGATGAAGCGGATGCCAGCTTCCTTGATAGCGAACATAAGGTCAAGGTTCTCTTCGCCGGGGATGCCGAAGATGACGTCGACGCCCTCCGCCTTGAGGCAGTCAACGAGGACCTGTGCGCATGTTCTGGTGCTCTGAGCTGCGGACATATGAAGTCTCCTTGCAGTCGCATGTTCCACGCGCAAAGAGTAGCACCCGTTGCGAGACGCGCTCGCAACGGGTGTGTTTCCTTCTCGTTAGGTGATGGAGGCGATTCAGGTGCAGAAGCGTGGGTCAGTGTGTCCCCAAACCCTGCAGCCGGTGACAGTCATTGGGTGATGGGTGTCACCGGATGATGTCTGTCCCAGAATTGCTGCAGCCAATGACTGTCACCGGCTGACGGGTGGCAACGGATGATGGGTGTCCCAAAAAGCTGCACGCAATGACTGTCACCCAGTAATGGGCGGCAATCGGTGAGGGTTGAAGCTGCGCTAGCGGAAGCTGGCGCGGAGGATGGCAAGGACGTCGTCGTGTGAGAGCGGCGAGGGATCGTGCGCGTAAAGCGCGGCATTGGTGGAAAGCCCGTTGGTCGCCATCGCGTCGAGCTCGTCCTCGGTGATGCCCCAATCGCTCATCTTGAGGTCGTCGACGTGGCAGGTGGCCATAAGGCGCTCGAGCTCGGCGATGAAATCAGCCGGCTCGGACGCCGAGGCGTTGCCCATCAGACGGGCCATCTCGATATACCGCTCGTCGCAGGCGTGCGCGTCGATCATGTGCTGGTGGTACGCCCGCGCGATCATGATCAGGCCGGCGCCGTGCGGCAGGTCGTGGTGATGCGCGCTCATCGCGTGCTCCGTGCCGTGGCAGCCGCAGCAGCCCGAGCACACCATCGCGTAGCCGCCGAGCGTGTTCGCGAATGCGAGCTCCGTGCGGGCATCGATGTCGGAGCCTTCGTTCACGCAGGTCGGGAGGGCAGCCGCGGCGTTGCGGATACCCTCGCGGCAGATCATGTCGCCCATGGGGTTGTGGTTGTTCGCGATGAAGCACTCGACGCTGTGGAAGAGCGCGTCGAAGCCCTGGAACGCCGTAAGGCGCGCGGGCACGGTGAGCATGAGCTCGGGGTCGACGACGGCGAGCACCGGCATGAGCCGCGGGTCGCCGAGGCGGAGCTTCTCGTCGTTCTCCTCGCACGAAATGACGGCGCCCGCGTCGACCTCGGACCCGGTGCCCGCAGTGGTCGTCACGCACACGAGCGGCAGCGGGTCGTTCTGGATGTGCATCCCGCGCGCCGTGCCGCCCATGACGTAATCCCAGATGTCGCGCGCGGACTCGGTGCCGTCGGCCGCGACGACCGGGTTCGCCGCGACGGCGCAGATCCCCTTGCATCCGTCCATGACCGAGCCGCCGCCGAGCGCGAGCACGAAGTCGCAGCCCTCGGTGTGCGCGAGCCAGCCGCCGTCGTTGACGGTCTTGCGCAGGGGGTTCGGCTCGATGCGGTCAAAGAGCACGTGCGACACGCCGGCGCGATCGAGCTCCGCGAGCGTGCGGTCAAGGTATCCGTTCGCCTTGACGGACTTGCCGCCCGTGGTGACGACGAGCGCGCGCCGACCGGGCAGCAGCGCATCGCCGAGCTCGGCAAGCTTTCCTGCCCCGAAGAGCACGCGGGTCTGAGCGAAGAACGTATATGAATCGGACATAAGGCCTCACAAGTCTCTGGTTTAGACTAAGCAAGTCTAGCGCGAAGGTTTGACGTCGATGGGAAGAAGCCCGAATGAGCCACGGAAAGCGCCCGCACAAGGTCGGGCTCATCGCCCATGAGGGAGATCCGCTCGGCCTCGTTCTCGACGACCTCGCGGAGGCCGGCGCCGTCTACGAGAGCCTGAGCGGAGTGGAGACGCCGATCGAGTTCGTGCGGCTCTCCCCTGCCGAAGACGCCTCAGGCTGCGATGCGCTGGTCGTAGCCTGCACGAGCGCAAAAGCGGCCGCCGCAAGCCATGAGGACCAGCGCGTCTACACCGCGTCGAGCAGCGATCAAGGCGCGGACCTCTATATCCCCCATCCAGAGCGGCTGCCCCGGCTCATGAAAAAGCCCCGCCTCGGAATGTTGAGGCGGGGCTTGTCCAAGCAGATCGATGCGCTGATCAGGCGGATCCAGGTCGGCGACTAAACGAACGGCCAAGCTGCCGAACGGTCGGAGGAAGCCTGCTTTCTTGAGGTAGGCGCGTGCCTGAGCCGCTCTACAATCGGCCCAGGCACGCGCCAGTCCGCAATCGGCCCAAGCGCGAGCCGCTCCCCTACCGGCTCTTGCGCCAGAAGTAGAATCCGGCGACGGTGACCACGATCGCGGCGACAACGAGCCACAGCGGCGATGCCGAGGTGTCGCCCGTCTGCGGAATCGAGCGGTCCTTGGTCGTGGTCCTAGGCTCAGAGCGCTCGGTCGTCTTGTGGTCGACCTTCTCGTCCTTCTTGTAGTCGATCATCGTGAGCGAGGCATCGCCGGCATACGCGTTGACGACCCCCTTGCCGCTCACCGTGGCCTTGCCGCCGGAGACGATACTGACCTTGCCGGAGGCGTCGACGGTGAACTCGACGTCGGAGGCCTGGGCATAGCCGGAGGGCGCGCTCGCCTCGTGGAAGACGTACTTCACGCCGGGCTGGACGCCGCTCAGGACGTGACCGGCACCGTTGCTCTCCCACGAATCGATTGCCTTCGAGCCGGTCGCCTCGCGCACCTCGAGCTTCGCGCCCTTGATGCCCTTGCCGTCGGCGTCGACCTTGCTGAGGACGATGCCGAAGGACTTGTCCGTCACGGTGCCGCAGTCGATGGCGATGGTCTGGCCGAACGTCGCGGACTCGCTCACGTGGCCGTCATCGAAGGTCGCGTGGTACTCGATCGAGCTGCCCGTGCCGCTGTGGCCGATGGTGAAGGCCGAGGTCGGAGTCTTGTCGAGCAGGTACCCGTCGGGCGCCGAGATCTCCAGGAAGTAATACTTCACGCCCTCGGAGATCGGCATGTCGGCCGAGGTGAAGACCATGGTGCCGTCCTCGCCGCTCACGGCCTCGGCGACCTTCGCGTTGTCGTCTGCCTTGTACAGACCGTAGGTGGCGCCAGAGAGGTCCTTGGTGCCGTCGGCGTCGGTCTTGCGCAGGCTCAGGCTGATGGGCTCCACAGAATTCGTGATGGTGGGGTGCTCGTCGGGCGGGAGCTCCTTAGAGAGCGTCGAGCCCGCGTTTTCGTAGTAATACGTGCCGCCGTCGGCAACGAGTCTGCCATCGGAATCACGCGTCAACTTAACGACGAACTTGACGACCTCGTTCGAGTAATCGATCGACGGATCCTTGCTCTCGGAGACCTCCTTGACGATGTAGGAGTACGTGCCCTCCTTCGTGAACTTGAGGCAAGACGCGTCCATGCCGTCAGGGGCGACGTTGGCCGCCTTGTCGAAGTCGACCATGCCAGACTCGTCGTTGGAGGCGGTGGAGACGACCTCGCCCGTCTTCTCGTCTACGAGCTGGAACTTGAACTCGCCGGCCTCGAGCGCACGACCATCGAGGCGCTTAACGATCTTCGGGTCGACGAAGCACTCATCGTCCGGCTGGAGGATGTCGCTCACGGACGCCACGGAATAGCCCGTGAGCGAGAAGTCGCACTCCTCGGTCTGGTGCTTGTTGGTCATCGTGTAGGTGTAAGAAGCCCCGTCGTCGTCGGAGACGCCGTCGGACACCTCGACTTCATAGCCGTCGGGTACCTCGACCTCCTGGACGGTGTACTGGATGTCCTCGCCGTCCTTCCGGGCATCGAGATCGGTCCAACCCGCGGACCAGTTGTTATTCTCATTGAGAATGACCGGGTCCACGCCCTCGACGGGCACGACCTGACCGTCGGCCTGCTTGACGCAGAGCTGCGCCTTCACGGACTCGGGACGGAGGCGATCGATGTCGTCACCGTCGTCCCAGACCTTTCGGACGTTGACGGAGGTCTTGGCGGCCTTATGTCTGTTCGTCACGGCGAAGGCATAGCTGCCATCGGCCTGCTTTGCGAGCTCGACCTTGCCCTCGTAGCCATCGACCCGAGCTTCCTCCACGGTATAGGCGAACTTGCCCTTCCGGCCGTCGATAACGCCGGTGACGGGCAGGTCGTCGACCTCGGCCTTCCAGCCGTTCTGCCCGTTCAGCTCGATCTGCCGGACATCCTCGGTCGCCTCGGTGCCCTCGACCGTGCGCTTGAGCGCAACGGTCACCTTCTGCGGTCGGATACCGTCCTGGTTGTCCTCGTCGTCCCAGGAGCGAGAAGACCTTGCCGAGCCGCGGGATGCGCTTATCCTCGCCGGAGAGGAAGATCTCCTCGAGCTTCGTGGTCACCTGCACGGCCACGACCTTGTCCTTGAGGTCGGCGAGCGTGCGGATGTCGCTCTCGGGCATGACGGCCACAACCTGGCGCGACTGCATGTAGGGCCCCGCCCAGCGGTAGAGGTCCTCGCGACCGTTCATGCTGAAGCAGCTGGCGATGCCGTCGATCGTCCTTTTGGAAAGAAGCTCGTCCTTGCGGTCCCACTCGATTTGGAGGAAGTCGGCGCCGTACCCGATTCGGTCGAGCGCCCCGGTGAGGATGTCGACGTCGATGCCGGTGTACTCGCCGCCCTCGTCCAA
The DNA here is from genome assembly GCA_048244295.1 of Collinsella sp. GTDB lineage: Bacteria > Actinomycetota > Coriobacteriia > Coriobacteriales > Coriobacteriaceae > Collinsella. Next base: position 12,080 of record DBFAZJ010000051.1, read on the forward strand.
GTAGCAGAACGGGGGGTAGTTGTCGCAGCCGATGGTGAGCGCCGGGCGGCCTTCAGTCGCGTCGGCGTCACCCTGCGCAGACGGCGCGCACCCGGCGAGCAGCGCCGCGCCCACGCCGAGCAAAACGCCCTTCTCGTAAGCTCCAAATCCCCTCCCCCGTCGCATTCCCGCATAACAGTACCAGGCCCTCACTCAGTGACAGTCATTGCGTGCAGCTTTTGGTGCCATCCATCATTCGTTGCCACCCATCAGCCGGTGACAGTCATTGCGTGCAGCTTTTGGTGCCACCCATCAGCCAATGACTGTCACCCAGTGATGGCGTCGCGCGAAGCAGCGTTAATTTGCCGCAAATGGGGCTCAACGGCCCCCATCGTGTCATACTGACCTCGGAAGAAAGGATGTTAGCCATGTATGACAACGATATCGTGCCCGGCCGCAACGACCTCTGCTGGTGCGGCTCCGGAAAGAAGTACAAGAAGTGCCACGCCGCGTTCGATCAGCGGCTCGACCGCCTGGCGACCGAGGGCGAGGAGGTTATGCCTCGCGGCCTGCTCAAGACCCCCGCGGACATCGAGGGCATCAAGCGCTCCGCGGCAATCAACATCGGCGTGCTCGACATGGTCGGCGAGCGCATCGCCGCGGGCGTGACCACCGCCCAGATCGACCAGTGGATCCACGACTACACCGTCGAGCACGGCGGCATCCCCGCGGACCTCGACTACGAGGGTTACCCCAACAGCGTCTGCACCTCCATCAACGACGTCGTCTGCCACGGCATCCCCTCCGACGACGACGTGCTGCGCGAGGGCGACATCGTGAACATCGACTGCTCGACCATCCTCGACGGCTACTTCTCGGACTCGAGCCGTATGTTCTGCATCGGCGAGGTCTCCGACGAGCGCCGCCGCCTCGTCGACGTCACGCGCGAGTCCGTCCAGGCGGGCCTCGCCGCCGTCAAGCCCTGGGTCCACCTCGGCGACATGTCCCACGCCGTCCAGGAGTGCGTCGAGGCCGCCGGCTTCAACGTGGTCCGCGAGTTCGGCGGCCACGGCATCGGCCTCGAGTTCCACGAGGACCCCTTCGTCGGGTTCGTCGGCGAGCCGGGAGAAGGGCCCGTCCTCGTTCCGGGCATGTGCTTCACCATCGAGCCCATGGTCAACGCCGGCGCGCCGGGCATCAACATGAACGACCCCAACGGATGGACCGTGCGCACCGCCGACGGCTCGGACTCCGCGCAGTGGGAGGTCCAGCTCGTCGTGACCGACGACGGCTACGAGCTGCTGAGCTGGTAAGATACCCTCTAAGGGACGCACATCGCCCATTCCGGCGGATCGATCGCACGGGCAATGCCGCCCGCGGCAGGACCACACGCCCTGCCGCGGGCGGTCTTCGTATAGCGAGAGGAGCACCATGGCGCTCATCGACGACATCGAGGCGTTCGAGCCCGGCTGCGGGCAGGAGGCCGCCGACCGCGAGCTGTTCCTGCAAAGGCTCACCTGCGACCCCGAGGTATGGGGGCGCACCTTGCCGGCGCACCTGACGACCTCCGCCTGGACAGTCGACGCGCAGGGCGAGCAAGCGCTTCTCGTCTACCACAAGATCTACGACAGCTGGAGCTGGGTGGGCGGCCACGCCGACGGCGAGCGCGACCTCGCGGCGGTCGCGCTGCGCGAGCTCGAGGAAGAGACGGGCGCCGCAGGCGGCCGCGTCGTGCCCGCGCAGACGGGCTCCCCGATCCTCTCGCTCGAGGCGCTGCCCGTCGCCGGCCACATGCGCCGCGGTGCGTGGGTGCCGTCGCACGCGCACCTGAACGTCACCTACCTCGTGGTCGCCGACCCCACGGAGCCCCTGCGCATCGCGCCCGACGAGAACGCCGGGGTCCGCTGGGCCCCGCTCGACGACGTGGCGCGCCTCTCGACCGAGCCGTGGATGTGCGAGCACGTCTACGCCAAGCTCATCGCCCGCACGCGCAGAAGGTAGGCCGGCATCAGCCCAGCGCGCCCCGCGCCCCGTCTCGCCCCGCGCCCTACCTCGCCACGGGGTCGACGTTCGGCTCGTCCTGCAGCTGGGAGCTGTAGATCCCCTGCCCATCGCGGAACAGGTCATAGAACTGCATCGTCGCGAAGTCGGCGCGCGCCTGGTCAGTCGCATCGATGCCGCAGTCGACGTTGGGCAAGAACCATCCGCCCGCCGCGTCCTCGTAGCACACCGCGCTGATCTCCGGGAGGGCGCGCCGCAGCTCGATGTGCGCCTTCTGGAAAGAAGTGAGCGGCGCGCCGATGAGCTGCGCCACCTCCGAGGCCAAAAAGCTCGCGGAGACGTCGTCCACCTCGCTGACCTGGTCGCACCCCGCGATGTCGTAGTTGGCCCACACGACGTAGTCGGTCTGGTAGACGCGCCGCGCGTGCTCGGCGGCGTCCTCGCCCGGATACCACAGGTCGTTGTACCCCTGCGTCAAGTACGGCTGATGGTCGCTGAAGTGCTCGGGCCGGCGGCGGAAGCGCGCCAACACGACGCACACAAGCAGCGCCGCCACGCCTGCGGTGAGCCCCCACAGGCACTGAGCGGACAGCGTGTACACGTAGCCGTCCGACACCGCGGCCGCGGTGCCGATGGCGAGCATGTCTCCCGGCTGGATCGGCTGCCCCTTAAAGAGGAACACGAAATGCTCGGCCACGCCGATGCCCATACTCGCCACCAGGACGAGCGAGGGCAAGACCGCGTGCCGCTGCCCCAGGAAGTAGAGGCCCACAAGCGCGGCGTACAGGAGCTCCCACTCGACGAAGACCGTTTTCGCGTTGACCTGCTCGAGCGCGAAGTTGTGCGGGAGCTCAACGGCGAGCACGCATAGGGCCGCGGCAGCGGCGAGCGCGGTGAGCGCGACGAAGACCGAGACCACGCGGTACGCGGTCCAGTCCGAGGGCGCCGCGGCGAGCGTCAGCCTGCTCGACGCGGCACGGCGTGAGAGCGAGAGGTGCGCCGCCGCGAGGCACGCGATGTCGAGGACGACAACCGACATGAGCATGAGCGCCCCCTCGTCCGCCTCGATCAAGCCTTGCGCCGACCACGCGAAGACGAACGCCTAAACGCCGGCGAAGAGCACCGCCCACACGATATCGCTCGCATAAAGGTTTTTTTGGCAGTAGCCACGCAGAACACGTCCATGCCGCACACAAGCACAGTGGCCGCGAGACCAACGCTGCAAATAGTTGTTAGATTCATGCACCAATTCCGGTTTTCGACGCTGTTTCAACATTAGAAGTATGACGAATCGTCAGCTATCCGTCAGCTATCGGCAAGACAGGCGCGGAAGATAAGCGCATTTTTGATGGCTGTTTCAACGCTCGGGGGAGAAACTTGACCGCTCACCGAGAATTCGTCCCATAAATAATCGAAACACGCGATCGACCTGCGCAGGAGTTAGCCGCAAGGCACCGGGAAGACACCGCGAGTACTCGCCCCGGTATCCTCGCCCTCACCACTGACCGCGGCGAGACGAAGGAGCCGAGCATGAGTATCTATTACCCCGAGGCCGACCTTGCGATCGAGGTCATCCCCGAGCCGGAGGGGCTGCCCCCGACCGGCTACGGCGAGAAGACCGTGCTTCTATACATCGGCGAGAACCAGGTGGACAGCGAGCCGCTGCTCGATGCGGTGGCCGAGCTCGCGCGGAGGCGCGCGGCGCAGTCGCGCGCGTCGGAAGGCGCACAGGCGCCCGCGAGCAGCGGCGGCGCTCAGCAGGACGCCGGCTCAGCTCAAAGCGAGGCCGCGAGTTCCGAGGAGGGCCCCAGACGCGACGCGGCACGCAAATCCGATTCCGACACGCCCCGCAAATCCGACTCCAGGACCCCCGACGAGGTCATAGCAGAGCTCTTCGACGCAGAAGAGAGCCTCGCGGACAGGCTCAGCTCGAGCAAGGACGGCGACGGCCATGCGGCCGAGCCGATGCCCGCAGCCGTGCTTCTCGGTCACCTGGGCGATCAGTTCGGCTGGCCGCTCGATGACGCCGACGACGAGCAGGACGATGAGGACGAGCCGAGCTACGAGGACCTGCTCGAGGACTGGCTCGACGACATCTGCAGCCCCGGCGTCCTCGGGCTGCGCTACGCGGTGCCGTCCGTCAACGTCGGATGCTGCAAGAACCTATACCTGTCCGTGTAGCAGCAGAGCCGACCTGACCCCTCCCGCCCGCGCCGCCGCGACTCGCCCCGGCGCGGGCGTCATTCAAATCGCCTCGCGCGACGAGGAGCGCGACCGATTATGTCCCCCTTGGCGCATATCGTGCCGCGCCGCGCACCACGAGGCACCCTTCGGCCTACCATCAGAGTCGTAAAACCGGCGCGAAGGGACACGCATGAAGCACGCGGACATCATCGGCAAGCTCACGCTCGAAGAGAAGTGCGAGCTCCTCCAGGGCAAGACAACCTTCGGGAGCTGGCCGCTGCCCGAGCGCGGCATCCCCGCAACCGAGTTCTCCGACGGGCCCAACGGCGTGCGTCACCAGGCGGGCGCGGCCGATCACCTCGGCCTCAACGGCTCTGAGCCCGCGACTTGCTTCCCAACCGCCGTCACCGTGGCGAACACCTGGGACGAGGACCTCGGCGAGCGCATCGGCGCGGCCATGGGCGAGGAGGCCGTGACGCAAGGTGTGAACGTCCTTCTGGGCCCAGGCCTCTGCATCAAGCGCAACCCGCTGTGCGGCCGAAACTTCGAGTACTTCTCCGAGGACCCGCACCTCTCCGGCAAGATGGCCGCCGCCTACGTGCGCGGCATCCAGTCGCAGGGCATCGCCGCGTGCCCCAAGCACTTCGCCGTGAACTCCCAGGAGACCCGCCGCCAAGCGTCCGACTCCGTGCTCGACGAGCGGACCCTGCGCGAGATTTACCTCTCCGGCTTCGAGACCGTCGTCCGCGAGTCCGCGCCCAAGACCATCATGAGCTCCTACAACCTCGTCAACGGCGTCTACGCCAACGAGAACGAGCACCTGCTCGGCGAGATCCTGCGCGACGAGTGGGGCTTCGACGGCGCCGTCGTCACCGACTGGGGCGGCTCGAACGACCACGCCGCGGGCGTGGCCGTCGGCTCCACCTTCGAGATGCCGGCTCCCGGCAAGTCCTCCGTCCGCGACCTCATGGCCGCGTTCCGCGACGGACGCGTGACCACCGAGCAGATCGACGCGCGCGTCGACGAGGCCATCGAGGTCGCGCTCGCGACGCGGGCGGCGGTCGAGGCGGCTTCGAGCAGCTTCGACGCGGAGGCCCACCACGAGCTCGCGCGCAAGGCCGCGGCCGAGGGCTGCGTGCTCCTCAAGAACGACCCCGCCAGCGAAGGCGGATCCCCCCTCCTGCCGCTCCCGGCGCACACGAAGGTCGCCCTCATCGGCGACTTCGCCAAGACGCCCCGTTACCAGGGCGCGGGCTCTTCGGCGGTGAACTCGACCAAGGTCGATTCCCTCCTGGACACGACCGCGGGCTCGGGGCTCGACCTCGTGGGCTACGAGCCCGGCTTCGAGCGCCACGGCGGCGCCGACGAGCAGAAGCTCGCGGCCGCGGTCGACCTCGCCCGCCGCGCGGACGTCGTCCTCATGGCGCTCGCGCTCGACGAGGTCGCGGAGTCCGAGGGAGCCGAGCGCCTGAGCATGCGCATCAACCAGAACCAGGTGGACGTCCTCCACGCCGTCGCTGAGGCCAACTGCAACGTGGTCGTACTCCTCTCCGCCGGCTCGTGCGTTGAGTCGGATTGGATGCAGGACGCCCCCGCGGTCCTCTACTGCGCGCTCGGCGGTCAGGCGGGCGCGGGCGCCGCGCTCGACGTCGTCACCGGCAAGGTCTGCCCCTCCGGCAAGCTCGCCGAGACCTGGCCCCTACGCTGGGAAGACGTGCCCTCCTCCGCCGGCTATCCCTCCGACCAGAAGCAGGCCCAGTACCGCGAGGGCATCTACGTCGGGTACCGTTACTTCGACACCGCCGGTCGCGAGGTCGCGTTCCCCTTCGGCTACGGGCTCAGCTACACGACCTTCGCCTACAGCGACCTGCAGGCCACCGCGAGCGGCGTGAGTTTCACCGTCGCGAACACAGGTAAGGTCGCCGGCGCCGAGGTTGCGCAGCTCTACGTGGCCAAGCCCGACCACCAGGTCTTCCGCGCGGAACAGGAGCTCAAGGGCTTCGCGCGCGTCGAGCTCGCGCCCGGCGAGTCCCGCGAGGTCACGATTCCCCTGGACGACAAAGCCTTCCGCTACTTCAACGACCGCACCGGCTCCTGGGAGACCGAGGGCGGCGCGTACGAGCTGCGCATCGGTGCGAGCAGCCGCGACCTCCGCCTGAGGGCGACGCTCGAGGTCGCCGGCACCGGCGCCCCCGACCCATACGAGGGCCGCGACGTGTCCGCCTACGAGTCCGCCGACGTCCTGTGCGTGAGCGACGCGTCCTTCGAGGCGCTGCTGGGCCACGCCGTCCCCGACGAAGGCCCGGCCATCAGCCGCAACATGTGCTTCCGCGACCTCAACCACGGCCGCTCCCCGATCTTCTGGCTCGTGTGGGCCATCCTCAGGGCCATGAAGACGAGCGCCGACAAGTCCGGCCACCCCAACCTCAACGTCCTCTTTATCTGGAACATGCCGCTGCGCGCGCTCGCGAAGATGACCAACGGCATGGTCAATATGCGCATGGTCGACGCCCTCGTCATGGAGATCCGCGGCTTCTGGATCATCGGCATCCTCCGCTTCATCGTCGAGTTCGTCGTCAACCTTGTCCAGAACGCCACGTCCAAGTAGCCGCCAGAAAGGAAACCGATCATGAGCTTTAAGACATGGACCGAGGAGCACCAGGCTATCTGGGAGTTCATCAAGTTCAACGTGCTGTCCAACATCTCGACCATCACGCGCCTCGCGTGCTCCGCCACGGGCGCCGCGATCTTCGTCAATACGCTGCAGCTCACGCAGCCGTTCCAGTTCCTCATCTTCAACTACACGGATCCCGGCTCCAGCGGCCTCGGCGGCTTCCTCACCTTCCTCGTAGCTGAGGTCATGGCGCAGGTCGTCAACTTCTTCGTCCAGATGAAGTGGGTCTTCAAATCCGAGGGCGGCTACGGCGACGCCGCGTGGAAGTACGCGATCCTCGCCGTGCTCATCGTGGTCGTCAACCTCGTGCTCCCCGGCTACGTGACGAGCTTCTGCCAGGGCACCTTCGGCATGGACGCCGCGCTCGCGAGCACCATCGCCTCTGTGGTCAACACCCTGCTCGCCGTCGTCGTGAGCTTCCCGCTCCTCAAGTTCTGGATCACCAAGTAAGAAGGACGCGCGAGCTTGGGGCAGCGATCGTTGAGCACCACAATCCGTGGTTTGCTAACTAACTGCTGAGTCCAGGGCCGGCAATCGAGCACCGGAATCGGGGACCGTTGTTCAGCGCACACCGGAATCAGGGGACGTCGGTAACCGTCCACCAAAACCCGGGACCGTCGGTAATCATGCACCAAAAACCGGGAGGGTCGGTACCGACGCTCCTCGATTCCGGTGACGCGGCTACCGACCCTCCCGGATTCCCGTGAAAATCGACCTTGAAACGTACCGAGAAGCGTCCTTCTCACCAGAAAGCCCGACCGTCGGTACCGACGCTCCCCGATTCCGGTGCGCGATTACCGACGGTCGGGCTTTCCCGCACGCGATTACTGGCGGTCAAGCTTTCCGGCACACGACCGCCAACGGTCAGGCTTTCCGGCGCACGATCACCGACGGGCTACCTTTCCCGCGCGAATACACCGGCAGCCGGCCATTACGTGGCCAGCCATTGCCCACGCAACGCCGGTAAGAAGCCCCTACGCCTCCGCGCTCCACAGCCCATGAAGGTTGCACAGCTCGTAGACCGTCACCGGCGCGTCCGCCGGCACGCGGAACGTCGCCGCAGGCGCATCGCCCGGTGCGAGGTGCGCCACCTGCAGGCGCCTCTCGCACGCGACGGCGATGAACTGGATATGATGCTCGGCCAGCATCGGGTGCTCGACCGCGCCCACCCGGACGCGCAGCTCGTCGCCGGAGCGCGAAACCGCAGGCACGTGCTTCTCGTGCGCCCCATCGGTCGTGCCCGCGCGCATCAGCTCCATCGGCTCGCCGCAGCAAACGGGCGCTACTCCCCCGTCGATCAGCACAGCTACGACGTTTCCGCAATGCGCGCAACGATAGAACTTCACAGCAGACATAGCGTCTCCCCTCGCCTCGCAAGCGGTCGCCACCTTCAGTGCTTGTCTACCCATAAACCGTCTATCAGCGAGCTACTTTCCGCTATTTCCGCCCGTAGACCTCGATGGCGCGGAGCTCCCAGTCGCGGCGGTTGCCCTTGACCACGGTGTCGAGGATGAGGCCACACACGAGCATGAGCGCAGCGAGCCCGCAAAACGCCACGGCGAGGATCGCCGTCGGGAACCTCGGGACCAGACCCGTCGCCGCGAACTCGGCGATCACGGGAATGCCCAGTACAAGCCCGATGACAAAGAACACGAGCGCGATCAGCGAGAAGAACCCCAGCGGCTTGTAGTCCTTGAACAGCGAGAAGATCATCTTCAGGACCTTGATGCCGTCGGAGACGGTGTTCAGCTTAGACTCGGAGCCCTCAGGGCGGTCGCGGTAATCGATTGGCACCTGGACGATACGCCAGTTCTTGTCGACCGCATGGATGGAGAGCTCAGTCTCGATCTCGAAGCCCGGGGAGAGCACCGGCAGCGTCTTCGCGAACTCGCGGTTGAAGGCGCGGTAACCCGTCATCACGTCGGTGTACTCGAAGCCGTAGAGCACCTTGATGAGCCAGCGCACGAGATCGTTGCCAAATCCGTGCCCGGCGCGCTTGTTCTCCGCGGCGTAGGTGCCGTTAGAGAGGCGGTCCCCTACCACGTGATCCGCCGTGCCATCGAGGATGGGGGCGATGACCTCGCGGACCTGCTCGATCGGGTAGGTATCGTCGCCGTCGACCATCACGTAGCAGTCGGCATCGATGTCACGCAGCATCTGACGGACCACGTTGCCCTTGCCCTGACGCCCCTCGTGAACCACAACCGCACCGTGCTCGGCCGCGATCTTGGCGGTCCCGTCCGAGGAGTTGTTGTCGTAGACGTAGACCGTCGCTTCGGGCAGGTACTTCTTGAAATCGTCGCACACCTTCGCGATGGTGAGCGACTCATTGTAGCAGGGCACGAGCGCGGCGATTATTAGCTGGGCATTCGACATAGATATCTCTCCGCAGAAAGCCGATCTTAAGGTTGAAAACTGTGATAAATACTAGACTATGCCATCTCGTAAGCAATGCGCGCCAGGTAACATTTATAGCTACAAAGATATGAGACCCGCTCTAGAATACTGGTATCCACTAGGAGACACGCTTGCCACTCGTTAATTCTGAAGATAAGAACCAACCTGGCACTGCCATCGCAAACACGAAAACAAGGGTTGTCGGCTACGACATCGCAAAAGTCCTCGCGATGTTCCTCGTGGTCCTGCTTCATTACTCTTTTTACGTCGGAAGTATCCCCGACTCAAGAATCACAAGAGCAGCAATGACAATCACCGTGGTTTGCGTGCCTACCTTCATAACCGTGAATGGCGCCATATTGCTCAATAAACCGCTAAACGTAAAGAAGCATGCACGCAAGCTGCTCAGGGTAGCGATGCTTCTCTTTATTTGGAGAGGCATTCATATTGTCGCCTATCGCATACTGGGATCCCCCAGCATCGGCGTCGCGCAGGTCGTTTCCATCCTCCTCGGGAACACCGGCGTGGATGGCTACCTTACCGGCCATTTTTGGTTCCTCGAGGCTCTTATCGCTCTTTACGCAATCCTTCCAATTATCAAACTCGCATTCGATAACGAGGATAAACGCCCCTTGGCCATCGCCATCGGAGCGTTGGCTCTTTTAACATTCGGGCTGGATGGAATCAGATCTGTCGCAGAGGCCTTCTTCGGAAGCCCTGGAACCAAGCTGAGCGCCACGCTTCAGCCCATATCTAATCTAAATATATTCGGGCCCTATGGATACCTGATAGTTTATTTTGTTGTTGGCGGGTTTCTTGGCTCAAAGAGAGCCACGGATGCCGTAAGAAAGCATTCCCCGACGGCATTCGCGCTTGTCGCGCTCGCCATTGTTTCTGTTGGTATCACCGTTGCTCTTCATGAAGCTCAATACAGCGGCAAGCTAGTTGGTCCCTTTTCGACAAAAAATGGGTACTGGCTCCCTATGACCTTACTTGAGACAATCGCACTGGTCCTTTTATGTTTGGCGATGGGCAACGTCATAAATAGCAGCAAGATCAAGAGATTTGCCACCTTCATGGGCTCGAATACTCTAGGTGTTTATCTTCTGCACATGTTTGTATTGACAGCAGCGGCAAGAACTCATGTCGTCGACTATTTCATTCCTCAAAGCCTATCTCCAGCGACTCGCCTCATCATCTCGGCGCTCTTCGTCCTGTCGATACAAGTGCTTCTCTCAATTGTCTCTGATCTATTAAGAAAAACACCTGCTGTAAAATGGTTGTTCAGTCTTTAGGATACATATAGGGACCGAAACAAAATCTTGCGAGAACTCGCGTATCCACCAATTGCAGCTGGAAACTGGAAAGGGCTCTTTTTTGATGAAGCAACAAATAAAACTTCGCTGGCTGCTGCCCATAGCACTCGCTTTGCTGTTCACCCTTGGCGATACTGTCGCCGCGAATAATGGCAAGCTAATCTTCGACACGATCTCTTTTGCGGCATCTCTGGTGCTTTTCGCCGTTTTCTTTGTTGCGCTGTTCGCGATCGTCGATTTCGTACTCGCCGGCAGCGGCACGTTGCAATTGAAAAAGAATGCAATTGTCAAAACAATATCCAATGGCGCTTCTGCCGTTGACCGTTTTTTGTTCAGCAGGAACAAGCAGACATCAACGGCTATCATGTGTATCGTTATTCTTCTCTGCTGGCTTCCGTGGATGGTGCTCTTTTTCCCCGGCATTTATTGGAGCGACACGTCCCAAGAGTTGCTAGAGCACTTCGGACTTGTTACCTTGTCCGATCATCACCCCTATGCGATGACACTCATACTTGGATGGTTCGCGGATTTGGGGAATAGCCTGTTTAACAGCGTGAGCAAGGGTTTGTTCGTTCTTATTTGTATTCAAAGCGCAATCGCGATTTACTTTTTCTCTCGGTTTATCTGGGAACTTCACGATAGCGGACTTGGCCGCATCGGAAGTTTGGCGCTACTTTGCTTCGTGTCGCTCTTCCCCTTTATCCCTCTAATGTTTTGCTCAGCCGCAAAAGACACCCTATCCTGCGCGTTCTTCCTTGGATTTGCTCTGCAACTATTCCTAATCGTTAAATCAAACGGCAAAGAGCTACAAAACCCGCGGGCATTAATCGCGATGATCGTATGCGCGCTGATATCCTCCCTTACAAAGAAAACCACCGGCTATGTAGTACTCCTTTGTTTTGTCCCTCTTCTGCTTGCATATCGCAAAAAGGAATCGTTGGTCAGGTCGGCGGCTGCGGCAGCAGTTGTATTCGCCATAGTCTTCATCGTGTTCCCGAAGCTTATTCTTCCGGCATTTTATGTTCAGACGGGCGGAAAGCAGGAGGCCATCGCGACGCTCATCCAACAGGTCGCGCACGACGTCACCTTCAACAGCAATGACCTCACCTCAGAGGACCGCAGCTTAATTGATGACTTTCTGCTGGTGGACTGCGACGAGATTCCCTCGCGCTACAACTGGCAGATTGTCGATCCGGTCAAGGAACGAGGTCTCCATAACGATAAACGCATGGGAGACTTCGTCAAATTGTGGGCAAAGAACACCTTGAAGCACCCTAGAGGCCACTTGGAGTCTTGGCTCGGCCTCGTGGATGGATGGATTACGTTCCGAACCGATCTGGCTGGAACACCGAATTACATGGTAGTGCTGACGTATTCCGGGTGGCACGACGATGGAATAGAGACGTGCACAGACTGGAATGACCAGATCACCAGCGGCGGCAAGTCAGCGGAAACCATCTACCGCGCCGTTCAATCAATACCGGTTCTTAACGTATTGTTCTTTAGGAGCACATGGGCATCGATTGTGCCATTGTTAACCTTGTTCCTTTTGCTCGGCAAATCCCGCAATAGTCGACTCCAACGACTGGTTTTGGCCATGCCGGTGCTTGCTTCGCTAATCCCTTTGGCTATTACTCCTGTCTCTGTGATGGGAGGGGAGCCAACCCGATATGTATTTGCCATCGTGTGCGCGGCACCGCTCCTCATAAGCGCTTCTTGCGTTCTAAATCAGGAGAAGTCCTCAGATTCGGCGTCCGGTAAAAACCGATAACGAATTACTGAGCTTTATCAGCGAGCCAGCCGAGACCAGCCGCCGCATACGCAGCAGCGCACAGCGGCAAGGCCCCATCGTCGAACCGGATCCTCGGGTCGTGCATCGAGAAGTGCTCCTCGGCGTCCCAGGCGGCAGCACCAACTGTGAAGTACGCGGATGGCACGCGCTCCGAGAAGAACGCGAAATCCTCAGCGCCCAGCGTATGCTGGATCCCGCGAAAGCGCATCTCCGGCTCGGCCGCGCCTACGTACGCGAGGCACGCATCCGTCATCATGCTATCGACAACCAGCGGCGGGACGTCCGAGAGGTCCTCGACCTCGGCCGAGACGCGGTAAGTCGACGCGACGCCTCCGACGACCTCTCGAACACGAGTCTTGACCTTGGCCATGACCTCCGCGTCGAACGCCCGCGCCGTGCCCTCGAGCACGCACTCGTCCGGGATCACATTCGGTGCGCTGCCGGCCTCGAACTTCCCGATGGAGAGCACCACCTCGGTCCCCGCGGCGAACTCACGGTGCATCGCCTCATCGATGGCAAGGTGCACATGAACTCCCGCGATAATCGGGTCGATGCACTTATGCGGCATAGACCCGTGCCCGCCATGCCCGCGCAAGCGGATCCGAAAACCCCATACCCCAGCGGATTGTTCCTCCCCATACAGCATAAGTCCCATCGGGCAGCGGCCGTTCACGTGCAGTGCAAAGGCGGCGTCCACGTGCGGGGACTCAAGGACTCCGTCGGCGACGACCGCTGCGGCTCCGGTAAGCGTCTCCTCCCCCGGCTGAAATAGGAGCTTTACACAACCGCCGAGCTCGCGGATCGCGCCTTCCCGAGCCCTGAGCAGCCGCGCCGCACCCAGCAATGACGTCGCGTGCATATCGTGCCCGCAGGCATGTGCGCAGCCGTTGACGGAAGCCCACGACTCGCCTGAGCGCTCGGCGACCGGCAGCCCGTCCATATCCGCGCGAAGGAGCACGCAGGGGCCTGCAGCGTCCCCGATAACCGCAGTTACCTCGCCGTGCACCCCAGCTGACGGCGCATATCCCATCTGTTCCAGTCGGGCTCGCACGAACTCCGTTGTCTGCGGGGTGTTCAGTCCGAGCTCGGGCATCCGATGCAGCTGATGGCGCCAATCGACGAACTGTTCCGCAGACGCCTCGGCATCGCGCAACAGCCCATCGACCGCTCGAGCAGCGGTAGTAGAAGGAGCTTTGGGCAGATGAGGCTCTCTATCCTCCGGGCTGATCATGTTCGTACTCCCCCAACCTTGAGCTCTCGACTGGTTAACCGAGATCCCTGTCAATTGAGCTAGCAACTGCTTTGAGAACAACGGGGCAAGCAAAGGAACGGAGACAAGTATTGCCGTTATTCGCTCGTATTATCTATCTCTTGCTGCTCGATATCGCGCAGGAGCGCATCGGCGTCGATGGACGGCAAAATCAGTTTCGGCGCACCAGAGACACACGAGAGCTCAACCAGTTTCGCAGACGCAAAACCATGGGCGGCCTTGATGGCTTCAAGACGAAGAGCATGGGCCATTTTGTTGTTGCGGCGGCTTCTGGCATCGTCTTGACCGGCCATATGGCGTGCAGTGATGACCTCATCACCCATCAAAGGAACGCTGGCGATCAGTCCAAGTGTGGCAGCAAAAACAACAGCGGGAGGTTCTTCTTGCCCTCCATCAGCAGATCCAAGTTCAAAGCGAACGCAAACCAAAGAACGGAGTAGCTGCTTCCCTAGTTTCCGATCGACATCGAAATCGGACTGAGGGTTTTCCAAGGACATCGCAATCTTGGCATCGTCAGAAACAGGAGAGTTCGATTGAAAGAGCAACTCCAAAAGAGAGATGTCCTCGATGTGTATCGCCAGCGAGATATCCGAATCGCTCAAGAAGTACCTCCAAATAGTTTCACAAAGTAATTTATGCATGCGACCGCTTTAGCCAGAACCATTTATGTCACAACAGCAAGCCAAAGCGAGCGACTAAAAGTATGACGATCGGCTGAGCGTTAGAGCACCGTGACGATTATTTGGCACAGGCTCTTTCCATAAGAGGAATCCACCGCCCACTTTCCCGCCAATTTTTCCACGGTTGGCGCGCACCCACGGTTCACATAGGCAAAACGAGGGTCCACGCAAGCGTTATTGAGCGGAGCCGTGCTCGCATAAGCTTTAAGGTGTTGGACCTGAGCACGAAGGCCCTCGCGAACATCCTTGAAAGAGTTTCCGTGGGCACCGTTTCCGGTAGCGCCAATGCCCGCAAAATTAAACTGCTCAATGCGAACATCCCCACCAAACTGTAGCCAACCCGTCTCGTGCATAGCTTGGGCGAATACGACCTCCGCGCGAACGCCTTCCGCCGCGGACTCTTCGCACAGGATGCGACAAAAGTCCTCGATAGTAGGCGCCCCTCCAGTTGCAAGAGAAGAGCCAGGGTACGAATGACCAGATGCCTTATAACGTGAAACCATCTTTGCGATCGTGGTCCGAGAAGATCCCATTATTTGATAATCGCCGGCGACAAGATTCATATCATTGGGATCCCCGCCCTCCACGGCGTACCAGGCATAAGCCTCATTTTGGCTCTCGTCATGCCAGCCATAAGCAACTAGCTGATTGTGCTCGGTAGAGGAAGTCGTGAAGTTGTGGTTGCAAGAAAATGCATTGGGATTGTACTCACGGTACACGCCGACGGTCTCGTTGTCGTCAGAGTACCAGCCGATTCCCTCCCCGACCCATCCTAAGGACATCAGCTCCCGGTACTCATCGACGCTCCTTGTATAGTGATGGTCGCCGCCAGGCACATACGGGTTGTACAAGCGATAAACAGGAGAAGAGGAAGAGACCGGCGACTTCCAGCCGATTCCCTCGTAGTTCCACCCAGCGATCATAAGGTCTTGGCGCTCACTTGTGGAATCTGTATAAAAGTGTTCACCGGAATAGGGATTGTACATGCGGTAAAGAGAGACGTTTGCGCCAGTCTGTCCATACGCTGTGGTAATAAACGAGAACATAGAAATGCCAAAGAGAAGAGCAAAGAGCACAAGATTTCTGCAATATAATAAATTTAGTTTATTCTTCGAATCGTTCAGCCCACAAGTTTCGCGATCGCATCTGCTCGGGACAATCATTCAACCACCATCTTTCGAAATTGACTCGCTTCGCAAGAGTAACGGGATTCCCTTCACAATAAAACGAATGAAATTCTCAAAAATGCAATTGCATAGATCCAAGCGCTAATCCCCTTGGCGCCAAACCGTGCCATCGCCAAAATCAAGAAGCAGCGGTAAATGCGTATGCCTATCCTCGGGATCAGGGATCTGTCTCCAATTGCCATACAGCTGCTCAAGGTAAGCCTCGGTCTTTCCTGGAGCCGGGAAAGAGTGGCCCTCGAATTCGACGGCACAAGTCGGCAAAAGTACCGATGCATCAAAGAGAGGTTGAGTGCGCCAGGTCAAAGGGCACATCATACCTTTATTTGGCAGCCGGTCTACGCACTCATCAAACAGCGTTTGATAATGCTCCGGGTCTCTAACAACAATTGTCTCGGCAGCATGAAGAAGTTTGCACCCCTCCTGTTCGATAAAGGACACGACGCCTTTACGGTGAGGTGTCACAATCACCTGCGAGTGATACAAAAACGAGCGGCGCTGCAGCATAAAGGTCTTATGAAGGACCTTTTTGCGTTCTTTTGGGTCGTCAGGAACAAAGTCATACGGGAAAACATCAAGAAATATGCCCGGTATTATTCCAGAAGCCCGTGATTCTGCGTTTTCAAATCTAGTTCCATCCTTGTATATCTTGGAAAATAACCCGGCAAATGCACCGGTGTTTCTGGAAGTATGCAGAGAATAACCGTCTGGCAGCCCAGCCTCGGCTAGAAGCAAGAAACGGTTGTAGTCATCCCTTGGCATCCCAACATCGACATCGTCATCCCAGGGAATAAACCCTTTATGGCGAATAGCCCCCAGCGCAGTTCCAGAGTCGAGCCACCACGTTATTTGATTATTCTCGCAGAACTCAGAAAGCGTCTTTAGAATCTCGAGCTCAACATGCTGGAGCTTTCTGAGCGCCTCTTGTTTATCCATCAAACACCCCGATACTTCTATATTAAATAACAGCCGTTCAAAGCTTAGAGAGTTTCAAGTTTCGCCACTCGAGAAAGCCTTTCCCAGCCGCGGCGCTCATACCAATCCCACAATATCGCGACGCAACAATAAACAAAAGAAGCACGTATTGGTCGCGTCGAAAAGGGCGGCGTGAGCGCGGAGGAGCCATGGTGAGATAAGTTGAGGCGAGCAGAGTTGGCATGGAGGCAATCGATGCGAGCCTGAAACTTGCAGACAAGGTGGAGGACAGGTAGGATGGCGGCTAGATTCCAGCTGAAGGGACGGAGGCCGCGCCGACCATCGCCCTAGTGCTTACACCAACATTTCCGGCGCTACTACCTGGGATAAGGAGAACAAAAAATACTTAACTTTACTGTAGGGCCCGTCATGAGCCCGAACGAGGTCCTAGAGGTCGGCGGTCAGAGCGCCCCGTACTTCCGCACCCCGGAGTTCTCCAAGACGATGCTCGAGAACGAGAAGCTGATGCTCGGTCTGCTCGGCGCGCCGAAAGCCTCGCGCTGCGTGTTCCTCACAGCCTCGGGGACGGGCTCCATGGAGGCCGCCGTCATGGGCGTCCTCGAGCCCGACGAGCGCGTCGCCGTCGTCAACGGCGGCAGCTTTGGGCAACGGTTCGTCGACTTGTGCCGCCTCCACCGCCACGAGGTCGACGAGGTCAAGCTCGAGTTCGGCGCCCAGGTCACCGCAGATGCCCTCAGCGAGGTCGTCTCGGGCGATGCGGGCGTACTGCTGGTCAACATGCACGAGACCTCCTCGGGCCTTCTCTACGACATGCCCCTCGTCTCGGCGTTCTGCCGCGAGCGCGGGATGCTGCTCATCGTCGACGCGGTGAGCGCCTTCATCGCCGACGAGATCGACATGGAGGCCCTCGGGGCCGACGTAGTGCTCACGGGCTCACAGAAGGCCCTCGCATGCCACCCCGGGATCTCCATCATGGCGCTCTCATCCCGAGCGCAGGAGCGCGTCGCGTCCAACCCGGAGCTGTGCTCCTACCTGAGCCTGAAGGAAGCCCTCAAGAACGGCGCCCGCGGGCAGACCCCCTGGACCCCCGCCGTCGCCACGCTTCTGGAAATCAACGCGCGCCTGCGCTCCATCTCCTCCCGCGGCATCGAGACCGAGCGCGCCGAGATCGCTGCCCGCGCCGGACAGGTGCGCGCGACGCTGGCCGGGACGTCGCTTGAGATGGTCCCGCAGAACCCCTCGAACGCGGTGAGCGCGTACCGCTGCCCCGAGCACAACGCCAAGGCCGTCATCGAGTGCGCAAAGGCCGATCACGGGATATGGCTGTGCCCGAACGGCGGCGCCCTCGCGGACGAGGTGTTCCGCATCGGCCACATCGGCGCGATCACGACCGCCTACAACGAGAAGCTGACCAATGCCCTCTCTGCCATGGCAGCGGCCGGACTTTTCTAGGAGCGCATATATGAAGAGATTCGCAACCGTCTCGTACAACCTGTACGGCAACTTCACCAACTACGGCTCCGCGCTCCAGACCTACGCCCTTCGCCGCTCCATCTCCGAGCTCGCCCCTGGCGAGGTCGATGCCATCGTTCTCGACTACTGCCCGGACTGCCTGCGCGAGAACAATCCTCTCGACCCCGTCAAGCGCATGTGGGACGCCGATGAGGAGTCCAGGCGCATGGTCGAGCTCACTATGCCGGCGATCCGCGAGAACTATGCCAAGTTCGACCGCTTCTACCATGAGGAGTGCAACCTCTCCGCGGGCTCCTACACCTCCGCGAACTTCGACGAGTCTCTCACCGCCGAGGGCCTCAACGGCTATGTGTGCGGCAGCGACACGATCTTCTGCATCCGCGAGTTCGACGGGTTCGACGACGGTTACTACGCGAGCTACCCCGCGATGCGCGGCCGCTCGATTTCGTACGCAGCGAGCTTCGGCGACGTCGACTGGTCCGAGGCCGAGCACGCGACGCTGAAGGAGCGCCTATCGAACTTCAAGGCCCTCGGGATCCGCGAGGGCGGCGCCGACCTCGCCTGGGTCGAGGCGAACGTCGACGTCCCCGCGAGCCGCGTGCTCGACCCGACGCTGCTGCTGACCGGTGCCAACTACGCGCCCATCACCGGCGAGCCCCAGATGGACGAGCCCTACGTGCTGCTCTACTCGCGCCGCCGTAACCCCGCCATGGACGCGTACGCCGACCGCGTGGCGGAGCGCCTGGGCTGCAAGGTCGTGGACATCAGCCTGCGCGCCACCAACGCAGAGCTCGGCCACGTCATGCGCTACGACGCCGGCGTCGAGGAGTTCCTGGCGCTCACCAAGGGCGCCCGCTACGTGGTGACCAACTCCTTCCACGGGCTCATCTTCGCCGCGCAGATGCACACGCCGTTCTCGGTCTTCTCTCGCGAGCAGGCCGACACCAAGATCTCCCAGCTGCTCTCCTGGCTCGGGCTCGAGAGCCGTGCAATGACCAGGGGTGACGAGGATGTGTCGCTGGAGATGGACTTCGCCGACATGGAGGCACGCCTGGCCGCGCTCCGCGAGGCGAGCTTGGGCTACCTTCGCGGCGGCCTCAGGCTCCTGGGGGCCTCATGCCTGTAGACGAGGAGAGGGCGAGGACCTGCTACCTCCGCACCGAGCGAAAGGCCGACTGCCGCGGCTGCGAGGCCTGCGCATCCGCCTGCCCCGTGGGAGCAATAGCCATGGCCGAGGACTCCGAGGGCTTCCGCTACCCTGTCGTGAACAAGGACGCGTGCGTGAGCTGCGGCCGCTGCTACGCCGCATGCGAGCTGCCGGAGAGCCGCTTCCACGCTGCCGAGGAGCAGCGCGGCTTCGGAGGCTCCATCACTGACGAGGCGGTTCTCGCCGACAGCACGAGCGGAGGCGCCTTCACCGCGATCGCCTCCGCCTTCCTCGCGGGCGGCGGCTCGGCCGTCTTCGGGGTCGAGGCGAAGGACGTTTTCAAGGCTCGCCATGCCTGCTCCGAGGACTCGGAGGGGCTCGCAGCTTTCCGCGGGTCCAAGTACGTCCAAAGCGAGGTCGGCGGTGTCTACTCCGATGTGCGCGACAGGCTGATGGCCGGCGAGCGGGTGCTCTTCTCGGGCACCCCCTGCCAGGTGGCGGGGCTCTACGGATACCTACGCAAGCTTGCGGCCTCGCCGCTCCTACTCACGGTGGAGGTCGTGTGCGAGGGCGTACCCGCCCCCGCGCTCATCGAGAAGCAGCTCGCCTACGTGTCCGAGAAACGGCTCGGCGGCCAGCCCGTCGCCGCGATGAGATACCGTGACAAATGGAACCGCGGCAGTAGTAAGTGGGCTTTCGAGGGGATGAGCCTCGCTGTGGCCGGCTGGGACTTCCAGTCGAGCTCATGGACCGGGGACGCCGGCAGAAGGCATGTGGTCGACCGCTGGTTCAACCCCTTCTGGAGCGTCTGGCTCCAGCACCTGATCTCGCGCCCCTCCTGCGCCGAGTGCCCGTTCGCCCGGCGTGAGCGCGTCGCCGACGTTACGCTCGGGGACCTTTGGGGCGTCCACCTGTACTGCCCCGACCTCTACAACGACGACCGCGGCGCGTCCGTCGTCGTCTGCAACACAAAGAAGGGCCTCGATGCCTTCGAGGACGCGCGCCCAGCAATGGCCTGTCGAAAGCTCGATATGGCCGACGTCGTGCGCTACCAAGGCCCGATGCGCGGCCCCGCCGGCGCCGACCCCAGACGCGGCGAGTGCATGGCGGACTTGTCGAGCATGGGGTACCGCGAGTTCACCCGCAAGTGGGCGAAGAGGCCCACGCTGAAGCTGCTCGTCTCCAAGTACCTCTGGGGAACGAACAGGCAGGTGTGCGCCAGGGCGAACAGGAAGAGCGGCAAGGGCAAGAAGAACTGAGCCGAGGCTAGGGAAGGTGAGCCGCCCATGAGAAAAGTGATCACGTACGGAACGTACGACCTGCTCCACAGAGGGCACGTCAGGCTGCTCGAGCGCGCCAAGGCGCTCGGGGACTACCTGGTGGTCGGCGTGACGGCCGACGGCTTCGACAAGGTGCGCGGCAAGATCAACGTCTCACAGACCCTCAACGAGCGCATGCGCGCGGTCCAGGCCCTCGGGATAGCCGACGAGGTGATCGTCGAGGAGTACGAGGGACAAAAGATCGACGACATCCGCTCTATGGGCATCGACGTGTTCACCGTGGGCTCCGACTGGGCGGGCAAATTCGACTACCTCAAGGAGTACTGCGAGGTGGTCTACCTCGACCGCACACAAGGCGTCTCGAGCACGGAGCTGCGCGAGGAGAGCGGGCACCTGCGCATGGGCTACGCCGGTAAGTCCCCCCTCGTGGAGAAGTACCTGAGGGAGAGCGCGTTCGTCAACGGCATCGAGCCCGCCTGCGTGATGCTCGACGGCGACGGCGCCTGGCCGGCGCCGTCGCAGAGGGGGGAGGTGGAGCAGGTCGACGACCTCGACGACCTCCTCAGGCGCTGTGACGCCGTGTACCTCGCTTCTCGCCCCGACCTGCACTACAAACACATCAAGCGGTCGCTCGCGGCCGGCAAGCACGTCCTGTGCGAGTCGCCTGTTGCCCCGACGGGCGCAGAGTGCGAGGAGCTCCAGGCGATGGCCCGCGAGCATGGCCTTGTGCTCGCTGACGCCATCAAGACCGCCTACTCGACCGCTTATCATCGTCTGCTGTTACTCGCGAAGAGCGGCCATATCGGGCGTGTGCTCTCGGTGCGCGCAGTTTGCACGAGCCTTGCAGACCTCGGCGCATCGGGGCTCGGGACCGTTGAGGGCAAATGGTCGAGCTCACAGGCGTGGGGGCCGACGGCGCTCCTCCCCATCCTGCAGCTCCTCGGGTGCGACTACCGCTCCGCAGACTTCGTGCGGGCTGATCTTGCGGGACATCAAGGGTTCGACGCTTTCGGAGAGATTCGCGTCGCATATGCGGATGGCTACGGCGAGGCGGTCTTCGGCAAGGCGGCAAAGTCCGAGGGCTCCCTCGTGGTCACCGGCACCGACGGCTACATCTACGTGCCCGCCCCTTGGTGGAAGACTGATTACTTCGAGGTGAGGAACGAGGATCCCACGCAGAACAGGCGCTACTTCTTCCAGCTAGACGGTGAGGGGATCAGGAACGAGCTCGTGGAGTTCGCCCGCGCCGCGGAGCGCGGCGGAGACTGCGGGTTCTTTATCGGCGCCGGGGTTACGGCGGCGATCTCCGATCTCCTCGGAAGGTTCTCCACAGGCAAGGGCTGCATCATGCTCGCGCCGATCGAGCGAGGTATCTCTCGGCATGAGGATGTGGAGAGCACGACGCAATCCCTTTCCTAAAGCAGAGCGCATCCATAGTCCTCCCGGAGCTTATTTTGGACGCAACAATATCCATCGAAGCCTAAGAGAGTCCAAACCAAGCGACACCCTCATCACGCCAGCCAACGCCGATGAGGTCGGAGTGCTCTTTCTCCGATGTGGTGTAGTTGTGCGACCCAGTCACGGCATTCGGATTGTATTCACGCAGAAGCCTGGTTCCATGGGCGTCGTCGGAATACCAACCTATGCCCTCGCTTACCCATCCGGCCTCAATGCACTCATCGCGTTCCTCGGCGCTCATAGTGTAATGGTGGTCTCCCCCATACACGAAGGGATTGTTCAGTCGGTACACGGGAGCGTTCGACTTCGGCGGAGCATACCAGCCGATTCCCTCAGGATTCCACCCGCAGGTAATCAAATCAGCGCGCTCGGTTTTATCCGCCGTATAAAAGTGCTCTCCCGTATACGGATTGTACAGGCGATACATCTTTATACGGTTTGGATCATCCGCGTCCTTGGTCAGACCATAAGTCGCCGCGATTCCGCGAGCATCCGCCTCTCCAAGCGCACGCAGCTTGTGATCCGCGTTCAAGTAGTTCCAATAATCGCTCGAATCTATGAACGCATGCTCGACGATGATCCCGGGCATACCAGCCAGGCGGGCATAGCGGATATCGCCATAGTAGTCGGCGTACACATCGTTTACGCCATCGCCATTGGAATCGTAGCCATAACGGCTGCTCACCTCATCGTCGATGATTCTCGTCTTTGTGCCTCGGTTATTGATCCCAAGCTTCGAGAGCTCAGCTAGGATATCGTCACCAAGACGCTCACCGGCTACATGGGCGGAATTGCGATAACTCGAGTTGTAGGGAATCCAGACTTCGGCGCCGCGGCCGCCTCCGGCGTTGATATGAAGGCTTACGTAGATATCGCATCCCGCGCCCGCAGCACGATTGACCCTTTCCTGCAAAGAAGGGCATTCGTTCTTTGTCCTCGTAACGAACACCCTAACCCCGTTATAGAGCTCGA
Organism: Collinsella sp.; assembly: GCA_048244295.1. Classification (GTDB taxonomy): domain Bacteria; phylum Actinomycetota; class Coriobacteriia; order Coriobacteriales; family Coriobacteriaceae; genus Collinsella. The sequence goes on from DBFAZJ010000051.1 coordinate 34,823, forward strand.
GCGCAGCGCGGCAATACTGCGTTATCTTCCAAGTGATCTCGGCCTCCGCGTCCCCGTTGCCCTCAGCACCGGGATCATAACCGCCATGCCCGGGGTTCAAGGCAACCGTAAGCCCGCCTGACCAAGATGAGCGCGTTTGCAAAGACTCGTCCGAATCCAACAGCTCATCTTCGGTTAATGCCGTTGAGTCGATGAGCGAGCCTTCGGAGTCGAACTCGGCACTGTTCGTAACCATGTTGGTTTTTGCGTCGGGCACCTCCATCACGCAAAATGACGCCGCCTCGCTAGCGCAATCAGAGAAGTCGATGATTTGGGCTCCTCCGGCACAAGTAACGGAGGAGATTCTCCACGTGCCCGCAGCAGGTGCCGAGAACGTAAAGAGCACGGAGGACCCTTGGGCTACGGAGGCGGAAGTCTCAAATGAATCACTTGATTCTGTGTTCTGAAGCGTGAGACGAGCGTCGTCCGCATTCGTTCCGCTCTTCAGGACAATGGCAACTTTTTGCTCATTGCCAGAGAACACCGCAGACGACTCGATGTAGGTAAACTCAACGCCTTCAGAAGAAGACAACGAGGCGGCGACCACATCTGCCTTAGCTCTTGCAGCTCCCACGGTAGACAAAATGCACGCAGAAGTTCCTGCCACAAGAGCACGTCGCGTCACGCATTTCTTGTTTTGCACGATGGACCAACTCCAATTAGGTTAAAGGTGATAATAACGGTCTTTGGGTATGCCGATATCGAAGTTCGGGTTTGAGTAAGGATCTCCAAGCACAGAATACCGCGCCCAATGATTCATCAAATAGGAGAATTCCTTCCTAAAGCGAATCTCTTTATCTTTGGTCGACTCCGAGCCTCGGGAAATCGACTCGTAGTGATAGAGCTCAACATCAGGATTGTAGACAACAAGAAGCCCTCGATCCCTGAGCTTAAGGCAAAAATCAACGTCATTGAAGGCCACGGAAAGCTCCTCGGTGAACCCTCCAACCGCATCGAAATCCGCAGTCGAAACCATCAGGCGTGACAGCACTCAGATCTTGTTGCAGGTCATCAAGGCCGAAGTAACCGTGAACATCCCTGGGAATAATCTTATTTAAGTGATCGGCTCCAGATCCGCAAACCACGACGCCCGCATGCTGGATGGTGTCATCAGGATAGTACAACTTCACGCCAACGCACCCGACGTCGGGGCGTGCGCAGAACCCCAGCATCCGCTCGATCCAATCGGGGGTAATTACCTCGGTGTCGTTGTTCAATAAAAGAAGATACTCTCCCCTCGCGTTCTTCCTCCCGAAGTTCATGAGCCTAGAGAAATTAAACTCATGATTCCACTCAAGGATCCTCGCGCGATTTGGATAGGCAGCAGAAAGCTCATCATAATAATCAAAAGTGGCCTTTTGGGTGCTGTTGTTCTCGACTATCAGCACTTCGAAATTGTGGTAAGACGACTTTTCGAAAATCGAGCCGATACAACGTCTGAGGATCTCAACGTGATCCTTCGTTGGGATCACTATAGAGACGAGCGGCATGCTCTCGGGTACCGCATACTCAACAGAATAGGCATTGGAAATTCGAGAAGGAGCTACTGTTGCAGAGATGCCCAAACGATCAAGATGCGCACGAATCGCCCTGATTTCGGCATCAGCGTCATGTGGCTTGGCTTGGTCATTCCCCACCGTCGGCTTATCGCTCATGCGACAATGATAAAGAGCGAGCGGAACATGCCCAACGTGCCGGGCCTTTTCGACCGCCTCAAGAGTTAGGTTAAGGTCTTGAGCGCCATCGAAATCGGGGGTATTCCTCTCCAGCATATCTAGGAGCGACCTGCGAATCGTCAGCATATGAGATATATAGTTCCTACTACGAAGCAAATCAAGATTAAAATCAGGCTTAAAGAATGGAACCGCTAGTGTGCCATCGGGCAGCAGCCTATCCTCATCACAATAAAGAACATCAGTAATAGGATGCTCATTAATATAGCGAGCATATTCAAAGAGAATATTAGGCTCAAGGACATCATCACGGTCAAAGAAGGCAACGAAATCTCCCGTGGATGAATCAATGCCCGCATTGATGCTAAACGAGATCCCCAGGTTCTTCTCGAGCTCCACAAGGACAATTCTCGCGTCCTTCTCTGAAGCCGAACGAGCACGTTCAGACAGCTCCCCATCATCAGGGCTCGCGTTCACAATGACAAGTTGCCATTTTTCGTAAGACTGCGAGAGCACCGAATCAAGCATGTCGTCAAAAAAACCGAGCGGGGTCTTGAGCAGCGGGACAACGATGCTGAAAACGGGTTCGAACGGAAACCTCGAGTCCTTCTGGATTTGAAGGTCTACCGCAGAAGGCCTCACATTGTTATAGCGCTCGGGAAAATAGTACGGATCCTGCGCGGCATTCTTCATGACCTCGAACGTCCTCTGCCTCGCATGTTCCAACACCGCAGGAGAGAAGACGTCAAAGCGATTAAGCTCTGGATGCGCCGCACTCTTCACGTTTATCAAAAGATTGCACAGGTCCTTGGGAACGCGAATCGAGAAAGTCCGCTCGCGAACAAAGTCTTCGTAGCCGACGCGCTTATCGTAAACTCCTCCACCAAAATCAACGAGCTTCGAATCGTAAGGGCGCAATGACATATCAAGAGCCTCGACCAGGACATCTCCCCCAAGTTTCTCGGGATACGTCACCGAGAAACGAACGACAAAGCAATCAAAGCCCTCGATCACCTCGTCAAGAGAAATCTCGGCTTTATTGAGCTAAGGGTTACGGTCCTTATCTCGAAGAATTGCACAAACGTCCGAATGAAGCTTATAGTTCACACGCGACTCCCACTTCGCACGAGACGAGGTAAAGGAGAAAATGGCGGATCCAGCCAAAGAGCCGATGGCAGATGTCTCTTTAATGCACAGAGAATAACCCGGTACATCAAGATCAGGAACGCAACAGACAAAGTCTCCCGGACCCGACCCCACGCCATTCAGCGGCGCCAAGATACTTGGGCAAGACACGCCATCGCTTGTCTCCGCATACAATTCGAGTGTGGAACCAGCCTCCAGATCCGAAACGACGCAGCGAATATACAGTTTCTCGCTGCCCCGGACAATTGGTCCAAACGTTGCGTTCAAGGAGTTGTCCTTTCGTAAACCATCTCAGACGGCCGAGCGAATAGCCGCTTCCAATGCTTCAGCCGTAGTGTCCCAAGAATAATGCTGCTCAACGAGCTTGCGGCAGTTATACGATTCCCTTGCGAGCAACCCAGGTTCGTCGCACAACCTTACGATAGCCTTCACAACATCGGGCGTAGTCATCGAGGGAATGATGAGTCCACAAGAGTCATCGGGCAAAAGCTCCCTGGCGCCCCCCACATCAGTGACTACCGAAGGTGTCCCGCAGGCAGAGGCTTCCAGCAGAACCGTCGAGAAACCCTCCGAACGGGAAGGCAGGCAGTGAATGTCCGCTTGGAGAAATAACGCCGCGACATCAGGAGCGTCTATTCGGCCAATCCAGCGAAGCTCGTCGTTGGAGGCCTCTTCGACCTCTGATGCAAGCGGTCCCTCGCCCGCGAGCACGAACACGACCCCACGCTCGCGAAGCGCCTCAGAGCATGAGGCCTCGACAAGAGAAGAGATGCCTTTCTCGGGAATCAACCGGCCCACAAAAGCAACGAGCGGCTGTTCCGGGGCGATTCCGAGCTCGGAGCGAAAATCCCTCCCGGATGATTTAGCACGATACGCCGCAGCATCAATCGAGTTCGAAAGGACCCCCTTAGACGCGATTCCAAAATGCGCGAGCCACTCTGAGCTCTTCGCCGATACCCCATAAAAATCAGGCTTATATGCCTTGACTTTACGCGTGATCGCATCTTCATAACGCCTTACGAACCAATCGAGGCCTTTTATGCCAAACGAAAGATAGGCGGAACCGTGATCCAAAACTATAGCTTTATGGTCTTGGTTTTTGGCAAGTTTGAGACCCTCGAGGCTATGCGAAAAGAGACGCGTATTCACAAAGACGCCGTCCCATTGACGAGCGGACAATTCTCCAAAAAGCCGATGATAAAGTCGGTTTTTTAAAGGAATAGGAAGACGACCGTCCATAGGGCTCAGACACGGCAGGCGGAGAACCTCGACCCCGTCTTCCCTGGTGAAGCCGCAGCCGACTCCCTGGGTATCGGGGGCAACAATGAGCACCTCATTTCCTCGCGCAATCAACGCATGCGACAGCGCATCCACATAGTTCGCGATACCGCTAAGTTGAGGGTGATAATGATGCGCAAAGATGCAAATTCGCAAAGAGATGAGACCCTCCTCTACAGTCACAGCAAGCCATGCTGCACCGCAGGGTAAGCGGCCTCGCATGAATATAGGCTAATGTTATCATCCAAAGCCATAACCTAACGAAATAGACCAAGCGAGGACCCCATGAGTTCAGCTCAAGCAAAACCCTTAACTAAGAGAATTCCGCGAATCTGCTACGCGCTCATAGCCGTCCTCATCGTATATACAGGTGCGCATGCGCTCCTGATTCACTACTCGAGCAGCGCATCATTAGCCGCGCCGATCATTGTCTGCGCAGTATTCTCTATATCAATTTTGGCATCGTATCTGCTTCGCTCGCAGCATAAGCAAGAAAAGAGGGGAATCGACTTCGCCGAGTTGCCTTTTCTGTTTTGTCTTTTAACCTCAGGCATCGCATTTGCAGTCGTTATGGCGCCCGGCACTGTCCCTGACGAGGAATACCATTACATTTCTTCTTATTGCTACGCAAACGGATTTAACGTCACAAGGGAGACTGGAGAAGACGGCGAAGGGTATTTGAGCGTTCAGGCCAGGAAAACAGATAGCGACTTTTACGACCAGTCGATATCAGAAACAGAGCTTAACAGCAATAAATACAGCATCGGCATGGACGCGATCGGCGCGAAAGCGGATTCCGAACCAGCCACAATGGTCACGAAACACACCTCCGCGAAAAATGTCACCTCAAACCCCATTCCCGTTCGTTTCGCGTCAGCCGCCGGTATATCTCTTGGGCGATTGTTGGGATTAAACGGAGAGGTAACGTTTTACCTAGGCCGGCTATTTAATTTCCTCTTTTTTGCAACGTTGATTATTGCTGCAGTAAAAACTGCCCCTATAGGCAAACCAGTCTTTGAAACCCTGGCGCTTTTGCCTATGACCCTCCATCTGGCTGCATCGTATTCGTATGATGCGCCCTTGATCGGCTACAGCTTTCTATTTACTGCATTGTCGCTCAAGCTGATAAAGGGAAAGGGTTCGATACCGCCAGCGGATTTAGTGCTCTATGCAGTACTGGCGCTTTGCCTAGGCACCTGTAAAGGCGTCTATGCATTGCTGCTTGTCCTTGTGTTCTTTATTCCGGCTTCACGTTACCCATCAAAGAGAGCGTCTGTTATTTATCGGGCGCTCATTGTGGCACTTCCGGTGTTCGCATTTATACTCTTGAGACTGGATACGCTCCTTGGAATGCTGGGGCTTACAGGAGCGGGAGATGCCAACTCGACCGACATCACGGGCGTTTCTGAATTTCAATCGATTCAGTTAATGGACCTCGTAGCTCACCCGCTTACTGCCTTGCTCATTCTAGTAAAAACGCTGCATTCACAGCTCGCTTTTTACATCGACACTTTCCTAGGCGGCTCCCTCGGATGGTTCCAGCCCAACCTAAAAGCGCCCGCGTTCTTTACAGCCGGCTATGCGGTTATTCTCTACCTTGGATCTATGCACGGCATCAAGGATGAGGACTGCTTCGGAACAAAAACGAGAATCGTTGCCATCGCTGTTCTGATCGTCAGCGCCCTCGCGGTCCTTTATTCATTGATGACCGGCTGGGCCATTACCGATTACATCATCCTTGGAGTCCAAGGGCGATATTTCCTCCCATTTGCACCTTTTGGGATCATCTTGATTCGCAAGGGAATGCTCCGATTTAATAAAGAAGTTGCCACCAAGTCGCTTATCGTAGCAGAGCAGACTATGAACGGTATCTACCTAATCTATATTTTGACGTGCGTTTTGCTCGCTGGATAAGTTCTCAAAGCGACCCAAAAGAGGAACAAACATCGAGATAATACCCACCAGATAAGCCAGGGCAATAACGAAACTAACTCCGTTCATGCCAAAGAGCATCACGAAGCAAGGTGTGAGCAGATACGCGACCGCCAACGGGATAAGGTTACAGACGCAACATGCAACCATTCGGCGTCTAGCAACCAGCAAATCCCCGAGAAAAACAATGCAGGCAGAGCTTGCGCATGAAATCAATGCGGGGACCATAAGGTTCGAGTAAGCACTGATTTTATGCCCGAAAACCAAATCAAGGAGCATCTGCCCTGCGACAGAAAACAATAAGATGCCGATTGCGAAAACAACGATGAGGGCACCGAGCACCTTAGCCAAAAGTTCTTTAAAACCTGCGTCGTCTTTATCGGCGATCAATGCGGCGAACGACCCCAATAACGGGGCATAAACATACCCAGCACAAGCTTGCACAATGACAACAGGAGTGCAGACAGAGGCATATATCCCAAGCGCTTCATGCCCCATCGTCCCGCTCAAATATTGTCTTGCGTGCGTGACGACAAGATTACACGCAAACAAGCCAATTACCGAGGGGAGGCACCGAATGAGGAGTGAAGCAATCGAGTGAATATGAAACTCCGGCTTTACAGACTCAAATCGTGACGCCCTCTTTAAGTCCAGAATGATCACGGGATAGGTGGCTAAAGACATAGACAGAACCGAGAGCTCCAAGCTGCCAGATGCAACCATCGACAGTGAGAACGCGGCAACAGAGAGGATGCCCCTTAGACCGAGAGACTGGCCATTGTAATCCATTCGCATATGCTTTTGGTCAATACCCAGCAAAACGTCAGTGAAGATGTCCGCTGATTTATAAACAAGATAGAGAGCGATGCACAAATAGCCGGATGAGCTGATAGTCAACAACGAGTAAATAGCGACGATAACCGCCGCAAGGCCAATGGTAACGAACCTAAGGCCGATGTACTCGCCCGATGTAGTGTCGTTATTGATATCAGATACCTGGTAAGACCGAATCCGATAGAGAGCAATTGGTTGAAAGATATTCGCAACGGCCATTGCCAAAGCAAGGGTTCCCGCGGCATTTAGATCCGGGGATAATCTGGCCACAAGGACGGTAATAAGCCACTGACACATCGAATAGGTTAATGAACCAGCGGAATTCCATAGCATATTTTTCTTAAGCGACAAACTGTCCATATTCAATCCATATCGGTAAAGCTGGGCTATCTAAGCGGCACAATTTCCGTGGAAGCAGGATAAACGGCAAGGTATAAAACCTATTCCCTTAAGGAATCCCCGCGCGAGAACTCGATCGTCTTTTCCAGCAGAGCCACTCTCTGCACAAGGTTTTTATTGGCTGTAGACAGCCTGCTAACAACCGCGGTAAGCGAAAGAGCTATGACCAAAAGAAGCAGAAGCCCGATAACAAGTATGAAGTTTGATGGTGTAACGAAACCAATGAGACCGGAAATCGCGTAAACGATCTCCGGGAACAACGAGCAGAGAAGGCACACAAGACCCAAAGCCAACCAAGTAAGTGAATAACGAAGCAAAAGACGGCCCTTGCCAACAAGCCGAACAACAAACCCAATAAACACGACGCTAATCGCCACCATTAAAACCCTAAGTGCGATGCTCATATGCCCTCACTTCTCGCGAGAATCAGAAAAAGCCGCAATAACGACGGCAAGCGTCACCTTGATCATGTAGTAAACGGAGCTAAGTCCCCCGATTGAGGATTCTCCGCCTTTGCGTGCCAGCATGTTTACCGGGACCTCGGAAACCGTAAGACCGTGCTTAACAGCAGATGCTATGGACTCCGGTTCCGGATAATCGCTTGGGTACTCCCGGCAAAACAGCTCGATTGCCCGAGGACCGCAAGCCCTGAAACCCGAGGTGGAATCAGTAATGATTACCCCCGTGCACCATCTAATCAGAGCGCCAAGCCACGATATGCCAACGCGACGCAGAAACGTCGATTTAAACCCGGTTCCGTCCTCAAGAAATCGAGATCCGACCACAAGATCAGAGCCTCTGCCAATCCCGTCAAGAAGACGAGGGATATAGCGCGGATCATGCTGTCCATCGCCGTCGACTTGTATATCAACATCGTAACCAAACGCTTTGGCGTATTTATGGCCAGCTTGAACAGCTCCGCCTATACCCAGGTTCTGAGGAAGATCAAGGACATTAAGCCCCTTATTGCGGCATACCTGAAGTGTATTGTCGGTAGACCCATCGTTAACGACAATGTAGTCATAGCCGCTGGAAACGACCTTCTCAACAGTAGAGACAATATTTTCCTGCTCGTTATAGGCAGGGATGATCACGAGTACTCTCAACGGCTTTCCGTTCTTAGCTCAACTGCTCGTCAGTGTCGACCGCGCAGCGTCCGCACGGTTGCCTTAGCGATTTCCCGTCGGTGTGAGCCCTGCGGCAGCACTCCATCGAACACCTTTCGAAGCGGGCTATCCTCAGAGACCGCTCGTTCCGGAGTCGTAACGCGCCTTTCGACCTCTGCACATTCGACGGCCAAGTCACCCCGATCGGGATAAACCATATCGAGCATAGTCTCATAGAACGGCGTCTGACGAGCATAGAACCAATACAACTCGGCTTGATCGCAAAAACCAAGTTTCCACGGTTTCTCGAACCCGGCGTAGTGAAGGATCTTCGGCGTTGAATAAGCGGCCATGTAAGCATCATAGACGTCTGCAGGGGCGAACGAGAATACCTTCTTGATCCTGCCGCCACAGTCATTCATGACGTTCCATGCATTGTCCAGATAGGTCACTCTACCCTGACAGTGAGCATTGAGAATGTCTTGATCGTCGTAGATGTATTTGGGCTCAGCAGCGATCTCGAGCCATTTTTGGAACGGATAAAGCCTGCGCATCTCGGCGGTATTGAGAAGCAAGACCCCAGCTTGGAAATACCCGTACGGATCCTTAAGCCCCAGCACTTCCTGCGTGTACTTCATACGCTCGCCGTCGTTCATATTCAGGTTGCCGAGATAGTCGATATCGTGCGCAGCCCCGAGCAGGTTATCCCCGAGTTCGGTTGCATACAGCTCCGCGACATCGCCTCTGACAATGAGATCGGAATCGAGGTACAACACTTTGTCGTAACCAGGAAGCACCTTCTGGATCAGGAAGCGATAGTACGTCTCGACACTGATGTGCTCGTTGCTCGTCTGAAGGTCATACGCCTTAACCATACCAGCCACGTTAACGAAGCGGACACAGGCGTTTTCATAGCGAGAGAAGAATGAACGCATCACGTGCCTATTGTGCTCGGTGAAGTCCTTCTCGAGGATAACAACGTCGTAGAAGCAATTCTTAGAAGCGTTCTCGAGCATCGAGCAGACCGTGGTTGTCACCATGGGGACGTAGTTATTGTCCGCAGCGAACACAACGGGGATGGCTGGCTTACCCTTGCTATCGGCTGGATCGAGTACCGGCTCCATCAAATGCTCGGGATGCTCAAAGTGAACGCACTGGAGTTGCTTATGCTTGAGCGCGGGATTAATGCGCTTCTCGTGCGTGAGCCAAATATTGAAGAGCCTTTCGGAAAGATGCCCCGGAGTCCGAAGCGTCTCGTGGCTCAGCTTTGAGGTATCCCACCCCATGCAGAACTCATCAAGAATCGGGAACATCCATTCGCAATAGCGGAAGAACAGCTCCTTGCGCATGATGTACATATTGCAGAAGCAAGTAAAGTGCCCAGAAATATAGGAATCAACGTCCTCGGAATAATCAGGATGAAGCTCCTTGACGATGGCGAGCACACGGTCGAGATCGGCGATCTTCAGATACGGCGCGCGTGAATAATGGTCATAAGGACTCGAATATTTCTCGGGAAAATTCTCCAAGTCCTTGATGCCGGTGGTCACGATATCGAAGCCGCTTACGCATTCGGCAATGGTCTTGTCGTCCAAACCGTAACGCTTCTGCGAGCCCCAATCTATATAGCCGTCCATGACCTCACCGTAGGGATTTTCCTCATGCTCTTCGGCCGAGAAGTCAAAATACCTGCGATAGTGACAGAATCCGTAATACCGCGCATCCACGTTTTTCCATGCCCAGTATTGTGTGGTGAGCTCACAATACATCGCGTTCTTTAGAGAAATGTTGTCACCAGTATCGTCCTGGAAGGCCCATAGAAGGCGGCGTCGAGGATTCTTTGCTCCTACTTGCACCGGTTGAAGGATGTTGCTGTGGTACAGGTCGACATCCTTGTGTGTGGTCACAAAGATACGTATATCCTGGTTTTCGTGATCGCGACGTCGAGCAATGGTCGGAGAGCAAGCATCGTCCGAAACGCACCAAGCGCTCCTGCGCTCCAAATCAAACAAGTGTCCACAGGTCTGGGCCCTAAGCGCGGTGAACTCCTTTTGCATCTCTCCGCTTACACAAGACGCAAACGAATCCGCCCATGTATACCAGATGGCGCAATCGCTTTTCTCGTTGAAGGGCTTGTTGTTGGAATACAGCTCATATGCGGCATCGCGAGCAAGTCGCATCAGCTGAACTGCGGCGGTATCGTTGCCGAAAACAACGGCAAAAGTGCCGGCAGCCTTCTCTTTTTCCGAATTCGCCACTCGGACCAGCCAATCGTTCATAAGAAGGTCCATGAGCTTGGAATAAGAGCCCGCTGCATAGCAAGAAAGACCGGAACCAGCATAGCCATTGATCGCATCGACACAATCTCGGAACTGCTCACAGAACCGCGCGAACGTGGCTCCATCGATGCGCCGAGTCCCCGTGATTCCACGGCCGTAGTGGTAATTCAAGAGCCGAATGTCGTTAAAGGACACCTCGGACTTCGCTTTACTCGCCAGAACAAGATACTCATAGCAGTCCTCAGCGCGCTCAAGCCGTTTATCGGTCATTGCCGCAAACGCGCTTCGGGCCAGCGAGAGCGAATATGCCCGCTGAGTCACGCGCCAGTCTCGTGCATAGCCGCCTTCGCAGGTAAATACGATACGAAGAAGATCGTCACGCTCGAGGACCGGCTGATCGGCGTTTACATTGTCCTCAAAAGAGGCGCATGTTTTCTCATCGGCGCCATCAGGAATAACTTTGATTCCGAAGTGAGCCATATCGTAGGGCGATTGTGCCAACCGCACAGCCATCTGCTCAAGACCATCGGCGGAGAAGTCGTCATCGGCATCAAGGAATATGACGTAGTCGCCTCGGCACGCCTCGACGCCAGCACGGCGAGCAAGGTGGAGCCCTCCGTTTACCTCAAGGTCAAGAACCTTGAAGCGATCATCCTTCTTGGCGAACTCATGCGCAATCGAGCTTGTATCATCGGGACTCGCATCGTTAACCACGATGCACTCCCAATCGGGCATGGTTTGATCGGCAATGCTCTGCAAGCAAGCAGGCAGAAACTGGTCGTTCTTGTATGCAGTGACAACAACAGAGAATGTCGGCACGGTCGTCGCCTTTCCCGATAATTATCGCGTTACGAAAAAGCCAAGAAATATTGAATAAGTATAGCGCGCCGCACTCAGCCGAATAAACGACCGATGCGATGCACAAGCTTATGAGCGGGCGGAGCAATAGTCTCAAGGTCGTTCAGATGCCGAAGAGCGGCGCTTTTCATCTGTTGATAGCGCAACGTCCCTTCTCCATTAACGCGCACGTCAAGGCTTTGCGCTTGATCAGTCAATACGTAAAGCTCGTCATGCTTCTTTGGATACACACCTGAATCATAAAGGCCATACGCCCGGTCGCGCGCAAAGCGCCAAAGCTCGCCTGCGAAGTCATTTGGAGACCAAGCCTCGCATACGATCTTTATTGCTTCATCTCTGCTCTCGAGCGGGAGATTGTCGGCCATCTCGTTCGCAACATGCTCGATCAGATGGTCCCGGACATCGCCGAGCCTCTCTTCCCAGTCGCTTCTGCTATGCACTTCATCAGGCCGAGCAACAAACTCGCGCAGTAGCTTCAGCGCCTTCGCATCAAGCTCGCTTACCCTCCTAAGTGACTCGAGGCTATACGATCCGCCAAGAGTCTCTCCCCTACCCAAGTGATAGAGGTACCAATGCTCGTCAACAGCACGGTAGCTCTTCGCCTCCGACGCAAGGATAAAGCTGAGGTACAGGTCGTCCGAAAGCGTCAGACGGACATCCGCAGCTTTTGACCAGCAACCTCGCGCGAACTCGCCGCGATAGGCTTTATGGTGCACATGCCAATCGAAGCCGTCCTCAAACGCGAATTGCCGAACAAGTATCTCGTCGCCTTGCAATAATCTAACGGGAGGGGTCAGGAAGCTCTCCATGCCTGCTGCGGCATCATTTGCTCGATCAGTTTCGGCAAGCACTTTCGCACCGAAGTGAAGAATATCGACAGGGCACGACACGAATTCCCTGGCAATCCCCAAAAGGCAGCCATCGGATAGGGCGTCGTCCTGATCAAGAAGGAGCACAATATCGCCGTTTGAGGCCAAAACGCCATCGCGACGCGCTCGTAATGTGCCGCCATTAGTCTGACGATGGAGTATCCGAACACGTGGCTCGAACTCGAAGAGGCCTTCCAGCCCATCTCCGGAGCACCTCTTGTCGCGATCGTCAACGATGATTGCTTCGACCTCGTTGACCCCTTGGTTGAAGATACTCCCAACACATTCATAGATATTATCCAACCCATCGTAAAATGGAATCACTATTGAGAATCGAGGCATCTGTGACCTCCCGGCACGGCTAAGTTTCGGTTCATTCATCATGAATACCATACGTGCTATTTTCACGAACCACTTGAACAACATTCAACCGCAACGAGAATACGGACCCGATATGGACATCGCTTCGCTTGGTATCTGCCGCGCTAATCACAAGATTTATGAAAAACTCCGCATCAATGGCCTCGGTCGAAATTCGGCACGAGTCATTTACAAGGACGAGGACGGTGGCAATCTCCCATGCAAGCTCTTTTGCTTAGGCGACGATGAGTTTGTCGCAGTTACCCCAGATCTGCCACGCCCATCCGCCCACTACTTCATCGCCGCGGTGACGAGGGGGGGGGTGACAGTCGATTTTTCTGAGCACTCAATAGATTTTGATGTTGCAAAGTGGCAATCAAGGCTTAACTATCGGCTGCATAAAGAGCTCTGCTCCGAAATTCGTTGCTACGACGAAAGCCACACGTTAAGGGACGGTTCGCAGGATTTCGAACTCACAGACATCATTTCCTGCCCCGACCACCTTCAGTTCAGGATGGTCTTTACTTTTCCTGGCGAGAAATCAGGGGACTTACGACTTCGTATTCAAGATGAGAACCTATCTGTTTTGGCCGATTCCTTCGTAGCCCTTGGCAACGTTAGAGAGATGCCGGAAGGACCTGGGGCCGACGGGAGGCACCAGATAGCCGTATCCGTCAAACTCCCCTGGGGCATCGACGATATTACGATCAATGCTTGGGAGTCCAAACGTCCTGGGATACAAATTCAGACCGTTATTTCAGCTCAGTACTGGAGTTCTATCCAGAAACAAAAAGACACCCTGTATTTTAACAACGCCGGTGTCGACCCTTATTATCCCGAGTGGTTCCGCCTTCATAGGGCAACCCCATACCAGCTCTCCCAACAGCGTAAGGTAACGTTTGGCGAAGAGCCTCTCTTCAGCGTAATTGTTCCGCTTTACAAAACTCCCGTTAACCTATTTGAAGAGATGATCTCCTCCCTTAGAAGCCAAACATATCCGAAGTGGGAATGTATCCTTGTAAACTCCACGCCCAAAGACGCAGAGCTCAAAGAACACATCAACGAGGTTGCTTCGATCGACGCAAGGGTCAAGGTAATTGAGCTTCAGGAGAACCTCGGAATCTCTTTGAACACGAATGCGGGCCAAGCCGCTGCAAAAGGCGATTTCATCTGCTTCTTCGATCATGACGACATAATCGAACCCAACCTGCTCTTTGAATACGCCAAAGCCATCAATAATCACAGTGACGTAGATTTGCTCTACTGCGATGAGGACAAGCTTCTTCCCGACGGGACTCTCACGAGCCCAAGCTTCAAGAGCGACTTCGATCTTGATCACCTGAGGAGCAACAATTACATCTGTCACATGCTATGCATCAGGAAAACGCTTCTGGACGCACTCATCCCAAATACCGCGGATAACGATGGAGCGCAGGATCACAACATCACACTACAAGCTGCAGAAAAGGCACGTTATATCCATCATGTGCCTCATGTTCTCTATCACTGGCGCGTAACCGAGAACTCTACTTCTGGCAATGCAGGGATAAAGCCCTATGCGATAACCGCAGGCATCAAAGCCGTGAAGGCCCATCTTGAGCGCGTCGGAGAAAAAGGAACGGTGACCGAGGGCGCTTTCCCGTTCTGTTACCGAGTCACCTATGCAGTCCCGGAAAACAAACCTCTGGTTTCGATTGTTATCCCAAATAAAGATCACATCGATTTGCTCGATCGATGCCTCAGCTCCATCGAGAAGAAGAGCACGTACTCGAATTACGAGATCATCGTCGTTGAGAACAATAGCACTGAAGATAGCACGTTTGCTTATTATGACGGGCTCGCGTCACATCCCCGCATCCGAGTAATTCACTGGAATGGCACCGGATTCAATTACTCCCAGCTGATCAACTTCGGGCGAGGGCAGTCTCGTGGTGAATACCTCCTGCTGCTAAATAACGATACTGAGGTCATCACACCCGATTGGATTGAGCAGCTACTGGGCAACTGCGCCAGACCCAATGTCGGTGCAGTTGGCGCGCGACTCTACTATCCGGACGAGACGGTTCAGCACGCGGGAGTCATTCTCGCGAACGATGCGGCGCATTTCTTCCAAGGGCTGCCGCGAGACAACCCCGGAGGTTACTTCCATCTTTCGACCGTGCAGCGAGGCCTTAGCGCAGTCACTGGTGCGTGCATGATGGTCGGCGTCAACGATTTCGACGCCGTGGGAGGCTATGACCCCTCCTTTGCCGTGAGCTATAACGATGTGGACTTCTGCCTAAAGCTCCGCAAAGCAGGAAAGCTAATCGTCTACACCCCTTGGGTCGAGTTGTACCACTATGAATCGGTTTCTCGAGGACGTGACGAGAGCGGATCCGCAAGGACCCGTTATTTCGGAGAAAAAGCCTTGATGATGAGTAAATGGGCTGACGTATTCTCAAAGCCCGATCCTTATTTCAATCCCAACCTCCGTCAGACTATTCCAGACGCCTGCTACTACAGGTTTTAGCTAGCGAAAATCAGAGGGCAAGTGCAGCGAAAACCAGCCTGAACATCTTTGCCACATACGCAGGAGAAGTAAAGGCGATCGTCGCTAAACAACCGAAAGCTCTTATGAATTCACGAGCTTCAATTCGGCGCATTGCCAAATTGAAGCTTTCATTTGCGCTCTGATACCTCGACTTTTTTGATTCCGTACTACGATGAGAGACCCACGCTGCAGCAGCATCAAGGTCCACAACCTTCCCCTGAGCGTACGCATGGGTAAGGTAGCGCATATATAGATATTGGTCATACAGATTGGAGCGAGAGATGCTATCTTCTCCCATCCGATACTTCAACACAACGCCTTTTCCATTGCTCAGTTTCTTTCCAGCTAAAGCAGATCTGAGAAGCAAATCATAATCTTCGCAAAGCGGAATGCAGCGATAACCCGATTCAAAAATCTCCCGCTTCCCTAACCAGGTTGGATGAGGCACGCAATTATTCCATCTTAGAGCCCTGTTGACCTTTTCTGGAGAGCTCGGAAGGTTGTTAACGACATAAAGGTCCTCTCCCGCACCATCGACAACGATCATTTCGCCTCCGATAAGATCCGCGTCAGCCTCCGTCAGCCAATTAAGCTGGCGCTCGATTCTATCGTTAAGGGAAATATCATCAGCATCCATACGGCAAATATACTTGCCCGTAGAATGCGTAATTGCGTTGTTCAGAGATTCCGCAAGACCAAGGTTTCGATTATTGAACAAGGGGCGAACACGGGAATCTGCATTTGCATATCCTTCTATCAGTTGTCTCAGTTCAATATTGTCAGGCGCATCAAGTGCGATGATGAATTCGAAATCGATGAAAGTCTGAGAAAGCACCGAGTCAACCGCCTCGGCAAAGATATTCGGCTTCTCCTTATATGCAGACATAATTACGGAGACGAGAGGCATATGCTTTCCTTAACTACTTAGAGAAGACCGAACAAAAAGAACAACCTAAGCGCAAGCTCATCGGTCAGCTTTTGACGCAGACGGTATGGAGTAACAGCTTTTGAGAATCGATTTCCACGCACAAATCTCTGAACCTTAGCCCGATTGCTAGGTATCATAAGCTGCCCATACAGTTCAAACAGCCGATTCAGTTGAGACGAGATCTTGTCGAAATCACCTTTCTTGAAAAAGGTATTGATCCTGTACCTCAACAAACCAAAGAAACTCATACCAGTAGGACTGGCATTAGAGCCTGTTCTTCGATAATCCAAGCAATCAAAATCATCGTGCACAACAGACCCCAGCGCCGAAGCAACTAAGGCAAGCCACCAATCGTGACAATACACGTCTTTTGAGCCCGCACAAACAACAATATCGAGAAGCACACGGTTTATAAGACATGTGTTGCCCGAGGTAGGATTCTCATACATTAGATGAGAAAGGTCTACATCGCCGTTCAAAAGATGGGATCGTTCGCCTTTGTGCATCTGAGCATCGCAAAACGTATACTCGGCACAGTAATACAGGGGCTTCGACTGGTCAAACCCAGCAACAAGAGCTATAGCACGCGAAATCTTATCTTTATGCCAAACATCATCCTGATCGCTAAGGAAAACAAAATCTACTCCTGCTGGAACATGAGCTAAGCCGTCCAAAAAAGAGCCGACGACTCCCAGGTTTTTGCCTTCGACGAGCTGTATCGCGCCCGTCGAAGCATAAGGACGAAGAGAATCAAGTGTTCGATCAGAGGAACCATCATCGCGGACGATAACATAATCAGGTTTTAGTACCTGATCAAAAATGCTATCAAGCTGGTCTTTAACATGCTCCGCACCGTTATAGGTAGACATAACCACTGCAACGACAGGAGATTTCCCATGGCGTGTTTTATCAATTGATGACACGTGAGCCGCTTTCCGTAAACAAAATGGGTGATGAGCCAAGTTAGCTCATCACCCAATATACCATCCTGTCAATAAAACAGTATTAGTAGCTGTACACCAAAGTGCCGATCGGGCAGTTATCGTAGATGAACTTCACCGCATCCATCAGCAACCTGACGCAGCCGTGGGTCTCAGCAGTTCCAATACCCTTGTCGAACTGAGGACCACGGTTGTCGGGGTTCGTATAATCAGTGCCATACCTGCGGTAATAACCCACAGAGTGGAATCGCTGACCCTCAGCATATCCACCGGGGCAGAAGAACTCGCTCCAATAATAATAATCGGGATCATTGCCCATCATAAGACCCTTTTTCTGGATCTTGAAGACACCGCGCACGGTCTGGCCGAAAACATCATTGCCCACGGTCTTATTGACGCCGACACTGCAGATATTGTCGGAAACAGGAATCCAATTGCCGGCAGAACCCTGGAAAATAATCGTTCGGCAATTCGTATTGTCGATACAGATAAGGTAAGAGGTCTCGCTAGACCAATTCCTAATCGTATTCCATGCGCTATACGCAGCATTCGAACGAATGATATTGCCGTTCGGGCCCAAGAAGCACCAAACGCCGCCGTCATTGTACCAACCGATCTTTTGGAGGACGCCGTCATTATTTCCATAATATGAAGAGCCATCGGGAGCGCTATAGAAGCCTCTCACGACATAGCCCTGATCCTCACGGCCATAGTAATCCTTGCCACCAACGGTGAACTTACCGACCTTGGCGAGAAGGTGACCGTCGGACTTAATAAGGTAATAGCGCTGGGCACCGCCATCAAAATACGTTGTAACGAAGAAAGCGTTCTCCTGCTTGCCAGGAAGATTCAGGTCATCAAGAAGAACGCCCTCGTTGTTCGCAAGCAGCATACCGGCGCTAATACGGTGCTTTCCGCGAACAACATAGCCGGTATCCGTGTTGCCATAGAAATTCACCTGGCCATTAAAGCCGTCCATTGACGCTTTGAAGAAGCCGGTCTTCGCAACCGAATAGCCCTTTCCGGTCGAGACCATGAAGTAACGCTGAGCACCGCCGTCGTACGCAGCAGACACGAACCAACCGTTCACACGGTTCAGGCGCCCATCGTTATCGGCAAGAACAATACCCTCGTTCGTCTTCTTCTTACCGCGAAGCACATAGCCAGTGCCGGAAAGACCGTAATACGCAGAGTTTCCAACGTTGAAGAAACCGGTCTTCGCGGCGTGCATGGACGGATCGATGTAGTAGCGCTGCAGCGGGCCGCCGCTATAGGCACCTGTCACCAACCAGCCGTTAGCGTCTCCGGACTCGAGCTTGCCATCGTTGTTGGCAAGATAAACATAACCGTTGCCGGCATCCATCTTGCCTCGGAGGACATAACCTTTGTCGGTAGCCCACGCATACCAACCAGCGCCCTCTTCGGCAGTAACGAGTCGGTTGCGAGCGACCCAAGCACCCGAATCGAACCAATAACGCTGCAGGCCCTGGCCAAACTGATCGGTAACCATCCAAGTGGATTTGGCGATATGGCCATCATTGTTAGCGTACACAAAATCCTGCATGCTCGTGCCGAGGCCGAAACCCCTCAGCACATAACCTTGGAAAGCCATGCCAAAATAGAAAGCCTGAACGCCGTGCTCGTCGGTCGCATAGAAACGAGCGGACTTGGCAGAACCAGCGAACTCACCGGAACACATGTAATAGCGCTGCCAGTTTATGCCGCCGCCATCGTACTTGGTGGTAACAAGCCAACCCTTAGTGGACTCAAGCTTGCCGTCATTATCTGCGAGCCAAACATGACCCTGGGCATCATCATGCTTGCCGCGAACGACATAGCCCTGCTTCGTGGTGTAGTGAGCCCAGCCATTATCGGAGCGACCCGGTTCACATGCATGAGACCCGCTCTCGATGTAATAGCGCTGAAGGCCATCGCCAAAATCAGAGGAAACCTGCCAGCCCGGCGCAAGCAGCTTTCCGTTGTTATCGGCAAGATAGACAAACCCCGTCAAAGGGTCAATGTACTTGCCGCGCACAACATAGCCGGTGTCGGCGCGGGCAAAAGCCCAGCCCGAGCCCCAAGCGGCGTCGTTGGACTCAAAGAGGCCATCGCGGAAAAGCAAGCCGTTCTTGACATACCAACGCTGGAGGCCGTTGCCGGCATGGTCATCGATGACCCAGCCTGTATACGCCTTACCGGTGCCGTCGGAGTAGCTATTACCGTCCTTAGACCAACCGGTGGTCTTGTTGGAGCTCGAATTAGCGTCAGAGACGGAGCTGTCGGTCGACTCAGAGAGCTGACCATCTTTGAAAGCCGGGTCGCTGACGGTGCCAGCGGAAGGCTGCTCGGAATCCGAGACCTTAACGCTCGGATCGTCCTTGCCTGCAGGCTCTTCGTTCTTGTCAGCGCCGTCGCTGACGTCAGGAGTCCCATCCTTGGTGGAGGGAATAGCATCGGTAACGCCATCGCTCGGCTGCTCGACTGCGTCAGACTTCGAGTTGTCAGGGGCTGCCTGATCCTTATTTACATATTCGTCAACAGAAGGAGCAGCGACTTCTTCTGCAACGGCATCGTTTTTCTCGGGTTGAGCAGTCTCGGTCGTCATGTCCACCGTAACGACGGTCGTGCCTTCAGGCAAGGCAACGGCATCATCGGCGAGAGCAACAACGGGAACGCCGACAAGGGCAAAACCCAAGCCCGCGGTGACCGCGAATACCCTGGCGCTAGTCTTAAATTCCATGACCTGATGTTCCTTTCGAGTTATTCCAAGAACTTTTTAAGCATACCGCATATCAAAAACCGCGCCACACGACATGTGGCGCGGTTAACAGAACACTTAACTCTTCACTTAACTCTTAGCAAACGATCACTTTTGATCCAACGGCGAGGAAGTCATAAACATACTTCGCTTCGCTCAGGTTTGGTATGCATACGCAACCAGAACCAGCCCATCCATAGTGGAAACCGGCACCGTCCTCATAACCTCGTCCATCAACGTACTGAGAAACCGCATTGCCGTTGTAATAAGACGGTGAGCTCATCACCGCATCGACAAAACAAACCCACCAGTCGTTGACATCGTAGCAATACGGCTCGGCCCAGTAGCCGCGCGCCTTACGGCACACGACATGGGTCCCGCTAAGGTCGATTCCGCCTGTCGGGATCACGTCAACGGTACGCGCCAAAGAACCGTCCGGGTAATATAGGTAGGTCTTCCTCGCACCGCGATCGACCACCGCATAGTTCTGAGAGCTTGCGATATTCCCAGCATTCGATTGCGTTACCGTACGAGTGAGCGCAAGCGCATACCAGCCAACGCCTTCGCTCTTCCACCCCTGGGAAATCAGGCTCTGGTGCTCGGCTTTATCGCCCGTGTAATTATGATTGTGACTCGACTTGTTAGGATTGTAGTCACGATAAATCACAGCAGTTTTCGCATCATCAGAGTACCAGCCGACGCCTTGGTCAATCCAACCCGCAGAAACGAGCTGGTCCCTCTCGGACGCGCTGGTCGTGTAATGATGGTCATCGGAGTTCGGGTTATATACGCGGTACACGGGGGTGTTCGAGCTCTTCGGCGCAAGCCAGCCGGGCCCTTCGTACTTCCAGCCCTTGGTAATAAGCTCGCCAATCTCGGTAAGATCAGCCGAATAGAGGTGCTCCCCCGTGGATTTCAGATACATCCTGTATACGCAAACAGATGAGCTGTTTACATTAAGCCCCTCGCCAACGGCGGTTTTATCAGAGTTGTCCTGAAGATCCTGGGCTTTCGTAGGCACAGAAACGGCATACCAGCCAACACCTTCGCCCCTCCAGCCAACAGAAATGAGATGATCATGCTCTGAGCGCTGGCCGGTGTAGTTGTGGGTTCCGGTAGTGGCGTAAGGATTGTACTCGCGATACACAGGCGAAGTCTTTGCATCGTCGGAATACCAGCCGATTCCCTCGTACTTCCAACCCGCGGCAACGTCTTGATCGCGCTCGTCAGCGCTCAACGTATAGTGGTGGTCACCGGTGTAAGGATTATAGAGTCGATAAACAGGAGAGTTCGAGCTTGCGGGTGCCGTCCAGCCGATGCCCTCGTATTTCCATCCCTGAGTCACGCAATTTCCGACCTCATACGTCGTGGAAGTGTAGAAGTGTTCCCCAGAGTACTGGTTATAGAGACGGTACATCGTCTTTGTGTTACCGGACTCCGCAAGGGCGCTTAGCGGGAATGCCGAGAAACATGATACCCCGATGATCA
Organism: Collinsella sp.; assembly: GCA_048244295.1. GTDB lineage: Bacteria > Actinomycetota > Coriobacteriia > Coriobacteriales > Coriobacteriaceae > Collinsella. The sequence continues at coordinate 56,241 of DBFAZJ010000051.1, forward strand.
AAAACGCCATCAGCGAGAGCACCAGGAGGGAAGCACTACTTCTAGTTTTCATCTCTTCAACTCCATTCTTGACCGTCCAACAATCCGGATAAAGCAGAAAAAGCACTAAAAATGCTTCGCTTCCTAGGATACAGAAAGCCCCCCTAGAGGCTCACTCCCCTGCCCCTGAGCGCACGCGTGCCAAGGACGGCGTACCAACGAGGCACGCCCCAAAGGTAGGCCGGCCATCGTTTCTCGGTCATCACGGCCTTAAAGGAGTCGCCGAGCCGGGCCACTTTTACGCTTCCGACGCTCCACTTGAGGAGCACGCGATAGTAGCAAGCCTTTGCACATTCTATTGCCTCGGGATTTCCCGACTTCTGGGCGTAATCGACAACCGTGGAAAAGAAGTCGATCTCGTTTTTTGCATAGCGCTCGTTGATCTGTGTCTTTGCGGAATAGCTGGCGCCCCCCTTGATCACATGGCGGTAGGCGCTCCACTTCTCCTGGATAACGTGGATCTTGCCGCCCACGAGCAGCATGAAGGCGTTGCGGCGGTCTGAGGCGTAGTTCTCATAGGCACGGCAGGCGACGAAGCGCCGCTTCTGTTCGTTATAGTCGTCCAAACGGACCATCATCGTTCCGAGCTGTCCCGGCATGGTGCAGTAAAAGTACTCTTTGAAGGAATACTCCTCCTCAAGGCAGTCCGGGTACTTCTCGCCATTGGGCTCGGAATCCTCCCCCACGACCTCGCAATGATGGAAGCAGGCCACATGGTCCGGATGGCTCTCTAGGTAATCGACCTGTTCCTGAAGCTTATGGTCATAGGTCCAGAAGTCGTCCCCCTCGCACATAGCGAAGTACTTGCCCGTGCAACGGGAGAGCAAGTCGCTCGAGTTGCCGTCTCCGGCATCACCCATGTTGTGCTCACGGTAGAGAAAGTGGAAATTGTCCGGCAGCTCAGCCTCGAGGCGATTCAGGACCTTCCGCGAGCCGTCGGGCGAGCAGTCCTCCCCGATCCACACGTCGAAGGGGAAGTCGCATTTCTGCATCGCGATGCCGCGGATGCACCGCTCGATGTAGCGCTCATGGTTGTAGACCGTGACGGCGATGGAGACGAGGGGCTTTTCCACGGGAGGTCTTCCTTACTCGAGGGGCTTCGAAGTCGTGATGCTCGGGGAGGTTACTTGCCGCACGCTTGCACGATGTCGCAGATGCGGTCGACGTCCTCGAGGGCAAGGTCGGCGTACATCGGCATCGTGAGCACGCGATCGGCCACGTGCTTAGCCACCGGGGTCCGGGACGAGTCGAAGCCCTCGCGCCCACGATAGCAGTCGAAGTCGTTGATGAGGGGGTAGAAATACTTGCGTGCGTACACGTCGTGCGCCTTCAGCGCATCGAACACGTCGTTCCTCGTGGCTCCGAACTCGTCCTCCTCGAAGACGACCGGCAGGTATGCGTAATTCGGTGTGATGCCGGCAGCGGGGCGACAGACCTTGACGCCCGGGGCGGTCTCGAGGCGCTCCCAGTAGCGCTCGGCGACCTTTTGGCGCTTGGCGATCTCGCCATCGAGGTGGCGAAGGTTGCACAGGCCCATGGCGGCCGCGAACTCGTTCATCTTTGCGTTACCGCCGACGTACTCGACCGTCTCTTCGTCGGCGATACCGAAGTTTTTCCAACGGTTGAGCTTGGTCTTGAGCTCAGGATCCCGGAAGCAAACCGCGCCGCCCTCGATGGTGTTGAAGACCTTCGTGGCGTGGAAACTGAACATGGCCGCATCGCCGAAGGTAGCCGAGGAACGGTCCCCGCGGAATACACCGAAGGCGTGCGCGGCGTCATAGATGACCTTGAGACCATGCCTGTCCGCGATGTCCTGGATCGCGTCAACGTCGCAGAGGTTGCCGTACACGTGCACGGGGACGATGGCACAGGTGTCCTCGTCGATGAGCGACTCGATCTGGGCGGGGTCGATGGTGTAATCATCGGGCTTGATGTCCGCAAAGACGGGCGTGAGACCCTTGCGCACGATGGCGTGGGTCGTCGAGGCGAAACTGTACGGCGTGGTGATGACCTTACCCTTGAGTTGCATGGCCTCGAGCACGCACTCGAGCGCCTGGTGTCCGTTGACGAAAAGCGCGAGGTCGTCGACTCCCAGGTAGTTCTCGAGCGCCGCCTCGAGGGCACGGTGCTTCTCGCCCATATTCGTGAGCCAGTGGGACTCCCACAAAGGCTCGATCTCCTTCACGTACTCCTCGAACGGGGGCATGGAGGAACGGGTGACGAGGATAGGCGAATCGGACATATGGCGCTCCAAACATCGGGAGTAGGCGGTTACATGACGGCAGCGCAGACTACGCGGCGCCCGCCGTCTTCTTCATCTTAAGCTCTTTGAGGGTGTTCAGGAGATACTCGAGCTCCTCAACGTGGAAGAGCTTGGCAAAGGCAAGGTAAACAGCGCAGACCACAAGGACCTGGACGACGACGGTCCCGATCGCGGGAAGACCGAGGGCGCCCACAGGGATGGCGACCGCGGCCGCGGCGGCAGAGAGCGCAAAGGCGGGGCAAATGTCGCGCACCTGCTCGAGGTACGCGTACCCGATAACGCGCTTGTTCGGCGAGGCGTTGATAAAGGTGCAGATCACGCCGTTGATCATGTAGCCGATGACGATGAGGTAGAGGTCGCGCAAGACGAAGGCGCAGAAGCACATAATGGCGAGCCCCACGATCTTCTTTACCACCTCGAGCTTGAGGAATAGGTCAGAGCGGCCGACGCCGTTGAGCACCTGTAGGTTCGTGGTATGGATGGGCAGCAGCGCGTAGATGAAGCAGTACATCTGGAGGAAGGGCACGCAAGGCAGCCACTTGGGGCCAAGGAGCAGCGCGACGAGGGGGTCGGCACAGACCGCGAAGGCGGTCATGGCAGGGACGATAAGGAAGGTGCTCGTCTTGAGCGCGCGGCGAGCCAGCCGCTTGACCTTGGCTTTGTCGTCCTGGACGTGCGCCACCGCCGAGAGCATCACGGGCTGGATCGCGCCGTCGAGGGTGACGCCGAGCGCTTGAGGGTACTTCTTTCCCTGACTCACATAGCCGAGATCCGTGCTGGTGAACACCTTGCCGATAATGAGGTCCGAGAGGCTCTGGTACCCCTGGTCGAGCAGGCCGGACACGAGCAATTTCCAGCCGAAGCGGAAGAGCACGCCGGCACGGTCGGCATCGAAGGTCGCACGAGGCTTCCAGGGAATCTGCGCTGCGAGAAAGACGCACTTGCAGAGCTGGTACAGGAGCTGCTGCACCACGAGCGCCCAGATCCCGGCGCCGAGCACGGCCGAGACGATGCCCGCGGTGCCCGACACAAGGCCCGCGGCGACCGTGGAGCGGAAGGTCTTGTGGAACTCGAGGTTCCTCGCGACGATGGCCTCCTGGATGGAGTTGTAGGCGTTGATAACGAGTACCGCCACCAACGCGCGCAGGGGCCACACCACCGCGGGCATGCCGTAGAAGGCGGCGATCGAGGGCGCGGCGAAGAAAACCGCTGCATAGAGGGCAACCGAGATGGCCAGACTCATCCAGAACACGGTCGAGTAGTCGCGGTCGGTCACGTCGGGCGCCTGGATGACGGCGGTATTCAGGCCCGACTGGACGATCACGTTGCCGACGTTGACGAAGACGAGCATGATCGCGAGCATGCCGAACTCCTCTGGCGCGAGAAGGCGTGCCATGACGATCTGCACGATGAGCGTGATCGCGGCGGCGCCCCCCTGCTCGAAGAGCTTCCAGAACAGCGACGCGATGGTCGTGGATTTGAGGTCTTTTTCGGCCATGGAGCCCCTAGATTCCGAACGAGTAGATAACGATGCCGCAGATGATGAGCGCGAGCGCGGCAACCTTCTTTTTGTTCAGGCGCTCATGGAAGATGAGGATGCCGAACGCGGTCACGTAGATGTAGCCCGTCGCGTCGAGAATCGGCCCCATCGAGAGCGGAATCACCTTGTACGCGAGCGTGGAGAGCAAAGTCGAGACCACAAAGAGCGTGTACGCGAAGATAACGAGCGGGTTCAGGTACTCGGCCAAAGGCGACGCGTAGGTCTTGTTCGCCGACTTCTTTAGGAGCACCTGCGAGATGCCGCTGACAAAGACGCCGAAGAGCGCCACCACGGCGTAGAGGACGACGGAATCGCTCACTTAGCGTCACCGCCCTCGGCATCGACAGGGGCAGCGGAGGATTCGCAGTTCTCGCCGTCGCCGGCAAGCGCGTAGAGCGCGACCCCGGCGAGCACGACAAGAGCCCCCAGGGCCTTCTGCCAGGTAATCGCCTCGCCGAAGAGCACGGCGCCCCACACGATGCCCCAGACCACCGTGACGGCACGGTTGGCGTAGGCGCTCGTCAGCGGCATACGCTTGATGACCTGCTGCCACCCGATTGCGTAGACGCCGAGCACACACACCATGCCCCCGTAGCAGAGGATGAAGCCGAGGCTCATGAAGGGATAGCCCGCCGCGAGCTTGCTCAGGATGCCGCTCGCGGAGAAAAAGGCCAAGAGTACGTGAAGCGCAAAGAATACTCGCCCATTTCCATTCGCTTTAAGAGACAAAACCGCCCTTTCGCAGGTTAAATACCAAAATTCGAACCTCTATATACTACACTGACCTAACTTAGACCTCAGAAAAACTCAATCGTAGCCTCGAAAGGAACAGTCGTTGGACAATAAAGAAATCGGCGGGTACTTTGAGCTCGAGCATTTTGACGGCACCGAATACCACGTCGATGCGATCGCGCTCAACAGCGCCCGAGGGTGCGCGGAGTACCTCATCGAAGCAAGGGGCATTAAAACCCTTTGGACCCCCTGGTACCTTTGCTCCTCCGTCGACAATCTGTGCTCGAAGCTGGGCGTTGCCGTAAAGCACTTCCAAATCAATCCTGATTTCACCCCGGACTACGACGGGATGGCGTTGGGAGAAAATGAGTACCTTTACCTTGTCGATTATTATGGGCAGCTCTCCGACGACGATATCCGCGAAGCCGAGCGATTTGCCAACGGCAGATTAATCGTCGACGAAGTCATGGCATTCTTCAGAAAGCCACTTGACGGCATCGATACCCTGTATTCATGCAGGAAGTTCTTTGGCGTTGCAGACGGAGGATACCTTTACACCGACGCTAGGCTAAAGAGGAAGATACCCGTAGACGAGTCCCGAGATCGTATGGACTTCGTCCTCGGAAGATGCGAACGGCCTGCGAACGATTTCTATTCCCGTGCTGCCCAGAATAATCACGTTTTTGCCGACGAGGGCATCAAGTACATGAGCCCCATCACAAGAAACATTCTTCGCGCAGTGAATTACAAAGAGATCGCAAAAAAGAGGCGCACCAACTTTGAGCGGCTCGCCTCCCGCTTGGACGATCTAAACGAGCTTTCCCCCAAAGCCTCCGACGGCGCGTTTATGTATCCTTTGCTCATTGATAATGGCCGAGTCATCAGGAAAGAGCTCCAGGCAAGGAAGATATACATCTCCATGCTGTGGGGCCGTGACCCCGAGCCGGCGGGCATTTCCGGACGTTATGCGCTCGACATCCTCCCCATGGTGTGTGACCAGCGCTACGGGCTTGACGATATGGATTACGAGTCCCGCGTCCTCAAGTCGATTCTTTCCGACCAATAAATGAACTAATCCCTACCTGTGCCACAACCGTCTATCCGCGATCGAAAGGAACCAAATGATCGACAACACGATGGATGCCCTTCTCAAGGCGGGCTTCGCAAAAAAGATGGCGAACCAGTACCTCAACAACCTCGAGCGTGAGCGCAAGAGCAACGCCGAGGCGCAGTTCATCGACCCCGACCTGCTCGAGTGGGCGCATGCCCACGGGTTCTACGGCGAGACCGCCGTCGCTCTGCAGCTGACCGAGGACAACTACCGCGATTACCTCTCGGATTACGACTATTGCCGAGTCTGGCCGCTCAATGACTGGGAGCGCTTCTGGATCAACGACAAGCTCACGTTCGCGTACATGTTCGCGGGCACTGAGTTCGAGAAGTACATCCCCGAGAGCTATTACTACGTCGACGCAAACCGCATCCTGCCGCTGATCAACAGCCACATGGACAAATCGCTCGACGGCTTCATCTCTCTGCTCAAAGAGAAGGGCGAGTTCGCCTGCAAGCCGTGCAACGGCGGCTGGGGCATGGGCTTCAACAAGCTCTCGTACGAGGACGGCAAGTTCTACGTGGGCAACAAAGAGGCGTCCGAGGCCGATGTCCGCGCCTTCGTGACCGAGAACCGCAACTACCTCTACACAGAGTTCTTCCACCCTGCCGAGGAGTGGGCGAAGATCAACCCCGTCATCCACACGCTGCGCATCCTCATGCTCAACGAGGACGGCGTGAACCCGAGGACCATGGCCTCGTACTTCCGCTTCGCCGTCTCCGATGATTCCGGTATCACGAAGAATGACGACAGCAAGAGCAACTTCAACCTTCCGCGCAAGCCGGGTCTGCGCCTCTTCAACGTCCCATTCAACCCTGAGGACGGCACCTATGGCGCGAGCACGGGCAAGCACTCGATCCTGCTGAGCTACAACGCCGGCCGCAAGGATCTCGATGTGCATCCCGACAGCGGCACCTACGTCGACGGAAAAATCAAGGAGTGGCCGGAGCTCGAGCAGATGCTCAAGGACATGGCCATCCGCCTCGCTCCCGTCGAGTGGCTCGGCTACGACCTCTGCATGACGGACAAGGGCCCCAAGCTCATGGAGATCAACTCCCACTCGGGCTGCACCTACCTGCAGATGTTCACCCCCTACCGGAAGCACCCGGTGCTCTCCGAGTACTTCGAGCGCAAGCTCGCCGCGATCGATGCGCTTACGCCCGAGCAGATCGCCGCGCGCAATGGCATTCCCCGATAACGAAGTTCAGTTAAACTGCCGAAAGCGCCGCTGCAAGTTCATTTGCGACGGCGCTTTCGGCAATTAAATTACTTATTGAGTTTAGTCGAGATTTACTTTGTCACGAATAATGTACTGAGGCGTTGAGTTGACGGAAAGAACGATATTCCCGATGTACTCACCGATAATCCCCAACGTTAACAGCACGAGCCCAAAGAAGAACAGCAGGACACAGATGATCGAAGTCCAACCGGCGACCATGGAGGGGTCGCATATTTTCCTTACGATGGTCACGATCCCAATAACGAAACCCAATGCAGCAGTGACCACGCCGACCGACGAGATAAAACGAAGCGGCACTACCGTGTAGTTAAAATAAGCAAGCCACAGCTTGATTAGCTTTTTTAAGGTATAGCCAGATGATCCATACTCTCGCTTATGATGTTCAATCGTGACGTTAGCCACATCATTCGTCATACGAGTAAAAAGAGCGTCGACATTTGGGTTGTAATTATGGTATTGGATTACCTGATCCTTGATTGCTTTGGTGATCAACCAGAAGTTGGACGCACGGACTGTCTCGGGCCTGCCGAGGAGCTTGTTTGAGGTTACCTTGTTGAGCCAACTCGAGAACTGCTTCATAAAGCCGTTCTTGGATTCAACATAGCAACCATAGACGATATCATGCCCTTCCTCCATCTTGTGGATGATGGCAGGTATCTGGGAAGGATGGGTCTGCAGATCATCATCCATTCCAAGGATAAAATCACCTTTGGCGTAATTCATAGCGCACATCAGCCCGTTATGCTGGCCAAAATTGCGCATAAGGTTCACCCCATGAACGCAAGGATGCTCGCACCCAAGCTTCTGTATCTCTTGGAACGTCCCGTCGGAAGAGCAATCGTTCACCAGAACGAATTCAACGTCATAACCAGGAAGAGCGTCAAAGACCTCAAGCGTCAGGTCGACGACTTCTCTGATTGTATGCTCAGAGTTATAGCAGGATATAACAACAGAAACCAATTTACTCTGATTAGCCATGAAGAAGGTTCTACTTTCTTAGTCTTAGTCGATAGCAATGTGGACAAGATCGTCAATATGCTCGAGGATCTCTTCCATCTGAGTTACGTCATCGAAGCGCAAGAAAGCAACTCCAATGGCTTTGCTTGAATTGTTGAAGGACGAGACAAGCGAGCCTTCATTGATATAAGGCTCAACACGATAGACATGTTTTTTGAGTTTGGAATCGAACTCGACTCCGCGATAAGTCCCCGTGCTGCGAGCATGCAGCATATAGGTGCAATAACAACCTTGCGCAGAAACACCGTCGAAATCGACATCCATGGAATCGCCCATGGCGAAGCGGACATTCGCCTCGATAAGGTCGATCCCCGAGATATCCGAGAGCTGATTTGGAATCATATTTCCGCCGGCCCGAGCAGCCAGCTCAAGAAAATGGGGGACATCGTCATCGTCAACGATGATCTCGACGTTCATCTCGCCGAAGCGCATCCCGAGGCTCGTCACCAAAGCTTGGATCTGGTCCTTGACGGCGTTGAGCTGCTTAGCGTTCAGCCCCGATGGCCAACGCTCCCCCACCGGCACGAGCCCGCCAATCGCTTTGTCGCGAAGGCAGCTCATGATCCCCCAGAACCGAACATGGCCGTCCACAACGAACACGTCGCCGCCGATAACACGTGGAAAACCGGCGTGTATAAATTCCTCTAGCTCAAGGACCTGATTGCGCGAAAACCCCCGCGCATCGTCAAGCGCATCAGAAATAGCGAAACGGCCCTCGTCCGCTAAAACCGTGACTCCCTTAGAGCCAGAGGAATCAGTCGGCTTGAGGACAACGGGGAGCTGCATACGTTTATCGTGCAGCGCATCGAGAACGTCATCAACCGTTGAATCCGCGGGAAGCGTAGCGTGGCGAGGGCAAGGAAGCCCCGACTTCTCTAGATGGTCGCGGAACAGGTGCTTCTCGCTCAGGACCTCAACAGACTTAAGCGGATTCGTAGGAAGATTCAGGTTCTCGCAAACATAAGCGGCGGTACCCGCAGCGACATCCGTCCCAAAGGCAAGAACGCCAGAGACGTCTTCCTTTCGAGCAATGGACAGCATCAAATCCCAGTCGGTCGTCGATTCCTGATAAAAGACGTCGGCCGCATATTGTCCGGGGTTGTCCGGAAGATAGTCGCAAAGAACCGTTCGGTACCCGAGTCGCTTTGCACACTCGATCGCAGGGACCTGATGACGAGAACCTCCCAGCAGAAGAATAGACTTCTTCCCAGCCGAATTAGGCATAGAACTCCTTAGTCGCGTCGACTACCTCGCGCAGGTCATCCTGCTCAAGCCCGTAATACATCGGCAGGCGCACAAGTCGATCGGATTCGCGGGTCGTATAAACGTCCTCGCCGCTGAACCGGCCGAAGCGCTGCCCTGCGGGCGAACTGTGCAGAGGAATGTAGTGGAACACCGCCATCACGTCGCGATCCTTCAGATGTTTGATCAGCGCACCGCGCTCCTCAAGGTCGGCAACCTTGATATAGAACATATGGGCGTTGTGCTCGCAACCCTCCGGGATGGTTGGCAGCTCGATCTTTCCAGCGTCTTCCAAAGGTCTCAGCTGCTCGTAGTAGTAGTTCCAAGATGTCAGGCGATTATAGTTGATCTCGTCAGCCTTCTCGAGCTGCGCCCACAGATACGCCGCATTGAGGTCGCTCTGCAGGTAAGAACTGCCAGAGTCAACCCAAGTGTATTTGTCCACCTGCCCACGGAAGAATCGCTGGCGGTTCGTGCCCTTCTCGCGGATGATCTCGGCGCGCTCGATGTACTCGGGCTTGTTGATGACGATGGCGCCGCCCTCCCCCATCGAGTAGTTCTTGGTCTCGTGGAAACTGTAGCAGCCGAAGTCACCGATGGTGCCGAGCGCACGGCCCTTGTACGTGCTCATAACGCCCTGCGCCGCGTCCTCGACCACGAGGAGGTTATGGCGACGCGCGATGTCGATGATGGTGTCCATCTCGCAGGCGACGCCGGCGTAGTGCACGGGCACGATCACGCGGGTGCGATCGGTGATGGCTGCCTCGATCTTCGTCTCGTCGATGTTCATCGTGTCCGGGCGGATATCGACGAAGACGAGCTTCGCCCCCACCGAGACGAAGGCGGTCGCCGTGCTCGAGAACGTGAAGCTCGGCAGGATGACCTCGTCTCCGGGCTCGAGCCCGCAGAGGTTCGCCGCCATCTCGAGCGCGTCGGTGCCGGAGGTCGTGAGCAAGACCTTCTCGGCGTTGAAGCGCTCCTCCATCCAGGCGTGGCACTTGCGCGAGAACGGTCCGTCGCCGCAGATCTTGTGGTTGACCTCGGCGGCCTCGCGGACGTAGTCCATCTCGGTGCCTACATAGGGCGGTACGTTGAACGTAACCATGGATCTCCCCCGACAGTATCTCGACATATAACCCTTACACTATAGCGAAACCTGTGAACCCCTTTGCATTGTCGTCCGCAAAACAAGAGGAGCCACATGAACTGGCCCATGTACCTCTATCTTCTGCCCGTCGGAATAGTCGCTGTTTTTTTGCTTGCAGCAATGGCGAAGAACGTCGATACGCTGACCGTAGACTCAGTGAAACGCACCCGTTCGGAGCTGATATTCCTCGGCGCCATCCTGCTCGTCGGCACCGCGGCCATCTACGGGAACTTTGTTTTTGGGCCTGCACGATTCGCATATCTCGACGTCGGATCAGACACATCGAACCAATATGTCCCCTACTACCTCAACCTCCTCAGCTCCATCCGCAATGGGACATTGGGGCTCTGGAATTTCCAATACGGTCTCGGCGTCAGCTTCATGTCGTATCAATCCTGGACGCTCGACCCGTTCAATCTCGTCCTCATCCCTCTGGGCCTGGCATTCGGCAACAGCGCGCTCTCGTATATCCTCGTATTCATCCAAGCGCTCAAGATTGTGCTGTGCGGCTACCTCTTTGACCACATATTGACCTACCACTGCGAGAAACCCGCCTCGCGAATACTGGGTGCCTCCCTCTTTGCGTTTTGCGGATACCTCATGCTTTGGGGCCAACATTACTGGCTCGGCACCGTTCTTGTGATGGCGACCCTAGAGACCCTCCTCATCGAGAAGCTCCTGGAACGGTGGAGTGTGCCCGGGTTCCTCGGGATGGCGGCGGTCACTGCGGTCACGGTCATGATGAGCACATACTCGGGCTTCATGGTCATGCTCTATGCGGCAACATACGCGGTTCTGCGGACCATCGCCACGCGCAGGCCCAGCGGTTTCGCTTCCTTTATCAAAGTCTTCGTTCCTCTGGCGATCCCGGTCATCTGCGGACTTATCGTCTCTTGTATCACTGTTATTCCCTATGCCACGCTCCTGCTCGGGGAATCTTCGCGAGTGGGAGGCTCCAGCGACGTTTCCACATCGAGCAAGGCCATAGGCTACCTCACATCTTTTGTCCCCCTCAGGTGGATTCCTGCGATTTTTAGCAAATTACTGGGCAACAGCCTCTTCTGCGTCTCTTCCGATATTCCCGAGAGCCTGATACCTCCCACGTCAAGCTTCGACACGGTAAACACCTACGAATTTATCCAGCTCGGCTTCTCTTGCGGCGCGATCATGCTTATCGCGCAGTTCTATGCTTGGGCGAATAAAGCGCTGGACCGCAGGACAAAGATTCTCATCGCGGTCGCTTCTGCGCTTTGTGTGCTGTACTGCTTCAACTACTTTTTGCCGGCGTTGTCGAACGTGTTCGTCAACCCCAAATACCGAAGCTCATTCGCACTTTGCACACCCATTTGCATCGCCATAGCGCTCGGATTCGAAAAGTGCATTTTGGATAAACAGATCCAGAAGCCGTTGTTTATCGCATCTTTTGCACTGACCATAAGCGTTATCGGATGGTCGTTGGTCAACTCCGTCGACGGAAAACTCGGCTCGAGCGTCTCTGCGTTGTGCGCCGTCATCTTCTTTTGCGTCGTACTCGTGGCTTCACAGCAAAAGGGTTTCCATGCGTTCGTGCCGATGGCCATTGCCGTACTTGTCGTCTCGTCTGTATTCGACGGATTCATGGTGACGAATCATCGGACTTGGGCAACTTCCGAGACATTCCCAGATGCTTCTCGGCCCCAGTCCAGCACGGAGACCCAAGAAGCCCTGAGCTGGATCCGTTCACAGGACGATGGCCTTTATCGAGTAGAAAAGCTCTACATCGACTGGACACGCCTCGATGATTCTCTCATCGAAGGGTATTCGGGAATCGCCTCCTATAACTCAACGCTCGACAGCGATGTCATTGACTTCTATCGTCAGCTTTGGCCGAATATGCTCGTTGGAGACTCCGCGTACCAGGAATACATCAACGACCCCGATCATCCGGAGCTCCTCCGCATGCTGGGTGTCAAATACCTGCTTTCTCACGATGACCTTGATTTCCCATGGGTACGCGAACTCAACCGAATTGGAAATACACGCATCTATGAGGTCAACGAGGCAAGCGGAATCGCAACGGTCAAAGCAGGATCTATCAGCGAGAGCGATGCCGGTCAAATGTCCCCCGAGGGCAGAGAGTCGTCCTTGACCGCCTGTGTTATCGTGCCCGACCAAGCACACGAACAGCTTGTGGACAGCGGCCCGGTAACAGTTCCCTACACTGACGAGAACGCATATTCAGTGGTGGGAGCAAACGGCGCGGCAACCCCATGGGCACCCGCTCCGGCAAAGCTGGACCTTCGCAGCTCGAACTCGATCTCGGGAACCGTCGCCGCCTTGGCAGATAACTCGGTTGTCTGCCTGGCAATTCCGCACACCTCAGGCTGGAAGGTGTTCGTCGATGGCTCCCCCGCCGAGACCTATAGGGCGAATTACGGCTTCATCGGGTTCACGGTTTCCGCTGGTGAGCACTCAATCGAGGCCTATTACGAAGCCCCGAACGCGAAGATCTCCGTCATGATCGGAAGCGCTGGCGTTGTACTTACCGTTCTAAGCTGTTTCGTCGAAGTCCATCGTAATCGGGCAGATAGACAGTCGTAGAGAGATTAGACAACGGGCGCTCCCATCGCAGATTTTCCGCGGCGGGAGCGCCCGCTACATATTGACGAATGTGCGTCTGCCTTGAATTCCTCGAATGATTTTTATCGCCGATGAAGCAATTTATTGGCACATGCCTCGATAGTATTGTCCAACATGTCCTGCAATCGCTTCACTTCGTTTCGTAGTTGATTGAGTTCGTCCGCAGCATCACCAGTTATGGCAGAGACCCGAACAGGGTCCAGCGGCTCGATCTCAAACTCGATATCCACCTGATTCGCAACTCCAGAATATGGAGCGACGAATGCGGGTCGGTCGTGAAGAACAGTGTCATCCCATCGTTTAGCTCATGTCCATTGACCGTCTTTAGGTCCAAGGGCTTTCCGTCGACGGCCGCAGCTACTATACGAACTTCCCTAATCTGTCCGTCATCAGGGTCAAACCTAAGTGCTTCGACAGGGCTAGGGACCGAGAATCTCACACTTACCTTACCTGACGGAGGTATATAAGATACTTGCTGAGATGAATCAAATTCGTTGAACCCGTTACCGCAATCCCAATACAGTTTTGGATGGCATATCTTCTCCGGTTTAACCGATCCAAAAATATCGATTCTTTTCTTTTCTGCGTCATACTCGCGATCGGAATACGAATACAGTCTTTTGAGCTGTGCGCGATCAGTCGGATTCTGCATCAACCTATACAACTGCTCAAAAGCAAAGAGACAATACTCAGGGCTTCCAACATAATCAATGCATAGACGCGCAAGAGCAAAGGTTAGATTGATCTCGCCATTAACAAGATATTGCTCAGCCTCGGGGAAAGCATCGAGTAAATCCTTTTGGCTTAAATCAAGATACTCGCCGAGGATTAGGAATTTCTCGATATTGTGTCTAAACAGAGCCTCTCGGTTCTGCCCGCTCGTATTCGATTCGTCTTTATGAACGCGGAAATAAGTCAGCGGCTCATCGATAATGAAGAGCGACGAATGCTTGCAGACACGTATCCACTCCTGAAAATCCGGGAGGCTGCCGAGCCCATGAGGAAACAGACCGTAGTCTTTGTAACAATGTCTGCGAATCATCACGCTGGGATGGCATAGCGCGTTTCCGTTAAAGAAAAAGAACCTCAGCCAGTCGGTCCTGCTTCTGTTTTCATGATTAAACGCGTTGAGATACGGATGCTCAGCATATGCAGGATCGTCCGCCAGCGAATTATCATCGTCATCGATTACTGTAACGCGGGTAAAGCACGCGGCGACATCGGGATGAGCGTCAAGATAAGCCACTTGCTTCTCGAGCTTTGTGGGAGCCCAGGTATCATCGCTATGTGCTATCGCGATCAAATCGCCACGAGCATTATCCATGGCAGCTTCGATGGCACCGCAAAACATATTCTTCTCGTTACGAAAAGCATGGATACGACCATCGTGAGCTGCCAGGCTCTGAATTATCTCCCAGCTGGAGTCAGTGGAGCAATCATCGAGAATCACAACTTCAAAATCAGAGAAAGTTTGACTCAAGATGCTGTTTACTGAACGCTCGATATACAATTCGTGATTATACGAAGGCAGAATAACGCTGACACGCGGAGCTTGGCTCACCGGTAACCTCCCTGAGAGTAGCCTAAAGCATAGAGCTAGCTGAGAGTCGAGAGGTACTCCCCCAGCTCATCCTCCCAGTCGCGCGGGGTAAAGCCCGCGGACTCGAGCTTTCCGAGGTCGAGGGCGGAGTAGTGAGGGCGCGGGGCGATCGGGCCCTGGGCGCTCGCATAGTAGTCGGCGGTGGAGACGGGGACCACCTTGTCGCCGTTTCCGTTCTTGGCCTCGAAGCAGGCACGGGCGATGTCGGCCCAGGACCTCACGGCGCCAGAACCCGTCATGTCGTAGGTGCCGTAGGGCGCGCGGGTATCCAACACGTGGAAGATGGCGCGCGCCATCTGGTCGGTGAAGGTGAGGCGGCCCAGCTGGTCGTCGACCACGGTCACCTGGGCGAGCTCGCCGGCCGCGACGCGGTCGCTGAGGGAGCACATGGTCTTGGCGAAGTTCTTGCCGTCCCCGATGACCCACGAGCTGCGCAGGATGTAGTGGGAGGGGCAGCCCGCCACGGCGAGGTCGCCCGCCGCCTTGGACTGGCCGTAGACGGAGATGGGGCTCAGGGGCTCCTCTTCGTCGTGGAGCTCGCGGGTGCCGTCGAAGACGTAGTCGGAGCTGATGTGCACGAGCGTGATCCCATGCTCGGCGCAGGTCCGGGCGAGGAGCGCCGGCCCCGTCGCGTTGGCGGCCCAGCAGATCCTGCGGCCCTCGGGGGTCTCCGCCTTGTCCACGGCGGTGTAGGCGCCGCAGTTGATCACGGTGCCGTAGAGCGACCAATCGCACTTGGAGTACGCCTCGGGGTCCGACATGTCGAAGGTGTCGATGTCGCAGAAGTCGAAGTCCTTGGCGCGGCCCGTCTCCTCGGCGAGCTTGCGCACCGCGCGGCCGAGCTGGCCGTTGCAGCCGGTGACGAGCGTGCGCCTGGGCGCCATGGGGACGACGTCCTTGAGGTAGGGGTGGTTCTTGTCCGCCTCGGAGAGCGTGGCCTCATCGAGCGGGATGGGCCACTCGATCCCCAGCTTGGGGTCGGCGAGGTTGACGAAGGTGTAGGTCTTCTTAAGCTCGGCGGACCAGTGGGCGTCCACCAGGTAGGTGTAGGCCGTGCCATCCTCGAGGGCCTGGAAGGAGTTGCCCACGCCGCGGGGGGTGAATATGGCACGGGAGGGGTCGACCTCGCACGAGAAGGACTTCCCGTAGGTCGCGGACCCCTCGCGCAGGTCGACCCACGCGCCGAAGATGCGCCCCGTGGCGACCGAAATCCACTTGTCCCAAGGCTCAGCGTGGACCCCACGGGTAACCCCGCGCTCGGCGTTGAAGCTCACATTGTTCTGGACCACGCGGATGTCCGGGACGCCCAGGGCGCACATCTTCGCCCGCTGCCAGTTCTCCTTGAACCAGCCGCGGGAGTCCCCGTGGACGGGGAGCTCCGCCACGAGCAGGCCCTCGATGGGGGTCCCCGAAACCTTCAGCTCTTTCTCGAACTCGATCTGCGACATGCTTCTCCTAGCTCACGCCGCCGCCCAAAGGCGCGCGGCTCACTTTCGGGCGTCTACTGCCCCTGCTTCTTGTACTTGGCCTCGGTGGCCGCCTTGGCCGGGCGCCACCAGGCCTCGTTCTCGACGTACCAGTCGATGGTCTGCTTGAGCCCCTCGGCGAAGTCGGTGTGCTGGGGGCGCCAGCCGAGCTCGCGCCGGAGCTTGGTGGAGTCGATCGCGTAGCGGCGGTCGTGGCCGGGGCGGTCGCGGACCCAGTCGAAGTCGTCGGGGTCCTTGCCCATGGCGGTGAGGATCATGCGCAGGACGGTGATGTTATTCTGCTCGCCGTTCGCGCCGATGAGGTAGGTCTCCCCCATGCGGCCCTTGGTGAGGATGTCCCAGACCGCGGAGCTGTGGTCCTCGGTGTGGATCCAGTCGCGGACGTTCTCGCCCTTGCCGTAGAGCTTCGGGCGCTCGCCGTCGATGATGTTCGTGATCTGGCGCGGGATGAACTTCTCCACGTGCTGGTAGGGGCCGTAGTTGTTGGAGCAGTTGGAGATGGTCGTGCGCAGGCCGTAGGTGCGGGTCCAGGCGCGCACGAGCATGTCGGAGCTGGCCTTGGTGGAGGAGTACGGGGAGCTCGGGTGGTACGGGGTCTCCTCGGTGAACTTCGCCGGGTCGTCGAGGGCCAAATCTCCGTAGACCTCGTCGGTCGAGACGTGGTGGTAGCGGATACCGTACTTGCGGACCGCCTCCAGCAGACGGAAAGTGCCCTCGACGTTCGTGCGCAGGAAGGGCTCCGGGTCGGCGATGGAGTTGTCGTTGTGGGACTCGGCGGCGTAGTGCACGATGGCGTCGTGGCCGGGCACGAGCCTATCGAGCAGCTCAGCGTCGCAGATGTCGCCCACCACGAGCTCCACACGGTCGGAGGGCAGCCCCGCGATATTCTCCGGGTTGCCGGCGTAGGTCAGCTTGTCGAGGACCGTCACGTGGACCTCGGGGTGGTTCTTCACCACGTAGTGCACGAAGTTGCTGCCGATGAAGCCGCAGCCGCCCGTGACGATGATGTTATGGGGCTCGAAGGTGTCAGGCATAAGTCAATCCAATCTTGCAGGAATGAACAATTTGAGCAACGCTTACCGTTGGAAACTCAATAGAGTAAGTTTCTTAGCCTTTATTCTATCTCCCTCTGGATGAAATCAAAACGCCCTCCTACATAAGCAAGCTCATCAGTAATATCAACGCTTGGCGAGCGTCACGCTCAGATATTACTCATCCAAGGCCATCGTCCAAAGGAATCCAATCACCCTGGGACACCAAAACGTCATCTCGGGATACAACGCCTAGTCAGAAACCCCATACCAAGCAACACCTTCAGACCGCCAACCAGCCGCCACGAGAGCGTCATTCTCTTCTTTGGAAACTGTATAGTTGTGCGCCCCAGACATTGCATTCGGGTTGTATTGCCGATAGAGGACGGCCCTTTCGGCGTCGTCGGAATACCAGCCTACGCCCTCGAAGCGCCAGCCGACCGCCACGAGAGAGTCGCGCTCGGCGACGCTCATGGTGTAATGATGGTCGCCCCCAGGCACATAAGGATTGTAGAGGCGGTAGACTGGTTTATACGAGGTCTTAGGAGACTTCCAGCCAATACCCTCGTCAATCCAACCTACCCGCCCCAAATCGTCGCGCTCCACCTCGCTTGCCGTATAGAAATGCTCGCCTGTATAAGCGTTATAGAGCCGATACATCGTAAGGACTTCATCAGCGAGACCCGGCTTAAGGCGAACGAGCGGTCCGTCGAATTTCTCGTAAGCACGGTTTCCGTAATCGCAGCTTTGCGTCTGGAACGCCGCAGTCCATCCATAATGCCTCGGGGTTAGCCCGTCCCGAAAAGACGCGTCACTCCTAAGAAAAAATAGATGTGGATCAGAGGATGAATCATCCCAGGTAGCGTCTACGTGGTACCAAGAGCCATCAAGCTGCACAAGATTCCAGCTGTGGTTCATATCCTTACTCACAACGTACAGGCACCTTATCCCTACGCGATTAAGGAGCAACTTGAAAGCGAGGGAATTGCCTTGGCATACTGCAGTGCCCCTCGCCAAGCAGCCATAGGGGGTATAGCTAGCATCGGAAAGCACCGACGAGTAGTCATATTCGCATTTCCACAAAAGGAAGTCATGGAGTGCCTGAACGACGTTGAACTCCGTCATTTCCTCGAGGTCCACCCAAGTGAGGGCCTCTTCAACCACCTTCCCGGTATCATGCTTGACTTGGGTAACCTGGGCAGCATCAACGACGTATCGCACTTTAACGGAATCAACGATCTCATCAGAATCCGCTCGACCATTGCCATTCGCATCGTAGTAGCTCAGCGTATAGCGAGGAGCCACCCAGCAGTATTCCGGGTTTGCAACCACAAGGTCAAAGGCACCCCTCACGTCCTTGGCCGTAGATTGCGTATCCGCGAGCGAGAAGCTGTCGCCAATCGCATCGTAGGTCTGCAGGAACCTGTTTAAAACATGTTTCACCGCATCTGAGGTGTCGTTTTCTCCATCGCAATTGAGCAGTCCCACCTCGGTAGCCGGCTCGTCCACATACTCGGTGGGCAAGACGTCATCGGCCTCCACTGTACATAGTGAGCCGATTGGTTTGGCATAAGCCAGTACTGAAACAAGCGGAGAAGCAACAGCAAGGACCAAAATCACAGCTGTGAACGTCGTCCCCCTTGTGAAGACACGCCTGATCATCCTTGCCTCCTATAATCGCGTTTTCTCAATACTATGGCCCCACGCCCGCTCGGAGGCTCAGCACCATAGACCGAGTAGGCCACAGCTTTCCTTGGCCTCTGGCTTACTATTATGAACACGAGCCCTCAGCACGGGCAGCCTTTTGTTAATCGCCAGCCCACAAGGAATGGAGGATTCCAATGAAATCTCGAAAATATAGGCGGCATCGAGCACGTGCGATCATACTCTGCGCAGCAATGCTTCTCCTCTCCCCCGCAACTGCCCGGGCAGCCGAGGGGAACCCTATGTGGAGAATGTACAACTTCTACTCGGGCGAGCACTTCTACACGGCCTCGACCACGGAGCGAGACAATCTTAGAAAAGCTGGATGGACCTGTGAGAGCGTAGGCTGGATCGCCCCGACATCTGGACAGAGCGTCTATCGCCTTTACAACAGCTACGTACCGGGCGGCGATCACCACTACACCCTCAGCGCGGCCGAGCGAGACTCTCTCGTCGAAGCAGGTTGGACTTATGAGGGCGTAGGCTGGTATTCAGGTGGCAGCGTGGATCTCCTACGCCAATATAACCCCTATGCAGTCACGGGAAGCCACAATTACACAACGAGCCGACAAGAGAACGACAGCCTGGTCAATGCCGGCTGGAGAGCCGAGGGCTACGCATGGAGCGGTGTGGGATACGGGTATGCGGTCTCGGGACTCGGACCGATTCTCTCCGACAGCCAAAAGAGGCAGATTGCGGTTGACTCCGCTTGTAGCCAGATCGGCAAGCCCTATGGCAACGACAACGACGGCACGAACTGGAATTGTAGCGGGTTGACAGGCTGGGCATGGGAACACGCAGGCATCTACCTCTGGGGCGGTTCAACGGGTCAATACGAGCAGATGAAAATGACGGGGCGCTGGACCACGGACGTCGATGAGCTTCAACCCGGCGATTTGGTGTTCTATTCTTACGATGGCGGGGGCACGGTTTATCACGTCGCTATGTATATTGGAAACGGTCAAGTAGTACACGCGAACGGTTGGCGATGGGGCGTCCACACCTCGAGCATCTACTTTGACGACGGCTATATCGGCGGCTGCTCGCCCATCTAAGACTTTGCGCCACGCACCTTAGCACCAGAACAAATACAGCTCGCTAAGACAGCAGATGCCTCCGGCCGTTTGGCTACCGGAGGCATCTTTTCGTATATGAGCCGCAATCGGATTCTCATAGATTTAGAACGAGAAACAGCAGACAAATTGCTTGAGAACCTGAGCGAAAACACAAGCTACCGCAACAGACCTATGTGCTTTTTCATAAACGCCTTGGCTCGCGAGCCAATCCAGAGCGCAGCCGCGCCCCAAGCACATGACAACGAAAACGAACAGAGGAACAAGAAGAACTCGGACCGAAGCAAAACCACAGCAGGAGCAGCGGAGAGAGTCACGATGTAGATCGCGACATGATGCATCAGGTAGAAGGGAAAACTTAACCGCGAGGCAAAGGCAAGCACCTGATTCTTTGCACCAAATACCTTGGAAAAAATCCAAGCGAACAGCCCAAAGCACCCAACGCCCACGACGGGCATAAGCATCTTGCCAAGAGAGCCGCCAAGAAGACTGGAAACAAACAACATAGCAAGCGAGGATACAGCGAACCCGAGATTTGGCTTCTTATCGCCAAGCAAGAGAGCAAGAAAAGAACCCGCTGCAAAACACGAAAGACCGGGAGCAAGGTAGCCTGTGAAATCAACCCAAGGAGCCATCACCGTAGCGAGAGAAATAAGCGCAGGAAAACCGACTACCGTAAGCGCACTACCAAATATAGAGCGCCTTTGGAGTCGGTAAATAATCGGGAAGAGGCTATAAAGGATTACGAGGCAACTCAGGTACCACTCGCCCACCAGATACCAGTTAGGCGAGAATGGCGATGGATAGCAACTGAAATATCCATCAATTCCAAGGAAGGTAAATATAAGTTCCATGGCCGAGCCGACTGTAAGAGTCTCCTCCCCCACAGCCCATCAACTAAAAAACGCAAGCAAATAGGCCATATAGAAAAACGGAAAAATATCTACAATCCGCCTCTTCCCATAGCGCCTGAAATCGAGCGGAGCATCGCTCGTCGTATACATGAGCACAAAGCCAGAGAGGAGGAAGAACACCGCCACTGCAGCTTGACCCAAACCGATTCCAAAAGCCTTCATAGGCAGAAAAACGCTCGGTGCCAAGGACGCCCCATATTTCTCTGGAAGCTCAATGAGATAGTCGTTGAGGTGGTAGACAAAAAACAGCCACGGTACCCAAGACTCGTAAGGCGTCAATATAGTAAAGGCGAGGCTTCTTTGACATCATCTCTCTATTGGGTCCCTTCAACACTTGGTCCCAGGACAGACGGGCTCATTACTCCACATGCGTCTCGGGAACGATCGAGCCCTCGGCGACCTTCTTCAGGTGCTTTCCGTAGTTGGACTTGCCGTAGCGCTCGGCGCACCCCAGCAGGCGCCCGCGGTCGATCCAGCCGTTCTCGTAGGCTATCTCCTCGGGGACGGAGACCGGCAGGTCCTGGGCGCGCTCGACGGTGCGGACGAACTCGCCGGCCTCGAAGAGCGACTCCATGGTGCCAGTGTCGAGCCAGGCGTAGCCGCGGCCCAGGGTCTCTACGGAGAGCTCGCCGGACTCCAGGTACATCCTGTTGAGGTCGGTGATCTCGTACTCGCCGCGGGCGGAGGGCTCCACGCGGGCCGCCCGCTCGCAGACGTCGCCCGGGTAGAAGTAGAGGCCCGTCACGGCGTAGCTCGACTTGGGGCGCTCGGGCTTCTCCTCGATGGAGACGGCGTTGTAGTCGGAGTCGAACTCCACGACCCCGAAGCGCTCGGGGTCGTCCACGCGGTAGCCGAAGACCGTCGCCCCCTCCCCCGCCTCGGCGCGCGCCACCGCCCGGCGCAGGCGCTTGGAGAGGCCGTTGCCGTAGAAGATGTTGTCGCCCAGCACGAGCGCGCAGGACCCTCCCGCGCAGAACGCCCGCCCGATCACGAAGGCCTGGGCCAGGCCGTCGGGGCTCGGCTGCTCGGCGTAGGAGAGCGACACACCGAAGTCCGAGCCGTCGCCCAGTAGGCGCTCAAAGTTGGGCAGGTCCTGGGGCGTCGAGATCACGAGGATGTCCCGGATGCCTGCGAGCATGAGGGTGGAGAGCGGGTAGTAGACCATCGGCTTGTCGTAGACGGGCAGCAGCTGCTTGCTCGTCACGCGCGTGAGCGGGTAGAGGCGGGTGCCGGAGCCGCCGGCGAGGATGATGCCTTTCATGGTTCCCCCAATCAGATGAATAGCATAAAAGGTGGTCCAGAAGTAAATGACCGTCCTGATGCTACACCAACGGATATATCCGTCGTGCCAACGAAATGGAGCTGCGCCGCCCCTCATCGGGGAACGGCGCAGCTCCAAAGAAGTTCATTGTCTAAGAGCAGCCAAGACTATCGCTACCTCTTCACCCCGTACCACGCGACGCCCTCGGCGCGCCAGCCGGCCGCCACGAGCGAGTCGTTCTCGGCCTTTGAGGCGGTGTAGTTGTGCGAGCCGGTGGCCGCGTAGGGGTTGTACTGGCGGTAGAGCGCGACCCCGCGCGAGTCGTCGGAGTACCAGCCGACTCCCTCGTACCTCCAGCCGGCCTCCACGAGCGAGTCCCTCTCCGAGGCGCTCATCGTGTAGTGGTGGTCGCCGCCGGGGGCGTAGGGGTTGTAGAGGCGGTACACCGGCGCGCCCGACGTCTCCGGGGCTGTCCAGCCAACGCCCTCGTAGGTCCAACCGGCCGCCACCAGCCCGTCGCGCTCGGACTCGCTGCCCGTGTAGAAGTGCTCGCCGGTGTACTTGTTGTACAGGCGGTACATCGAGACGGCCGGAGAATCGGGCTCAGGAGCAGGGTCCGGTTTGGAAGAAGGGCTATACGGCCCATCATACTTCCCGTAGTCTCGGTTCGGATAATCCTCGCTCGGCGTCTCGAAAGCCGTCACCCATCCAAAGTGCCCAGGTAGCAGCGTTTGCCTAAACGAGGAATCGCTGCGAAGAAAAAACGCATGCGGGTCATTTGAGGTGTCGTCCCATGTGGCGTCGACGTGGTACCAGGAACCATCTATATTAACCAGGTCCCAACTGTGGTTCATATCCTTGCTAGCGACATACAGCGCCTCTATCCCCGCGCGTTTGAGCAGAAGCTTATATCCGAGTGAATACCCTTGGCACACCGCAGTCCCCTTAGCCAAACTCCCAAAAGGAGTGTAAGAGGCATCGGGTGTGACAGAGGAATAGTCGTACTCGCATTTTGAGAGCAGGTAATCATGGAGAGCCTGCACGACTTGGAACTCCGACATTGTGTCCAGGTTTACCCAAGAGAGGCCCTCTGCCAACGCGCTTTCGGTTTCGCTTTTTGCATCTGGCACTTGCTCGATGTCGACAACGTAGCGCAAGGTCACCGCAGCAGCAGGCTCCTCGGGATCGGCCTTCATATTTCCGTTTGAGTCCCGATAGCTGATCGTGTAGCGAGGAGCGGCCCAGTAATAATCAGGATTCGCAACCACGAGATCGAAAGCGTCCCGGACATCCTGAACGGTCACCACAGTGTCATCGAGCTCGAATTTTGCGCTGCACGAGTTATAAGCTGCCAGGAACTTCTCGTAGATAGCCTCCACTATGCTCGATGTAACCTGCTCGCCATCGTAACCGAGGGCCATGACATCGGATAGAGAGTCTTCATCCGACGCTGACGGATAGTCGACAAAGACGTCCTCCTCGCAAAGGCCGCTCAAATAATCCTCAGCAGCAAGCACGGGGGCGGGAACCAGCATCACAAGAATCGAAGCCAATACAGTACAGACGATCAAATGACGATTCCGCTTTGCCATTCCCGCCCCATCCGGATAAACGCATCGCGTCCCTAACGCGATTGAACATTCCTTCTGAACTTTACCTCAGTCCGTACCACGCGACGCCCTCGGCGCGCCAGCCGGCCGCCACGAGCGAGTCGTTCTCGGCCTTCGAGGCGGTGTAGTTGTGCGAGCCGGTGGCCGCGTAGGGGTTGTACTGGCGGTAGAGCGCGACCCCGCGCGAGTCGTCGGAGAACCAGCCGACTCCCTCGTACCTCCAGCCGGCCTCCACGAGCGAGTCCCTCTCCGAGGCGCTCATCGTGTAGTGGTGGTCGCCGCCGGGGGCGTAGGGGTTGTAGAGGCGGTAGACCGGGGTCCCCGAGGCATCCGGCGCGGCCCAGCCCACGCCCTCGTAGGTCCAGCCGGCAGCCACCAGGCCGTCGCGCTCCGAGGCGCTGGCGGTGTAGAAGTGCTCGCCGGTGTAGCTGTTGTACAGGCGGTGCATGATCTTATACTTCGCAGTCATAGTCAATTGGACCGAACCGGCATCCCCGCTTCCGTTGCCAGAAGCGAACAGGAGTACATATTGCCCCTTGCTTAAGGGAAGCGAGTAAGAGACGTCATCGGCTGTACGATTCTGGACAAAGATAGCTTTTTCGAACGGAACCTCAGCGCTCTTATTGAAAGAATCATAGTCAGCCGCCGAGAACAACGCCAAGGCAGAATAAGAATCATGATGATTCCAGCCACTGGCCTTGATCGTTAACGTAGAGCCGTGATCAAGGTCAAGCCTGTATGCTTCTCTGATCACAAATTCGTTGGCAGGCATTTGGATTGTCTTCACTTCGCCAAGCGAATAAGGCAAAGGCTCTTTGGGGTAAACGGCGATTTCCGTAGTTGAGCTCTCGTCAGACGATGAAATCCCGGCATGGGCCTCAAGTCCTTCCGACTGATTCTGGCCCGTCGACGCGAGAGCCGTCAAAGGCATCTGCAAGGATAGGGCCGTCGATAAGGCCATAACCGTACAGATTATAGCGTTTACCTGGTGTTTCATTGCGTCTCCTTCCAAAATGGCCATACTTCTAGCCGCATACGGCTATGTCGAACAGTATCCATCCGCACTGATTTGCCAGAGCTACCGCAAAGTTATATTTCGGCAAACGGTCACGCGAAGCCGCAAGTTCACGACCGCTCGCAGCCTTGCAGGCAGTTGGCAGGGGTACGCCTCATATAATTAGACCATCATTGAATCCAATTAACTGTGAAGGAGCGTTATGGTCAAATCAAATCAAGCACGTGCTTGGGTTTACGTCCTTCTTGCCTTCGGCCTCTTCACCCTGTGGCCCATCGCTGCATTCGGCTCTGAAGGCAACCCGATGTGGAGGATGTATAACTCCTATACAGGAGAGCACTTCTACACCTCCTCCACTGATGAGCGGGACTCCCTCAGGATGGCAGGATGGAACTGCGAGGGAGTTGGCTGGGTCGCGCCCACGTCAGGCAAAGATGTCTATCGTCTTTACAATTCTTATGTCCCAGGTGGCGATCACCACTACACGACGAATCAAGATGAACGTGACTCTTTGATCAGCGCAGGTTGGTCTTATGAGGGTATCGGATGGTATTCGAGCGGCGACGTCAAGATGCTCCGGCAATACAATCCCTACGCTATAACGGGGACGCACAACTACACGGCAGACCCCAGCGAAGACTCGATGCTGGTTTCTGTGGGATGGCGCTCAGAGGGCTACGCCTGGAGCGGAATCGGCGGTGGGTACAGCGTGCCAGGACTTGGACCCATCGAGCAGCCGAAGCCTTCAACTCCCGACAACGGAAACCATGGCGGAGGTAACAACCCGGGAACCGCGAATCCGGATGCGAACGTTGCCTATCTCGTCAATGGAAGCAACGTTTACCACACCCACTGGTGCAGGTCGATGGAAAAAGCGAAGAGCTATAGGACCGTCAGCCTTTCGGAGGCGCAGGCATCGGGAAGGCGCCTCTGCAAGAACTGTGCGCAGATCGGCTAGACATCGCTCAAGTACCGTCTGGCACCAGAGCAATTAACCTGAATGAGCGCCCGTGAGCCAATGCGGCTCACGGGCGCTCATCTTTACAAGGCGAACCAGGGCGATTACTTACCTTTATTCGCCAGCGCGACCTCTTGCGCAAGTTCATCGACCTTGGTCTTTAACCTGCTGATCTCGGCGGAGTTAACGAAGACCTTCCAGAGCAGCAGGGCGATGATGCACAGGTAGATGAAGTTGCTCGCGCTCATGAATCCGAGGGCAGCGGCGAGACGGATGGCGATCTCGGGGAAAATCGCGAGGATAACGAACACTACAGCCACGACAACCCAGAACACGGCGTCCTCAAAGAGGATTTTCTGCTTGCGCACTTTGCGCCCGACGACGATGAGGGCGAAGGCGGCTCCTGCAACGAGCAGCAGACGGAGATAGAACGGCAGCATAGACAACCTACCTCAGGAATCGGGACATGACGATGGCCAAGCACGTGCGGCTCATGTAGCGGATGACGTTGCCGAGTTTGAGGTAGCTCTCGCCGCCCTGGCGCTCGCGCATTTGTGCCTGGACCTCGACGACGGGGCCGTATTTGCGAGCCGCAAGCGCAACTAGGTCGGGCTCAGGCGCGATGTCGAAGCCGGTCGCAAAAAGATCGATCATGCGGCGGCTATACATTCGCATGCCGCTCGTGGGGTCGGTGATGGTCTTGCCAGTCGTGAGCTTGATCAGCCAGGTAATGAGCCGCGACCCCGCGCCGCGCGCGCCCGTGGGCTTAACGGTGCCGTCGAGGTAGCGGGACGCGATGACGATGTCGGCGTCCTTCTGGCACATGGTCTGAGCCATCGCGGGGATGTAGAAGGGCATATGCTGGCCGTCCGCATCGAACTGCACCACCGCATCGTAGCCGTTGCGCCGAGCATACTTCATCCCCGTGCGGAAGGCCGAGGTGAGGCCTGTGTTCACCGGGAGGTTCACGCCATTCAGGTGTTTTGATGAAATAACGTCGGCAGTGCCGTCCGAGGAGCCGTCATTGACGACGAGGTAGTCGACCTCCGGGCAGGTCGCCTTAAGCTCGGAGATAGTGTTCGCGAGGCACTCCTCCTCGTTGAATGCCGGGACGACGGCAAGGACCTTCATGTACTCGACTCCCGCTTCTAGCTTCAATTACTTGCCGTCTACCATAACACGAGGACTATGGCTACCGCTCGATTTCATAAAGCGCCATGGGACCGGTCTTGAGTAGAAGTTTGAAGCCAGGAGTACTCTCCGTGATGGACGTAATGCCGGTAAAGAGCGACGCGTCATAGTCCTTACGCAGATTAATGAAGCTTGCCTCGCATTCTTTTCCGCGCAAAACCATGACATACAGGGCATCGATGCTATCGACTGCGGATTTGACCTCTTCATTGGAGTCGTAATCCACAAGGCTCGTCCTGATGGTCTTGCTCGCAGACGCCTCGTTGCTGCCCCCGAATCCAACGAAATTGCGGTAGTAAACCCGCATGCCGCGCGTGCCATACGCAAGGAAGCTACCATCCATGGGGTCATTGATGATCACGGCGTCCTTCGGCACGATTTGCTGCACTTTGTCGAGGAAAACTTGCTCGGTTGAATCAAGCGGGTTGTCGAGACGATACGTATCGCTCACGATCTCGCGGAAATCGCCGTACGTCGTATGGAAAGACTTGTTCGGTCTATCGCGATCCTCCATCTTGTAATACTTGCGATATTCCTCCTGGGTATAGGTTCGATGAAGACCAGCGAGGTTAAACCCAGGCATAAAGTTGAGAACGAGGAAAGCAACCGCAAGCGAAGCGGCGATCAGCCGACAATTTGTCGGCTTTGTCTTTACGGCGTTGTACTTCTCGCAAGCCCGTACGACCTGGCAGTAAACCCATTCGAGCCCTAACGCCGCCAAAGGAATGGCCGCGATGGTGCAGACCGCTCCCAAGCGCATGGGGTCGGTATACCAGAATCCGGCAAGAATCTGCTTGAATTCATCTTTGTGAGTCGCGGCCACCAGCAGGACATAGCATGCCAAGCTATAGGAAACCGTCATCCAGCGCTTTCCTGACTTGAATAGCGCGCCGACCGCGCCGAACACGACGAGTGCGCCGAGAACATACTGGGAAGCGGTCTCGTAGCAAAAGCCAAACGTGTACTGCAAAGTAAGAATATTGATGATTTCTTGCCAAGCCCAGGCATAGGGTTTCCACGTATGAGTCACGGTATCCTGCAGGAACGGCAGTTTATAGCAGAAGAGCCAGAACGCAGCAACAAACACGATGAACACAAGCGGAACCGCAAACCTGATCACGCGATTAGTCGTCCGTTTGGCCGCTTCGTCGTAAAGTCGGTGCACGCAATACGGGGAAAGCAGGAGAACGCAGGTAAAAACCGCGTTCGGGTGACAGAGCGCCAAGCCGAGCGCTTCTCCCACAAGGAGCACACCGAGGCGAACGCGCTCCGATACGTTGGCCTCCGGCCTGGTCAGGCGCACAAAAGTCGCCATTGCGGCGGGCACAAGGCAGAACCCGGCAAAATTAGGGTAAACAGGACCGAATACCAGGAGATACCACGGGAAGGCAACAAAAGCGACACAGACGATCGCTCCGCACAACAGAATTCGTTTATTGTTTGGGAACAGACTGGCTAAAAACGCGAGGACAGCTAGCGGGAAAACGACCCCCGCAAAAGCAAGCATTGAAACATTGATAACTGTGGGAACCGAAGCGCCCGTTGCCATGGAAGTCAGCGCGCACAGCATGTGCCATGCAGTCGGATAGAAACCGGAGTAGTCGACGGGGGCGATCGCTGCATCGGCAGCGCTGAGATAAGGACTGACGCCAAAGCACGTGAACTTACCGGAGTCAACGAAACCCTGGATCACATTCAAATGCCAGGTAACGTCGTATGCCTGGTAAAGAGCGTCAAGAGAGCCTATCCGAGAAATAAAGAGGTTATAGCCCAGGGCAAGACCAATAAGTACATAGAGGACAGGGATTACGGGGTGAATCCGAGGCAAATCCAACGAGGAAAATCTCCTGCTAAGCAGCAGCATAAGAACTAGAGAGATCAGAATCGCTGGGGTAAAAACACCCATCGGGCTGGCGACAATTCCCACCAGCGCATATACCTGACAAATACAAGTGAGGAACGCAAGCCCCACGACTGGGGACAGAAGAGCCGACCAGACTCCCCTTGTGCCGAACGCACGGCAAATTAAGAAACCTGGAACCACAATGAAAGACAGAAGAACTACCAGAAGTCTAATCAATTCAAGCATATACAACTCATTCGTATATCCGAGGGACGTCAGGAACTTAGGCTAGCGCAGAATTCGTGCCTAGGTGATTCAGGCAGGAGAAACGCATAGGGCAATCCTAACCCATGCGCTTCTTTGCAAAGGACTTTAGCCAAGATCCGATCCAGAGCACAACCGCTCCCCAAGCAAAAGACAGCGAGAGCGCGCAGACGAAAACGAACGCCTCGGACCTCAGGCTGACTACCGAGGGCATGGCGAGTAGAGTCACGACGTATATAGCCACATGATGCATCAGATAAAAAGGGAAGCTGATCCTTGATGCAAAAGAGAGCGCCGTGACCTCCTTATTAAATAGCTTCGAGAAAAATAGCTTCGAGAAGAACCACCCGAATAACCCGAAGCAGCCGATCCCGACGATCGGCATTAGCAGCTTCCCGAAATAGCTACCCAAGAAAGAACATGCAATCAAGGCCAATAGCGATACTGCGGCATATTTCGCATCAGGTTTCTTTTCGCCGAGCTTAAGCGCAATGAACGAGCCCGCGGCAAAGCACGAAAGACCGGGAACAAAATAACCCGTATAGTCAATGTATGTCGCGCCCATTGATGTGACAAAGAGAATAATCGCCGGGACGCCCACCACCGTAAGGAAGGCACCGAGCTTCGACTCTCTCTGCAACTTATGAATAAAAGGAAAAAAGCAGTAAAGCAAAATAAGGCATCCTAGGTACCACTCGCCGACCAAATACCAGTTGGGCGAGAAAGGCGAAGGATAACAGCTCAGATACCCGTCTAGCCCAAAGATGGTAAAGATGAGCTTCCAAGCAGAGAGAGGACCTTGGATCAGCCGCATGCCTGCTAGCGCGACAATAAAAAAAGCAACAATATATGCACTATAAAAGAAGGGGAAGATATCAAGTATGCGTCTCTTTGCATAACGGCTCACGTCAAGTCGAGAATCACTGGTCGTATACATGAGCACAAAGCCGGAGATCACAAAGAAAAGCGCGACCGCAGCCTGGCCTAAGCCGATCCCGAACGCCTTGGTCGGAAGAATTGCCGCCGGAGAGAGCGGCACACCATAGTTCTCGTTAAGGGTAATGAGCTGGTCGTTAAGGTGGTAAACAAAAACCGCGATCGTGCCCAGGACCCTAAGCCCATCAATATAGTAAAGATGCGCGCGTTTAGACATTATTCGAAATACCCTCGCTATTTCCTCTTGCATGAATCAGGGCAATGGTAGCGTATTGAACTTGGGTACACACCGGAGACGCCCGCATAAACCACCGGGGCGTTCATTGGTCAGCGACTTGTCGAGCGAGGCGTTGCTCGACTATTGCGCAGCCACATTGAATTATGGAGCTATTACGAGAAATCCTATGCTCCGTGACGCTCATCGATGTCGTTATGGCCACATGCCGAATAACACATAACAACAATAGTTGAATCAGATAGATTACATACCCACCTTGGGATTGCAAATCTACGACGAAAGGACCCGACCTATGCCCAAAAAAGTGCTCCTCCTGTGCGGCGACTTCACCGAGGACTATGAGACGATGGTCCCGTTCCAGGCCCTGTCTGTGCTCGGCTACCAGGTCGACGCCGTCTGCCCCGACAAGAAGGCCGGCGATACCGTGGCCACTGCCGTCCACGACTTCCTCGGCGAGCAGACCTACACCGAGCTGCGCGGGCACAACTTCGCGCTCACGGCTGACTTCGACGCCGTGGACACCGCCGACTACGAGGGTCTCTTTATCACCGGCGGTCGCGCGCCCGAGTACATCCGCCTGAACGAGCGCGTCCTCGAGATCGTCCGCGAGTTCTTTGCCGCGAACAAGCCCGTTGCCGCCATCTGCCACGGCCCGCAGGTCCTCACCGCCGCCGGCGTCCTTTCCGGATACAAGGCCACGGCCTACCCCGCCGTCGGCCCGGACATCACGCTCGCAGGCGGCGAGTACGTGCCCGTCAACGTCGACGAGGCCGTCGTCGACAAGAACCTCGTGACCTCCCCCGCCTGGCCCGGCGACACCGCTATCGTCCGCGAGTTCGTCAAGCTCATGGGAGCGAAGATCGAGATCTAGGGGTCTTCAAACCGTAGCGTCTAAGAGCATGGAAGAAGCCCGCGCCCTCCGGAAGACTGGAGAGCGCGGGCTTCTTTGTTGGCGAGGGGCAGATTCAAAGCCGCCCTGCTGGGAAGCGCCCGAGCTATGGGCCTCTACTCCCCCGAGGGATCCTTGGCCTCGAGCCACTTCTTTCGGCTGACGAAGTTCCAGATCATGACGACGGCAGTGGCGACGACCTTCGAGACGGTGACGGCCAGGGCCCCCGTGCCGAGAACGGCCGTGCCAGCTGCGATGATGATCTCGTTGATCACAAGGCCGATAGCGGAGAGCACCGCGAAGATGACGAACTCGCGCTGGCGGCTCATGTCGTCGCGGCGGGCAAATACGTACTTCATCGACGCCAGATAATTGAACACAAGGCTGACCACGAACGAGATGCCCGCAGAGAGCACCGGGTCCCAACCCAAGCCTTGCGAGAGGAGCATAAGGACGCCGTAGTCGATCGCAAACGCGATCACGCCGACGACGCCGAACTTGAGGAGCTGCTCTATGAGTTTGCGCATGGGAGGGTGCCTTTCTTTGGTTTGTATGGGGGTTGGAATTCTCCTTGCTGCATTTCTTTCCTTGCAAATCGTAGGAAATTGAGGACGGTCGCGCAAATCGCGAAGGAGTACACCGAGCGGAAAAGAGCCTGTGTTGATGCGCGTCGATTGCGGCACGCGGAGCCCCGCGCAGATTTCCGCACGTTCAGCTACGGTCCACGGAGACCCGCGCAGATTCTTGCACGTCCAGCTGGCAAACAAGATGAAATGCGCAGAATCCCGCACGTCCAGCTGACGGACAAGCCAAACCGCACAGAAACCCGCACGCTCAGTTCGAATCGGGAGCTGGAGGAGCGAGTTTCTGCGCAAAACGCCTAGGCCCCGCGGACGAGAAAGGCTGGACATCGGGATATTTGCGCAACAGGCCATCATAGGATGAGCGCGGCGGCTGGGAGCGCGGGTTTCTGCGCGCCGGCGCGAGCGGATCATCGCTTTGCTGAGCCGGCGCCGCGGATCATCGCTTCGCCTCTGCCGCTCGCTCGAGCACCGCCAGGAAATGGGTGTCCGTATCGACTCCGGGCAGGTCGGTGCGCCCGGAAGAAGCGAGGCGGAAACCCGCACCCGCGGGGGACGCGAGGAAGGCATCAACGACATCCTCATCCTCCTGGCGCAGGAACGAGCAAGTGGAGTACGCAAGGCGCGCGCCGGGGGCCGCGAATGCCGCGGAGCTGGTCAGGATCTGGAGCTGGAGCGAGGCGAGGCCGGCGGTCGCATCCTCTTCGAGCGACCAGGCGATCTCCGGATGACGGCCCAAGGTACCCGTACCAGAACACGGCGCGTCAACAAAGACGAGGTCAAAGCTACCGTCAACGCGGGTTGGCTCGCGGCCGTCGTCGCAGACGCACATCACGCGGTCGGCGACGCCCGCGGCGGACATGCGGGCGGCCGCGGCGGCGGACTTCTTTGCATCGACCTCGACAGAGGTCAGGCGCGCGCCGGCGCAAGCCATGAGAATGGACTTGGTGCCGCGGCCCTGGCCGACCTCGAGGACGCGCATGCCGGGCTCGATGCCGAGGCGGGCCACGACGTCCTGGGCAGCGAGGTCGCAGGGCAGCACGTCGCAAGCCTCGACCAGGCCGGACGCGGCGAGCGCGGCAGGCATGCCGAGGATGAACGACCCCGGTATGGGACCGAAAGCAGGCTCGCAGCCAGCGTCCGCGAGAAGCCCGGCGCAATCCTCGGCCGAGCGGCGGGCCGTGTTCGCGGCAACGCTGGCGCAGGCGGGGGCGAGGGCGCGACGAGCATATGCGACGGCGCCCTCGGGGCCGAGGTCGGCGAGCGCGCGTGTCGCGAGCCACTCGGGAAGGGCGCCAATGCGCTGCAGGTCAGCGATGGTAACATTGCCGAATTCAACGCGTGCACGCGCCTCGGCCAGCGCGGCAGCGTCCTCCTCAGCGATGCGGCGCAGGACCGCGTTGCCGAGCCCCGCAGCGCGGCGGTTGACGCTGCGCACGAGCTCGACGCCCTGGCTCACGGCGACCTGAGTCGGCGTATCGAGATAAAGGATCTCGAAGGCCGAGACGCGCAGCGCGTCGCGGACGAGGGGCTCGAGCTTGGACCTCGCGCGCAGATGGCTCGTGATCGCGCGGTCGAGCTCGCCTTGAGCGGATACCGTTCCGAGGACGAGGCGCATGGCGAGGGCCCGGTCGCGCGGGTCGAGCGCCCCCATCGCGGGAGCGGCGCGAAGAAGGTCACGGGCGCGGGCTTCTCGGCGCCGGCACTCGGAGAAGAGCTTGAGGGCCGCGCGACGCGCAGGGGCGAGAGGGGTCTTTCTGGAAGAGGGGATGGGACCGTCATTTGGTAACAGGCACATATCGTCGAAAGAACACCGACGATCTGGGCCAGTCACCAAGTGTCGGTCTACATAGCTCTTTCCTGTGCCAGTCACCAAGCGACGGTCTTTGTTGCGGGCCACTAGATGCGCTCCCAGGTGAGGTCGCCGCGGAGGCCGGAGGCCCAGGAGGCGACAGGCATCTCTTTCTTCCCGTCGGGCTTGACGAAGATGACCTCGAGGGCGCCGTCGGCGCAGCCGAGCAGCACGCGCTTCTTGAGCGCGAGGACGGCGCCGGGGGCGGGCAGCCCGGCGGCCGCCTGGTCGCCCGCGGCGACGCGGGCCGCCATCACGCGGACGCCCTTGCCGGCCACCAGTGCGCGGGCGGGCGCGGTTTCGCCGGAGGCCTGCACGCGCCGCGCGTTCACGTCGGCGGGCTCCGCAGGGTCGAGGAGCATCTCGTCCTTGTGGACCTTCGCCGCGACGGTCACGCCCGCAGGGTCCTGCTCGTGCCATTCGACGGTGCCGTCGGCCAGGCGCGGCAGCACGTCGACGAGCGCCGCGGAGCCCGCCTCTGCAAGGTCGGCGGTGAGCTCGGCGCAGCCTTTGTCCCCGATCCGGACGCGCGCCTGGGCGCACCAGGCGCCGGCGTCGAGCTCGTGGGCCACGCGCATGATCGAGATGCCCGTCTCTTCCTCGCCGGCGAGGATCGAGCGCTGGATCGGCGCCGCGCCGCGCCAGCGCGGGAGCAGCGAGGCGTGCACGTTCACGGCGCCGAGAGGTGCTGCGGCGAGCACGTCGTCGGGCAGGATGCAGCCGTAGGCGACGACGCAGATCACGTCGGGCGCCGCCGCTCGCAGGGCGTCCTTGGCCTCGGGCGTCATGCGCGCGGTCTCGAAAACGGGAAGTCCGAGCTCGGTCGCCGCCGCCTTGACCGGCGATGGGACAAGCTTGCGCCCCCTGCCGCGGACGGCGTCCGGTCGCGTGAAGACGAGCGGCACCTCATGCCCGGCGGCGACGAGCGCCTTGAGCGACGGGACGGCGAAGTCGGGCGTTCCCATAAAGACGACGCGCATGGTTTCTCTCCCTTATTCCTTGGCACAATGCTTTGCACAATCGCTTCGAATCTTCAAATGGAATCACGCGAAGCAGGTTCCGCGGCCTGGTCCGCGGTCACTCCTCAGCGCGCTTGGTGCAAAGACATTGTGCTAATCGTTGGTACAAGTACTTCTTGCCAGCCTATGTGACCTGCGGCTCTGCTACTCCTCGACCTCGGTCTCGCCGGGGCGGGCGCCCGCGGCGAGGGCCTCCTCGTAGTCGCGCATAGCCTCGGCGCGCTTGAGCGGCGCGAGGTGGTCGACCATGGTCTTGCCATGTAAGTGGTCGATCTCGTGCTGCATGCAAACGGCCATGAGGTTGCCCTCGGCCTCGTACTGCATGAGGTCGCCGTCGAGGTCGTAGGCCTGGACGACCACGTGCGACGGGCGCGTGACCGTGACGTTGATGCCGGGGAAGCTGAGGCAGCCCTCCTGGAAGTCGCGCGGGTCGCCGTCGGCGGTGATGATGCGCGGGTTTATGAGCACGTAGGGGTTCTTCTTCGTGCCCTTGCCGGCGTAGTCGCAGTCGATGACGACGATCTGCTTGAGCACGCCGACCTGTGGCGCGGCGAGACCGCAGCCGTCGGCGGCGTACATGGTCTTGAGCATGCGGTCGGCGAGCTTCTTCACGTCGCCGTCGATCGTCTCCACAGGCTCGCACTCGGTCTCGAGGCGCTCGTCCGGGGCGAGCACGATATCGTCCATAAGGCCCATGCGGGTCTCTCCTTTCTGAGCGGCGCGGGTCATCCGCGCGCCGGGCCGGCGACGGGGCGTGCCCGCGCCGGGATTTCTTTCCAATAGCGGGCAGAAGCCCGCTCGCCGCCTGCTACATCATGTCGTAGGCGTCGATGTCCACAGACATGTTAATACCCTTGAGGGGTCCGAGCGATGCGGCGGCGGCCCCGAGGACGCCGCCGAGGTCCGCGTCGACGGGCGACTTGACCATCACATGGCGGCGGAAGAAGTCCTTCGCGCGCGCCTTGACGCAGTCGGTGGGGCCGAGGACCTCCCAGCCGGGCTGGCCCTCCACGCGGCCGCGCACCGCATCGGCGATCGCCTTGCTCGCCATGCGCACCGCGGCGTCCGAGCGGCCCCAGAGCACGACGTTGCCCAGGCGCGAGAACGGCGGGTAGCCGGCCTCCCGGCGCTCGGCGAGCTCGGCCTCGAGGAACAGCGCGCGGTCATGGCCCTCCACGGCGCGCATGGCGGGGTGACTCGCCCAGTAGGTCTGGACGATCACCTGGCCGGGCGTCTCTCCCCTGCCGGCGCGGCCCGCCACCTGCTCGAGAAGGTCGTAGGTCCTCTCGGCGGCGCGGAAATCGGGCAGCTTGAGCATGGTGTCCGCGTTGATCACGCCCACGAGGGTGACCTCAGGGAAGTCGAGGCCCTTGGCGATCATCTGCGTGCCCACGAGCACGGCGCTCCGGGCCGCGTCGAACTGCTCGAGCAGGCGCTGGTGGGCGCCCTTCGCGCGCGTCGTGTCCGCGTCCATGCGGATGACCTCGACTCCCTCAGGCAGCATCATGCGCAGCTCGTCCTCGACGCGCTGGGTGCCTACGCCGTAGGCGCCCAGGTAGCGGCTGCCGCAGTTGGGGCAGGACGTCGACGGGTCAGGGTAGGCGCGCACGGGCCAGGTGCGGCCACAGGTGTGGCAGGCGAGGTAGTGGCCGCGCTCGTGGTAGGTGAGCGCGCAGCTGCAGTGCGGGCACTCGGGGACGCAGCCGCACTCCCGGCACATGAGGAAGTTCGCGAAGCCGCGGCGGTTGAGAAGGAGGACGGCCTTCTCGCCGCGCTCCGCGACGCCGCGCAGGGCGTCTGCCAGCGGCGCCGAGAAGACCGACCTGCCGCCGCCGCGGAACTGCTCGGCCATGTCGACCACACGGACCTCGGGCAGGCGCGCGCCGCCGGGGCGCTTGGGCATGCTCACGCGGGTCCAGGTGACGCCGCCCCAGCTGCCGGCGCGGCAGCGCCCGAGCGACTCGAGCGAGGGCGTGGCGGAGCCGAGGACGAGGGCGCAGCCGCGCTCGCGGGCCATGCGCGCGGCGACCTCGCGGGCGTGGTAACGCGGGGACTTGTCCTGCTTGTAGGAGCCCTCGTGCTCCTCGTCGATGATGATGAGGCCCGGGTCCGCGAGCGGCGCGAAGAGCGCGGAGCGGGCGCCAACGACGACATGGGCCTCTCCCCTGCGGACGAGGTCCCACTGGTCGAAGCGCTCGCCGGCGCTCAGGCGCGAGTGGAGCACCGCGACGTCGTCGCCGAAGCGGCTGCGGAAGCGGCCGACGGTCTGGGCGGTGAGGCTGATCTCGGGCACGAGGACGAGGGCGCCGCGGCCGTCGGCGAGCGAGCGCTCGATGGCGTCGAGGTAGACCTCGGTCTTCCCCGATCCGGTGACGCCGTCGACGAGCACGACGTCGCCGCGGGCAGCCGCGCGGGCGGCGTCGATGGCGGAGAGGGCGGCGCGCTGGCCGTCGGTGAGCGCGGCGGGGCGCGGGGCCGCGGCCGACGAGAGGGACGTGGCA
>DBFAZJ010000052.1:0-11561 GCA_048244295.1 Collinsella sp.
GAGCGCCACAAACGGGGCGTCGTTGGCGGCAGACCACACGCCGATGTACTTAAAGCCCTCAAAGTCGATCTTGACGCCGTGGCCCGACTTGCGGCCGCGCAGCGTGAGCGTGGAGCCCGGGGTATCGGTGAACATGATGGCGTCGTTATCGAAGCTGCGGTGCGTGATGGGCAGCACGTCCGAGTTGTCGGGAGCCTTGTAGCTACCCTCGAACGTCATAAGGCCATCGGGCGTGATGACGGGGGCCTCGTTAGTCCAAGCCTCGGTAAATGCCAGCTCGTAGTCCTCGAACGCCTCGTCCTCGGCACCGGGGGCGGGCACGTTAAATGCGGGGTGGCCGCCCACCGAGAACGGCAGGTCCACGTCGCCGGTGTTGGTGACGGCAAAGGTCTGCGTGAGGGTGGCGTCGCCGGTCAGGGCATAGGTCATGTTGAGCTTAAAGTGGAACGGGAACGCCTTCAGAGACTCAGGCGTGTCGGTGAGCTCGTAGGTAACGGACGAACCGTCCTCCGACACCCCGACGATCTTGTGCTCGACAATGCGCGCGATGCCGTGGCGCGCCATCTCGCAGGTGCCGGCGGCAGACGTCGCCGTGTTGTTGCGCAGCGATCCCACGATGGGGAACAGGATAGGCGCGTGCTTGCCCCAAAAGGCCGGGTCGCCCTGCCACAGATACTCGTTGCCGTTGAGGGCAAGGCTCGTGAGCTGAGCGCCCATGGAATCGATGGCTGCGGTGAGGCCGCCGCGCTTGATGGTAGTGACGGTGGACATACTACTTCCTCCAATGGTAAACAACGGTGTCGATGGTTATTGTCCCACTCTTGGCGGCGGGGTTGAGCGGCAGGCGCAGTTATTGAGCAATAGCGTAAAGGTCAAACCCGCCCTGCGGCGTGCTATCGACCGTGTCGGGAGCCTGTGAATTAAAACTCACCGGAACCATGCGCTTTGAGGCGCGGTAACGCGTGCCGTCGGTGGCGACGGGCGGCTCATCGACCGTGAGCTCGTAGTCGCCGGGCTTGAGCTCGATGCCGTCACCTTCGGAATTGACGTATTGATACTCGTCGATTGCTTGTCCCTTGAGCGTGCGACCCACGATATGGACGAGCATTTGGCTGTCGCCGCGCGCGGTATCCCACGTCGCGCCTTCCTTAACCTCGACTGACACATGCACCGAGCGCGTGCGGCTGAGCGATTGCTCGACGGACATCTCGACCTTGGCGGCGTCTTGGCGCTGCTGCTCAACATGGCCCCAGATGCTGCCGATTGCCGAGCAGGCGATAACGCCGGCCATGAAGGCAATGAGGATGGGGCCGAGCGGAGAGCGGCGACCCGCGTCTTCCTCATGAGCCAGGTCGGGGCGATGCGTTGGCGCAGGCGCCTGAGCACCCTGCGCGGGCACGTCGAGAATGCTGAAAGATGCCGTACTGCCGGGGTCGATGGTGTGGCGCGGCTGCGGGGTCTTGGCCGGCGAGATGGACATGTCGGCTGGCTCACCCAGCGTGGCCGTGGCATCGGCCTTTGCCTCGTCGGCCTCGGCCTGAGCCCAGGCCCGTTCAAAAGTCAGGGGCTCGGCGGCATCGGGGGCGGCGTCCGTCTCGACGGCATCGTTGCCGGTCTCGTCCTCGTCGCTCGACACGTCACGCGGCGACGGCTCGTCCCACTCCTCGTCCGGAGCCTCGCCCTCGCTATACCACCATTCAAAGTTATCGATATCCATACGGGGTGCCCCTTAGGCCTCGCAAATAAATACTCGCTAGTCTTATACCCTCAGATGGCACGGCGGCTCGCCGGCACAGATAGGAAAACCATCACAACATTCGACGCTTTTCCTGGTTTTCGAGATTTTCATCGAATGTTGTGATGGTTTGGGCGGCAGCCACGCCGCGAACGTGACAAAGGGACTGCCCCTTTGTCACATCTGGAGGGCGACGGGGATTTGGATGCAGCAGAAGTCCTCTTGGTGGGACTCGTCGTAGCTCGTGGTATCGAGGTAACAGAAATCGAAAGCGTTGCCGATGGGCTGGAGCGCGTGCTCGTCCATGCAGGCAACGATGGCACGAATGCCCTCGGGCTCGTACGGCATACCCCAGCGGCTCATGCACAGGTACGTACCCTCGGGCAGCACCTCGACGCCAATCTCCGCCAGCTCGGCAGGATCGCTCGGCAGTATTTCCTCGGCACCACGCGGCAGCACGGCAAAGGAGCCGGCACCGGCGATGGGGTCGTCGGAATGCAGCGCCTTGCGACGCAGCATGGCGCCCCAACCGCGCATGGGGCGTGTGCCCGTGAGCGCACGCATGCGCAAAATCGCTCGCATGAGCGTGGGGTGCAGCATCGAGCGGCC
The DNA here is from genome assembly GCA_048244295.1 of Collinsella sp. Taxonomy (GTDB): domain Bacteria; phylum Actinomycetota; class Coriobacteriia; order Coriobacteriales; family Coriobacteriaceae; genus Collinsella. The sequence goes on from DBFAZJ010000052.1 coordinate 2,345, forward strand.
GCGCTCGATATCGCCCGGGAACTCCTCAAAGACCACGTAGCGGCGCTCGAACTGCTTGAGCTCCGGTTTGCCCTCGCGCTCGCGCCAATAGACCGCCTCGTCGTAAAAACTCAGCCGCTCCTGCACACTTGCACGCTCGGCTTTGAGCCTGGCAATCTGCTCGTCGAGCGCCTGCACCCGCGAACGCAGGTGTTCGGTCATCTCTCCAATGTCGAACGTCGAAGTCAGGCGATCGATCTCGTCGAGCTCCAGCCCCAGGTCGCGCAGCATGCAGATCAGACGCATGAGCGGAATCTGCGTGGGCGAATAGAAACGGTAGCCCTTTTCGTTAACCACGGCGGGTTTAAACAGACCGATCTTGTCGTAGTAGATGAGCGTTTGGCGCGAAACGTTAAACAAGCTCGCCATCTCGCTGATCGCATACATACCCGTCTGCATAAGTCCTCCCGACACATCCTTTGACGCGAAAAGCCCGCCGCCCACAGGGGCAGCGGGCTCAAACACTACTCGTATCCTACCCTAAATGCGCCTATGACCAGCGCTTATAGTTTTCGCACGACACGCCAACGGCCTCGAGCGCCTTGGCGGCGATGTGATGCACCGCGTCTTCGAGCGTGGCGGGACCGTTGTAAAACGTGAGCATGGGCGGCATAAGCATGACGCCCGGCACGCGCGCCAGGCGCGCCATGTTATCGACATGGATCGCACTGAAAGGCGTCTCGCGCACCATAAGCACCAGGCGGCGCTGCTCTTTCATCTGCACGTCGGCCGCGCGCAGCAACAGGTTTTCGCTGTAGCCACTCGCGATGCCGGCGAGCGTCTTCATGGAGCAGGGAGCCACGATCATGCCGTCGACCGGATAGGTGCCGCTTGCGATGGCAGCGCCAATGTTCTTGTTGTCGTAGACCACATCGGCATAGCACGCAAACTCGTCGAGCGTCATGCCGAGCTCCTGCTCGATGGTGATCTCTCCCCCGCGCGTGACGACAAGCGCCGACTCAGCGCCGGCCTGGCGCAGGCATTTGAGGCATTCAAGGCCCAGTGCCGCACCGCTGGCGCCAGACACGCCAACGACAATGCGACGGGGACGAACAGAAGACTCAGGCATGACAACTCCTTAACTACTTGGTAGGGCTACTTACTAGAAGGCGAGCTCGGCGGCCCACTTGTCTTTGTCGATCTCCATGAACTGCGAGCGGATGAAGTTCTTCTTGAGGTTAAACGGAACCGTGCAGTCGAAGATGGCCTTGCAGGCGATACCGTGCTCGCGGATCGAAGGATCGAACGCGGGGTCGTTGGACGGATCGAGCACGTGGCAGTGGCAACCGGGGATGGTGATGAGGTCCACGTCGGCCTGGAAGCGCGTGGTCATGGCCCACATCACGTCGCTCATATCGAAGATGTCGACATCCTCGTCGACAAGGATGACGTGCTTGAGCTCGGAGAACGCCGAGAAGGCGAGCATGGCGGCGTTGCGCTGACGGCCCTCGTCATTTTTGCTCGACTTCTTGAACTGCATGATGGCAACGAACTTGCCGCCACCGCAGGGAGCGGCGTGAACGTTGAGCAGGCGGCCCGGGATAGCGGTCTCGACCATCTTGTAGATGGAGGCCTCGGTGGGGATACCGGCCATGGACACGTGCTCGTGCGAAGGGCCGATACAGCTCTCCATAATGGGGTTGACGCGCGTGGTGACGGCGGTGATCTTGATCACCGGGCAGACCTTGGCGCCACCGGTGTAGCCGGGGAACTCGGGCATGGCGTAGCCGTGGCCGTTGACATCCTCGTTGATGGTCTCGTCGTGCATGAGGTAGCCCTCGAGCACGTACTCGGCATTGGCAATGCACTTCTGCGGAACGGTGACGCAGTCGGCAAGCTCGACGGCGCGGCCGCGCAGGGCGCCGGCGATCTGCAGCTCGTTGAAGCCGAGCGGCGTGGTGGGAGCCTCGAAGCCGCAGCACATGTACACGGCGGGGTCCAAGCCGATGGAGATGGAGATGGGCATATCCTCGCCGCGCTGGCAGTACTCGTCAAAGAACGCACCCAGGTGACGGCTGCCCGGGGTGATCCACATGGCGAGCTTGTCCTTGTCGACGCAGGAGAAGCGGTGGATGGTTACGTCGGACTGGGTGCCATCGGGGCTCGTGCCATAGGCGAGGCCCATGGTGATGTAGGGGCCGCCGTCAACGGGCGTGTTGGTGGGAGCGGGAACGATCTTGCGCAGGTCAAAGCCCTCGTCGGTCGCCTTGTACACGACCTCCTGGCAGTCGACGTGCTTGCCCTCGGCGATCTGCTCAGGGGCGATCAGGTTCTCGAAGCGCTTGCCGATCTCGAGGCCCAGATGCTCCTCGTCCAGATCGAGCAGGGCGGCAACGCGCTTGCGGCTGGCAAGCATGCCGATGCAGACCTTGGCGTCGTCAAAGCCCTTAACGTTGTTGAAGACCATCGCCGGGCCCTCTTTGGTCGGACGCATGACGGTGCCGCCGGCACCGACGTGACGGTAGACGCCCGAGACCTCGGCATCGGGATCGACCTGGGTGTCGGTCTCGAGCAGCTGGCCCGGCATCTCGCGCAAAAAGTCGAGTGCAGAACGCAGGTCGTGGATCTGGGAAGCATCGGTAGTGGACATGGCATGCTCCTTTCGGGAGAGTGCCCGACGGCGGTGTGCCGCCGGGCGGGGTAACGTAATGGGGCCACGGCGCTCACAAATGGAGCGCTCGACCGCTCGAAGTTCAAGTGCTTGGCTGCTTACAGCCGGAACGCCCGACCGCTTACATCAGGCCAAAGAGGTGGAACCAGGCGGCCTCGACCAGCACGACGACAAAGACGACCGCGGTGAGGGGGATGCCCATGCGCATGGCCTCTTTGGAGGTGTAGCCGCCGGCGTCCTTGCCTTCGCCGATAAGGATCGGCAGGTTATGGAACGGCAGGATGTAGTGGATGTTGATGGACGTGAAGACGATGAGCGCCACGGCGAGCGGGCTCACGCTGGAGCCGGCGGCAAAGCTGATGAACGCCGGCACGCACACGCCGAGCACGGCCATGACCGAGCCCATGAACATGTGGATGATCATGGAAAGCGCGGCGACGAGCAGGGCGAACAGGAAGATGTTCTCGGGCACGGAGCTGGGGAGCACGACGTCGGCGATCCAGGCGTTCATGCCGGTGGCACCGCCCACGGAGCCCACGGCCATGGCGGCCGTCAGGAACATGAGGGACTTGATATCGACAGCGTTCCAGCTGGCGGGGGTGAGGACTTCGCCAATGATGGGCATGGCGAGAGCGACACCAATGGCCAGGGTGACCCAGCCGATGTAATCGCCCGAAACGGTGAGCCACAGCGCGATGGCGATGACAAGCCACACGATGGTGCGGATCTCTTTGACGGAGAGCTTGCCGAGCGCGGCCTGCTTGGCCACGATCTGCTCGCGATCGTAGACGAGCTCCTTGCTGGGCTTAAAGAGGAAGAGGCCCAAGAACAGGGTGCACAGCAGCGCGACCAGCATAGGCACGCTCATGTACAGGAACCAGTCGACGAAGGACGGGCTCATGCCGCCGGCCTCGGCACTGTACTGTGCAACGAGGGGGTTGAGCGTGGAGTCGCCCGTCAGGAAGAACATGGAGCCCGGGGCGGCAGCGGCAAACACGAGGAAGCCGAGCTTGCCCTTGTCGTCGTCACCGTAGCCGGCGGACTCGGCGATGACCGAGACGACGGCGAGGATGAGGAAGGCGCGGGGGAACGGATGCGGGATCAGCAGCGACAGCACAAAGGTGAGCGCGAAAATCGAGATGATGAGCGACTTGGCGTCGCGCACGAACTTGAGCATGAACGCGTAGGCGATACGCTCGCCCAGGCCCGACTCCTTGACCGCGCTGGCGATGAGGTAGGCGCCGATGACGAGCCACATGGTGGCCTTGGTCCACGAGCTAAACGTAGAGGCGACCGTCGCCGAAATGCTCGCGGCGCCCGTGTCGTCCACGCACACCTTGAACAGGACGAGCAGCGCGCAGTAGAGCAGGCCCACAAAGCCCGGCTGTGCCACGCCACATGCCCAGAACACCACCGTGGCGAGCGTCAGTGCCAGACAGGTCTGACCGCCGACCGTGAGCTCGACCGTCGAGCTCAGCTCCGCCAAAGGAAGAAACTTCACCAGCAAAAAGACAACGATACCCAGCACAAAGCCAATTTCGCGCTTGGTGATCTTAAACGCCTTCTTTTCCGCTTCCATCTCCCCACCTTTCTTGTTGGGGGCGCTCCGGATTCGCAGCCACGTTGCTGCTTAAAAAGGGGCGCCCGTTATCGGACACCCCTTACGTTGCGCTGTGTTGCGGCAATACAGTCAAGCGGATTTTTTTGGATGAGAAGCGATTCCCTAGACAAAAACCGTCACAACATTCGACGCTTTTCCTCGTTTTCGAGATTTTCGCCGAATGTTGTGACGGTTTGGATGTGACAAAGGGACTGTCCCTTTGTCACATAGCGAGGGCCGTACGGATGGATGGGTCGCTGAGAGCCTCGCGGAGCCAGGGGGCCAGCTGCTCGGGGTGACCCTGCAGGTAGCCGTCGAGCTCGGACGGGGCCACGCGGCGCAACTCCGAGATCTCCTCTTGGTTGATATGCAGCTCGCCCGGCTCAACATGGGCAAGGTAGACCTCGCACCATTCGCACTCGCAGCGGCCGTCGCCGTGGTCCTCACGGTACACCACGTGTCCGAGGTGCTCGAGCTGATCGGGCTCGCGTGTAATGCCGAGCTCTTCGTTGATGCGGCGCACCGTGGCGGCCGCGACGTCTTCCCCGGGGAGCGGATGGCCGGCACAGCTATCGGCCAGCACTCCGCCCCACAGTCGCTTGAGCGGACTGCGGCGACAGAGCAGCAGGCGCGCGTCTTCGCCCCGGCCCTCGACCAAAAGCGTCAGAAATGCCTGATGCAGGATGCCCTCGCCGGCATGGGCATCGATGCGGTCGACGGGGCCAAGCGCCTCGCCGGTCGCGGCATCGACCGCCACGACCTCGGCGCCCGCGCCGCCCTCATCCCAACCGGCGCGCAGGATGCGCGCGGCGGCTTCCTCAAGCGCGGCGATGAGCTCCTTGGTGGTATCGAGCACGCGCTGCAGGTCGTCCCCGCTCGCCTGTTCAACATGAAAGCCCGTGCTTGCAACTACCGGCACGTCAAAGCGCGTGGCCAGCGCCGCCGCGATATCGTGCGCCGGGATCTCGTCTCGATGGCACGGAACGGCCAGGATGCTCACCGTCGCCGTACGGCCGGGCTCGGGGCGCGGAATGGCCTGCGCCGTGGCGCCCAGGTGCGCAAACTCCGGCGAGCAGGCGTACACCGCCATGCCTCGCGGCGTCACCGTCAGCTGGGCCTCGAGCGCAAACTTGCCCTCGCCCACTGCAACCTTTGTCGTGTGCATACCCATGGGATCTCCTGTCGCCCGCGATGTACCTGAGACCATCTTCGCCTGTATTGCGACTATACAGGCAAGCTCTCCATGTGACAAAGAGACTGTCCCTTTGTCACATTCTGTTAGAGTTGCAGGGATTGAATCCCGCTTATTCATGCGACATTGGAGTGACAACCTTGACCGCCGCAACCACGCCTAAAAGTAAGCCAACCGCCGCCGCGCTCTCCCCCGCGCGCACCAAGCTCTGCCTGGCGCTGCTCGTGCTGTTGGGATTCTCGCTCGGCTGCTCCGAGTTCGTGGTCATCGGCATCGAAAGCGACTTGGCAACGGAACTCGGCATATCACTTGCCACTGCGGGCCAGCTCATCAGCGTGTTTGCGCTCGTCTACGCTATCGCGACGCCGGTGCTCGCGCTCAGCACGGGGCGATTCCGCCGCTACCAGCTGCTCGTGTGCTATAGCGTCGTCTTTGTGCTCGGCAACCTGGTCATGGCGTTGGCCCCCAACTTCCAGGTGCTGTTTATCTCACGCATTGTCCTGGGCTCTGTCTCGGGTGCGCTGCTCGCCGTGGGCGTGACGTACATCCCTGAGCTGCTATCCCCGCAGCAAACCTCACTTGCCATCTCGGTCGTGTACGGCGCGTTTTCCGTGGCGATGGTCTTTGTGACCTCGATTGGCAAGTTTGTGGCCGACACACTCGATTGGCACGTGGCCATGTACGGCACGCTGACCTTTGCCGTTTTGATCTGTAGCGCGCTCGTGGCGTTTATGCCTCGCGCCGGGCAGACCGATGAGCCCGCCACCTTCCGCGAGCAGGCGGGGCTACTACGCGAGCCGAGTATCATCACCGGCATGCTCATCTTCTTGTTTGGCGTGGGCTCGGTCTACGTATTCTACGGCTACGTGACGCCTTATCTGGAGCAGGTGCTGGGCATGGATACCGTTCAGGCGAGCACCACACTTATGGCCTATGGCGTGTTCTGCCTGATCTCGAACATCCTGGGCGGATGGATCGATGCGCGTTTTGGCATGAAGGCGCTGCTGGTTACGTTTGTGCTGCAGGCGGCGGCACTGCTCGGGCTGTTTGCCGTGGGCGCCGCCATGCCGCTCGCGCTGGTCTTTGTCTTTAGCCTGGCGATGCTCATGTACCTGTTCTCGGTCTCATGCATCACGCACTTTATGGACGTGGCACGCAGCCGCCATCCCAAGTCGATGGTACTCGCAAGTTCGGTTGAGCCCATGGCGTTTAACGTCGGCATCTCGTTTGGCACCGCAGTGGGCGGCGCCGTGGTAAGCGGAGTTGGCATTGCATATGTAGGCGCGGTCGGTGCCGTGTTCTCGCTTGTGGCCTGGGCGCTCACGCTGGTGACGATTAAGTTGGCTCGCTGGGAGCGCCGTCGTCAATCAGCACAGCCCCGGATGCAGGCATAGGGGCGAACATAGCCCAAGGTGGCGAGCAACCGGTGAAAACCGTCCCATACGAGTAGTGTTTATCCGCCTGCAAGCTCCAGTAGTGCAATTTCGGGTACTTCAGATACACACTTTTCTACTATTTCGTGTATTCCAAGTACATGAAATCGTACTAAACTATGTATCTGAAGTACACGAAATTGGAAAGGCGGCCCCATGCGCAGATCAATCGAATCCGTTATCGAATCATGGGCGACAAAGGACGCGTCGCGCCCCCTCCTCATCCGTGGTGCGCGACGCGTAGGCAAAACGTACGTTGCCGAGGAAATCGGCAGACGGATCGCCGGCGATGCGTTTGTCAAACTCGACTTTCAGACCGATCTTGAGCTGATCGCTCCGCTGTTCGACTGTCCCACCGACGACGTTGACGCCATCGTGGCGCGAATCTCAGACTATAAACGCACCCCCATTCGCAAAGAAACCGCCTTCATCCTGTTTGACGAGGTGCAGCTCTGCGAACGGGCGCTCAACTCGCTTCGCTTTTTTTCGGGTTCGGGCTGGCGCATATGCGCGACCGGCAGTCAGCTCGGCGTCGCCACGCGCAAGCGCAAGTTGCCTTTTCCCAGCGGCGTTCGTCAAGAGACCATGCATCCTATGTCGTTCGAGGAGTTTCTCTGGGCGCTCGACGAGGAGCAGATGGTCAATGCCATTCGTACCCACGCCGGCACGCTCGAGACCTACGCCGTGCACCAAGCCGCGCTCAGCCTGTTTCATCGATACCAGATCGTGGGCGGCATGCCCGCCGCCGTCAACGCATATCGCAAGACGTTATCCATCGAGGATGCGCGCGTCGAGCAGCGCGAAATCGACGAGACCTATACCGCTGATATGACCGACCCCGAAAACGGGATCAGCGGCGTGGCGGCGCGCAAGGTCTGGCGCTCCATTCCGTCCCAGCTGCTGAGATCGTCCACAAAAAAATTCAAGTACTCCGAGGTCGAACGCGGAGGCCGTCGCGCCAAGCTTATCGAGCCGCTCGACTGGCTCGAAGGCGCCGGCATCATATCGGTCAACAACCTGACCGAAGGCATCGAGCCTCCCCTCGTTCCCTTCGACGACGAAGATGGAAGTTTCTTTAAGGTCTATCTTCTCGATACCGGCCTCATGTTCTACAAACTCGGCATCAACCCGCGGCTCTGGCTCGACCTCAAAGAGGATTCCGCCATAGCGCTATCTTCCGATTTCCGAGGCGCCCTGGCGGAAAACTCGGTCATGCAAGCGTTTTCGGGCAATAGCTTGCAGACGTATTACTGGGTGCCGCCGTCGTCTTGGAAGACGACCGGCGAGCTCGATTTTTTACTTCAGACCGACCGTATGGAAATTGTGCCCGTCGAAGTAAAGTCCGCACGTAACGTGCGCGCGAGAACCCTCGGGTCGTTTATGGACAAAGCCCGATCGCCATATGCCTACATTTTGTCCGAGAACAATTTTTCCCGCAGCGAAACCGATGACGGGCGCGAGCTGCGCCACCTCCCCTTGTACGCAGCGGGCTTTATTGGAGCAAACTGCCTCAAGAGCAGTCTGTAAGCCCTGCGCGACCGCCTAGAAAGGAAGCCGCTCATGCAACGCATTCTTTTTATCTGCTATGGAAATATCTGTCGCTCGACGATGGCTGAGTCCGTGTTTACCGAGCTAGTGCGGCGCGCCGGGCGCGCGGGCGAGTTTGCCATCGATTCCGCGGCGACCTCGACCGAGGAGATCGGCAACCCGCCACACCACAGTACCGTTGCCAAGCTACGCGAGGTCGGGATTCCCGTCGTCGCACATCGCGCACGTCAGGTACGTCGCGCGGAGTATGGCGACTGGGACCACATTGTCTATATGGACGACGAGAACGCCCGCGCCCTGTACCGAATTTTTGGGAAGGACCCCGATGGCAAGATCTCGCGCCTGCTCGATTGGACCGATCGCCCCGGCGACGTGGCCGACCCCTGGTACACCGGCAATTTCGACGCCACCTACCGCGATGTACTCGCCGGTTGCACCGCCATGCTCGAGCAGCTGTAGGCGCTCGGGCGGCGCGGACACACGGGCCACGCCATCGGCATAAAACGAGCGTGGATTTTCTCCCACTTTGAGCGTTCGAGTGCGCTCTAAACGGGAGAAAATCAACGCTCATGAATGTGACAAAGGGACTGCCCCTTTGTCACATCCGGAACTAGCCCTAGACCGGCTTGACCTCCAGCTTTATCCCCTCGGCGCAGGAGTCGCCCAAAACATCCGAAAGGGCCCAGGTCGCATATAGCGGCAAATAGAGAACCGCTCCGTTGCGCTCAACGTTGCCTCTCGAGAAAACAATCCCGAGCCTTACGCCATATTCAGCCGTATCAAGCACATGACCG
>DBFAZJ010000053.1:0-14704 GCA_048244295.1 Collinsella sp.
CGCCAAAACTCATCTTAAGGCCGGCGATAAAGCCGCCGAGCCAGCCGATCGGCGCAAACTGCACCAGCGGGAACAGCGAAAACACCCAGGTCAGCAGGACGACTGCCGCCGCGCCCGCAAAATTGGCAATCCAGTAGTCGCGCTTGGTAATCACGCGCTTTTCGCAGGCCCACTGGCCGCACAAAAAGCCGATGTAGATCGCAAAGATAAAGAGCACCAGTGCGAGCACCACGAACGTCCAGCTCATGGGCGCTACTCCCCGTGATGGTGGCCGCAGCAGCACTCGTGGCCATCATCATGGCCGTGGCCGCCGCAGCACTCGTGGTCCTCGCCATGGTGGTGGCCGCAACCGCACTCGTGGTCGTCGCCGTGCTCGCCGCAACCGCAGCCTTCCTCGTGAGCACCGTGCTCCTCGGGACGATACTGCGACCAGTCCAGACCGGCGGCAATGGCGTCGGCCTCCTCCTTATAGAGTACCGTGATGGCCTGGGTACCCAGCTTGGCGCCACCGATGGCGTCGAGCATGTCGTAGAGCGTAAAGGCCACGTCGGCACCGGGCAGCGCGAGCTCGCGATCGTCGGCGTAAGCGAGCGCCAGGCGCAGGTCCTTGATGAAGTGCTCAACCATAAAGCCGGGCTTGTAGTCGCCGTCGAGCGCCTTGGGCGCCAGGCTCTCCATGGCGCCGGACTTGCCGGTACCGCCCAGGATCATCTGGCGGGTCTTCTCCAGATCAAGGCCGCTCAGCTCGGCAAATGCCATGGCGTCTGCCATGCCGACCATGCAGGCGCCCAGCGACACCTGGTTGGCAAGCTTGGCAGCCTGGCCCTTACCGGCGCCATCGAAGCAGCAGATGTTGGCCGCAAAGGTGGCAAGGATGTCGCGGACCGGCGCGATGTCGTTCTCGGTAGCGCCAACGATAGCCGTGAGCGTTCCGGCGATAGCACCCGACTCGCCGCCGGTGACGGGGCAGTCAAACGCCATGCGACCAGATACCTGGGCGGCCTCTGCAATGTCACGGGCGAGCTCGGGCGAGCTCGTAGTGAGGTCGATCAGCACCGCGCCCGGCTTGGTGCACGTGAGCAGACCGTCGCCCGCCAGGTAGAGCTCCTCGACCTCGGAGGGATAGCCCACCATGGTAAAGACGACATCGGCGTTCACCACAGCGTCGGCCGGCGTTTCGGCCCAGACGGCACCGCGCTCGATAAGCGCGGCAGCCTTGGACTTGGTGCGGTTGTTGACCGTGACAGGATAGCCGGCGTCCAGGATGTGACCGGCGATGGGGGCACCCATGATTCCGGTGCCGATAAATGCGACGGAGAGCTTGTTTGCCATGAAACCTTTCCTTTTGGGTTGGGTGTTGTTACCAGGTTGAATACTCAGTGCCAGCGTTTGGGCCGTGACTTGAGGGCGCTTGCAACCGCAGCGCCCGCCTACTCGCCGCGCACGCGACGCGCGATGCGGTCGGAAAGCGAGGCTTTCTCGGCGCGGTTCTTGCCCCAAAACGCGCAAGCCACCATGCCGGGGCCCACGTGCGAGCCGATGGTGGGGCCCACGGAGCTACGAATGATCGTGACGTCGGCGCAGCCCTCCTCCTTGCGGATGGCGGCTTCGAGCCAGTCGCCGTCCTTTTCGGCATCGGCCGTCATGATGGCGATGGGCATGGTGCGGTCGGGCACGTAGTTCTCGCGGAACGACTTGAGGATGGACTTGAGCGCCTTCTTGCGGCCGCGGTTGACGCCGATCAGCGACAGCGAGCCGGCAAGGTCGTAGGAGAGCTCGGGCTTGACGTCGAGCTTTGCCGTGAGCTGTGCCGCCGCGGGCGGAATGCGGCCGCCGGCAGCCAGTGCGTCGAAGCTCTCGAGCGTAAAGTAGCCATGGACGTAGGTCTTTGCCTCGTTTGCCCAATCGACCAGCTGTTTGGCGGTCAGTCCCGCCGAACGCTGGCGCACGGCCTCGAGCGCCAAGAGCGCGCCGGTCGCGCAGGGCAGAGCGTTGTCGACCACGTAGAGCTCAAAATCGGGATACTCGGCACGCACGGCGTCCGCCGCCTGGCACGCGGAGTTGTAGCTTGACGACAACGCCGAGGTGAAGCACAGGTAGACCGTGGGCGTGCCCTCTTTGGCGCACTCGGTAAAGAACTCGATATAGCGACCGAGCGACACAGCCGAGGTGGACACGCGGGCACCGGCGCGCATCCGGTCGTAGAACTCCTTGGGTGTGATGCTCGACCAGATGTCATCCGTGCGCTCTTCGCCATCGATAATGAAGGGGAAACCCAGGATATCGACATCGAGGTTCGCGGCGACCTCGGGGCTAAAGTCGCAGCAGGTATCGACGACGATGCGGCAACGGTCCGAATGACCGGCGGATGCGGCCTTGTCCATCAAAGCGACTCCTTACGTAAAAAGGCGGCCACCCGCATGGGATGGCCGCCAACCGTTAACTCATGCAAGTTAACGTATTTTACTCGTCAAGTGTTTCGATGCGGGGCTTGATGATGCCATATCCACCATTCTTACGGTGATACACCACATTGATGAGACCGGTCGTCGCGTTCTCGAACACGTAGAAGTCGTGGCCCAGCAGATCTGTCTGCACCAGCGCCTGTTCCTCAGTCATCGGGGTGACGTCGATAACCTTCTCGCGGACGAGCAGGTCGTCTTCTTCCTCGGGCAGCAGCAGGTCGGCCAGATCCTCAACGCGCTCGACCGGTGCGACATCCGCGGCGCTGGCACCGCCCTGGCGGTTGTCCACAACCTTGGTCTTGAACTTGCGCAGCTGGCGGGTGACCTTATCGGCGGAGAGGTCGATGGCGGCGTACATATCTGCACCGTGCTCGGCAACGCGAATCACCGAACCGCGGGCACGAACCGTAACCTCGACGATTGCCGGGTTGGGGTTCGAGGGGTTCTTCTCATAGCGAAGTACAACGTCGACCGTCATGGGCTCGATATCGAAAACCTTGAGCGCCTCGCCGATCTTCTCATCCACATGCGCACGCAGAGCATCGGTTACCGTCGTCTTGCGTCCAGAAACCTTGATATCCATACGTGGCTCCAATCTGCCTCGGGGACTTACTGTACTGGCTATGTACCCATTGCCGTGCATTTAATCACGCGGATTCCCAAAGACCCGAATAACGATTGCTTGATACCGCATACCGAAGTCTCGCACTTTTCCATGGCAAAGTGCGCTATAGGAGGGAGCCGACAGATTTGTATTTGGTCCCGAAAATTGGCTTTGACCTGCTGGTTTTATAGGGATGAAAAAGCCGGGCTCCCCTATTGGGGAAGCCCGGCAGTGCATGTTGAAACCGTGAAGAGGTGTCCTTTCCAACGTATAGGAGACACCACCCCTGGCAATAACTAGCTATTGAGTTTGTTAATGTCATCGTCAGTGATGGTGCCTTCCTGGCTGGACGATTTGTCCTCGGAGGATGCGGTCTCATTGTTGGAATCGAAAGACTCGCTGCCGGAGGACGTGGTCTCACTGGACTCAGAGTCGCCCGGTTGCACGTTAGCGCCCGAAACCGTCTTAGTGGTGAGGTCGTAGGGAATCTGACCGTACCAGACGCAGTGAACCGCCTCGAGCGTACCGTCGACCGTGATGTCGTCGAGGGCATCACTCACGGCACGGCACAGTTCGTCATTGGACGAGAGGCCCGCAACACCAAGCGTCGAGGGCGCCTCGAGCGCACCGACATAGGAGACCTCGCTCATCAGGCGTGCAAGGTAGCCGCCGGCCGTGGAGTCGCAGATCACATAGTCGACCTCGCCGGACTCGAGCGCCTCAAAGCACTCGTTGATGTTGGAGTAGGTCTTTTGGTTGGCGGTAATGCTCTGCTTAGCAAGCGCCTCCTGCGAGGCCGAGGACATCTGGACACCCAGGGTAGACGTGTTAAGGGTATCGGTGGAAACGCTTAGCGACCCACCATCGCTGGTTTTACCGAACACAGAAGCGGCATCGTACAGGCAGGTGCCGAGCGAGCTAACGTCCCCGTCTGTGGAGTTGATCTCGCCGATAAAGATATCAGCCTTTTTGTCGCCGAGCGCGGAACCTGCCGAGGACGCATCGACAAAGGCGACCTTAAGGCCCATGCGGCTTGCGAGGGCGCGGGCGGCGTCAACCGCATATCCCGTGAGCTCGCCGTCGGCGCCTTGCATGGCCTGCGGCGCATCGGAAGTATCGAGGGCGACCGTCAGGGTTCCGGGAGTGACCAGGGCATCGTCCGACACCGCCGGCGTGACGGTCTCGTACTCGATCTGGTCGATCGTGGGAGTCGTGAACGTAGACAGCGGGTTGAACGCGCATCCGCTCAGGCCCAAAACGGCGATGACCGCTGCGGTCCCAGCACCCAACCGAGCCGCGTGCATCAAGCTGCCCCTCACCATGTCCACTACCCTGCCTTCTGTGTCGTATACGATCCGTGCGTTGCGCGGAATATCAGGTTGTTCCCACCAGCTGACCTGGTATTTGACCCCACACTTGCGCACCGGGGTGTTTGCTCGGGAGGCCGCAGCCACCTTCACGACTGGCCCGCTCGCCCGCGAGGCGGTATTGCCCCAAAGAAAGTAGAACGGACGGTGCGGCTTACATCTAGGACGCGCCATGATCGCGCCGCGCGCACGCGGTCGCTTACGTGGATCCCTTTGACCGCGTCTGTCTTGGACTAGGACGGGCATTTCGTCCGTCCGCAACCACAGCCTGGTAGGAACGAAGCGCATTATAGCTAAGTTCAAGCTAAAGTTTAAGGTTAGGGGCGTCATTCGCATCGCGAGTACAGATTTCGCAGGTCGAAGCGGGCCGTTCGTGGCCCTATGAAGCCCGGAGCTCCCCTACGGGGAGCTCCGGGGCACCCGTCTCAGGGTGCCCTGGCCAAAATATGGCAAATATGAGTACTGCCACCAATTTAGTAACAGGCAATTTTGGCCTCTCGGACAGATTTTGCGCTCAGTGTCGCCAACCTGATGCTTAGTAATTCTACATTTGTTTATTATCTTCTTACTTTACGCCGCCTCCGAGTCCTAAATTCCTTGATTTTGCTGTTACTGATTTAGTGACAGTACTCATATTTGCCATATTTTGGCCAGGGCATATGATTAGCCCTCTATTTTCGACGCGAATTAGACCGGCTTAAGCCCAAAACACGCCCGCAGCGTGTTAAGCAACGCCTCTTGCTTCTTCCTGCGGGCATCGACACGATTCCGGTACCGCTTACCCATACGCTGGTGGATGCGCCATGCGAGCGCTTCCATCGCTTCCATGTCACAGAGCATTTCGTTGTTGACCGTCGCGACCTCGATTCCCATAGTAATCAAGCCCGTGTTGCGCTTTTCATCATGGATACGTCCCCTCCGGGAGGAATGGCCCAGCTCACCGTTGTATTCCAGGTCAAACCGGGCTGTTTCCTGATACGCATCGCAAACTGCATGCGGCATCCCCGAGATTGCCTGCGCGCGGTCATCGAACTCGATCTTGTAGTCGGTCTTAAAGGGACCGCAGGCAAATCCGCCATAGGAAAACGGAAGCGAAAACAGAGCGAGCATGATGCACTCCATGGGCGAGCGCAGGTTTTCTGACAAGTAGGGACACAGACGCTGCAGTTGTTTGGCCGCATTCCCCTTGCATACCGCGAGGTAATCTGCCAGACGATCGGGCGTCAGCACCGGCTCAACCTCAAAGTAGCCCACGTCTGCTGGCTGGTCCTTGTCCTTTGCAAGCTTATTCGTAACGGGCGAGGTGTAGGGAGGCAGATACTTCCCGCGGTCACTCAGCGAAATCTTAGAGCACAGCTCCTGAGCCAGGGCAAATGCCTGGATGCAGCCGACCTCGCGGGCGACGACAACACAAAGGGCCTCGGGAGATAGACTGTACACCCCCGGTTCCACCTCTAGAATCGAGCCGGCGGGCAACCCGGAGCATACGGACCAGCTCACGCCAAGAATGCGGCGGCGCTGCGCTGCAGACCCTACCAGCAAGCACAAATCCTCTTGCACCTCGCCGCTTGCGGCCCCAATCCGCACCAAGTCGGGAAGATAGATGTCCTCGGTCGAGGGCGACGACGTGCGCAGCACACGGCGCTCTTCATCGGGATCGAGGTCCTTCCAGCTTATGTAGCCCATCTGCCGGCGCTCGGCGCGCATCATGCGTAGCGCCGAGGCGCCTGTTAGGATTACGGAAGCCGCTAGCTGCTCTTTTGTCGGTTTGTTGCACCGCCTGATTGTTACCGCCACATGAATCACCCCTACCAAACGCGTGCGATAGCAAGGCCATCGACTGCCGCAGCGCCGGCGCGCTTGAGTTCCGCCGAAGCCGCTGCCATCGTCGCACCCGTGGTGATAACGTCGTCGATAAGCAGCAAGCGGCGGCCGTGCACGTCCTCAACCGTCTCGTACATGCCTTGGGCACGCTCGCGGCGCTCCTCACGACCGAGTTCGCGCTGGTCGCCATGCCCGTACTTGACGAGAGCATCGAGCAAGGGAACACCCGACAGCTCGCAAAATGGGCGCGCAATGGCCTCCATATGATCAAAACCACGCCGCCGAAACGCTGCCGCCGTCGCAGGCACAAACACCACCGCATCCGCACCGGACAGCACACCTCCATAGCGATCGGGCGCTACGACCTGGGCATGCAGGGCGGTGTCGTAGAGCAGCTCCGCCAGATACGGAGCCAGACGTCGCTCGCCCGCATCCTTGTACGCTTTAATGATGCGCGGCAGCGGATGCGCATAGACGGCGCACGCCAGGCAGCGGTCGAGCGCCTCCGCCATTGCCGAGGACGTGCCCTCGACCGAACACTCAGTGCACAGCAAATCCCCAAACGGGGCGCCGCATCGGGTGCAGCTATGACGTGGGTCGATGAGCGTGAGCGCAGCCAGGCAGTCTTGGCAAATAAGCGCACCGGCGCGCTCGCAGCCGGCACATCGTGTTGGCGACAATGCCTCGAGCGCCTCGCGTGCCACCCGCTCGGCAAACGGTAGCAATTCGTCCGCAAACGGTAGGGCACCGGCACCTTGCAGACAGCTCAATATGTTCAGATGGCTCTTCAAGACACAACCCTCCCTACGTTCGGTCGCAGGGAGGGTTGTTGATTCGGCGCTATGATACCCCGATGCGCTCGGGGCAAGGCGGGCTAAATCCGCTCGCGGGCGTTATTCGCCGGCGGGCGGTTGTGATGCGGACGAAGACGGGGTCGAACCCTCGCCACCATCCTGGCGCGGCTTGCGGGAACGGCGACGGCGACGGCGCTTTTGGCCCTGGTCGGCCGAGCCCTCGCCACCGCGATCCTCGCGCGGCTCGCGCTCATCGCGAGCGGCGCCACGCGAAGCCTTGGCAGCCGCTCCCCCGCCATCTCCGGGACGACGGCGCGTGACCTTGACCTCGCCCTCCGAGACCTGATCGGCCACGGAGGGCACCGAGGGCTTCTGCTGCGCGCCCGAGGAATGGCGACGGCGCGGACGCGGCGCGCGCTCGTCATCGTTGCGTTGCTTGCCACCCTTGTCGGCAGGCGTATCGGAACCCGAACCACCCTTGGAAGCGGCACCAGCCTCGCGAGCAGCTGCGGCGCGGAAGGCGTCCTCGCGCTCCTCGCTCGACAGATGACGGCGGCGGCGACGTGTGGGGTTCATGCCACCGCCGCGGTTCTGCTGCTGGGGCTGCTGGACCTCGCGCTCGCGAGAGGCGTTCTTGCCCGCGGCTGCAGCCTCGGTAGCATCGCCCGAGCCCGCGCGCTTGCGGCGGCGACGGGCACCGGCGGCCTCCTCGGACTCGGGTGCCTCGGCCTTGCCGCGGCCCTTTCCGCGGCCACGGCCCTCGCCCTGACCCTGACCGGCGCGAGCATCGGATTCGGCATCGCGACGACGGCGCTTGGGCATCGACGTGCCGGCCAGACGGTCGGCACTCGACAGGCCATCGCCCACGTCGACGCCGTTCTCGCGATCGAGCTCCATGAGCGCCAGGCGCATCTCGGGCGACTCGATGCGCTCGAGCACGTCGCGCGTCACGCAGTCGGGGCGGCAGTTGCAGCCCTGCTCGGCAGCCTTCTTTTTGCAGCCCTCCGAGCACGTCATATCGGCCAGGTTGACCTTAAAGACCTTGCCGTTCTCCAGGCGCAGCACCAGCTGCTCGCGTGGCGTGTCATATTCCTGAATACGCGCCTTGCCGAGCGGCGTATCGATGAGCGTCTTCTTTTTGGGCGCACGGCTCTTAAAGTCCTTGTAGGCCTCGAACTCGTAGCGCAGGCAGCACATCAGGCGGCCGCAAACGCCGCTGATCTTGGAGGAATTGAGCGGCAGGTCCTGCTCTTTTGCCATGCGGATCGAGACGGGCTCAAACTGTCCGCCAAAGCGCGTGCAACAGAGCTCCTGGCCGCACTGGGCATAGCCGCCCACCAGGCGAGTCTCGTCGCGCACGCCGATCTGGCGCATGTCGACGCGAATGTGCAGCGTCGAGGACAGGTCCTTGACGAGCTGGCGAAAATCGACGCGCTCCTCGGCCGCAAAGTAGAACACGGCCTTCTCGCCGCCAAACAGGTACTCGACGCCGACCGGCTTCATCTCGAGGTCGAGCTCCTTGACCAGGCGGCGGAAGTCGACCATGGCCTCGTCGCCCTGGATGGCAAGATCGTCGGCAAGCTGCAGGTCGATGTCGCTCGCCACGCGCAGCACGGGCTTGAGCGGCTGACCGATCTCGTCTTGCGGCACCTCGAAGGGATCGGCCGTGACCAAGCCGATCTCGGTTCCGCGCTCGGTGGAGCAAATGGCATAATCGGCCTCGAGGATATCCAGGTCCTGCGGGTCAAACCACAGGTCGCGCGAGGCGTAGGTAAACTTAACGGGTACGACTAACGGCATTTCAGTGCCTTCCTGATATCGAACAGCATGACCTCGATGGCCAGCTGGGGAGTAACGTTTCTGGCGATGTTGCGCTCGGCGGTTGCGACCGCCTCGAGCGCCTGGGTGGCACCCGCAACATTCGTCGCGGCGGCAAGCCGACCGATCGTGTCGCGCACGTCCTCGTTCACCACGTCGGCCGCCTCGTCCTGAAGTGTCAGCAGCACGTCGCGCATGAGCGTCCGCGCGCTCGCCAGCGCTTCCATGATACCCGAACGCTCGCGCGCGTTGAGTTCGCGCTTGTTGCGGTCCTCAAGCTGCTTCAATGCTCCACGCGACAGGTAGTCGGCGTTTTGCTCGAGTACCTTTTCCTGCGTGGACTTGACCTCGGCGAGCGGCGCCTTAACGGCGACGATGAGCGACTTGGCGCGACTGAGCACGTCGGCCTCGTCGGCGGCAATGAGTGAGTCGATGGCACGGACCATCTGACGGCGGGCGTCCTGGCGCTCGGCGCTCTTAAGAAACTCGATGCCGCGTGTGGGGCTTCCCGCCACGGCGACCGCCATGCGGCAACGCGCAGGGTCCTGACCGGTGGCGCGGCTCACGGCCTGCGCGGCGACGGCGGGCGATACCAGCCGAAACGGCACGCACTGGCAGCGACTCACGATAGTGGGCAGCATCACGTCGGCCGAGGTGCCCAGCAAGATAAACATAACGCCCTCGGGCGGCTCCTCGAGTGTTTTGAGCAGCGCGTTGGCGGTGTTGGCGCGCAGCTGCTCGGCACGGTCGATGATGTAGACCTTTGCCTTGGCGCGGATGGGCGCCAGCGGCACGTCATCGAGCAGCTCGCGGGTCTGGGCAATGAGGTAACCCGTGGCGCTCTCGGGCGTGTAATAGTGCACGTCGGGATGCGTATGCCGAGCAACGCGCACGCAGCTGTCGCATGCGCCGCAGCCGTCCTGCTCGCACAGGAAGGCTTGGGCGAGCGCCCACGCGGCGTCGAGCTTGCCCGCGCCGGGCGCGCCCAAAAACAGGTAGGCGTGCGATGCGCGACCGCTAGCGACGGCATTGGTCAAAAAGTCGCGCACGCGCTCTTGGGTGTCGAGCTTGGCCAGCAGGCTTGCCTGAGCGGGGGCCATGTTACTCGGCCTCCTTGGCAAGCGCGGCGGCAACGGCTTCCCGCGGAATGTCGAGACCGTACGCGCGAACCTGCTCGACCGTCTTCCCGAAGACTTCCTCGACGGTCGCGGTGGCGTCGATGAGCTTTACGCGGTCTGGCTCCTCGGCAGCAATTGCGCAAAACCCCTCGTAGACACGCTCCTGGAATGCCATACCCTTAGCCTCCATGCGATCTGCCGCGCCACGGGCTGCCATGCGCAGCGCCGCCTGCTCGGGCGTGATGTGGTAGACGAGCGTGAGCGCCGGGTGCGTTCCCGCGACGGCCAGGCTGTTGGCATCGCGCACCATCTGGCGATCGAGGCCATCGGCAAATGCCTGGTAGCAGGTCGTGGAATCGTAGAAGCGATCGCACAGGACCACCTTGCCGGCCGCAAGGGCGGGGGCTATGACCTCGTGCACCAACTGGGCGCGCGCCGCCTCGTAGAGCAGCAACTCGCAGGTGTCCCCCATCGCCGCGTTGGCGGGGTCGAGCAGCAGGGCGCGAATCTTTTCGCTGATGGCAGTGCCACCCGGCTCGCGCAGAGTTACGACCTGATAGCCAGCGAGGTCGAGCGCACGGGCAAGCAGGCGCGCCTGCGTGGACTTGCCGGCACCGTCGACGCCCTCGAGCGTGATAAAGCTATGTTGAGCAGGCTCAAAAGCCATGGGCGCAGCCCCTTCCTACAAGGCGCGTAAATGCAGATATATCAACCAAGCCATGATACCCCAGTGCTCGGTGCGTCCCCAATGGCTAAAGGTGCCTTTCCAAAGTTGCGGTGAAATAGGGACTGTTTGGCGGTTTCAGAGCTTCAATCAGTCCCTATTTCACCGCAACTTATGATGGGGAATTTTGGACGCTGGGTATAATCGTCGTATTGCATTGAAATGTGGCGAAAGGAGTGGCAATGTCTCGGTATTGCGCCTCGTGCGGCAAGCTTCTTGCAGATAATGCCAAGTTCTGCACCTCGTGCGGTGCACCCGTTGAGCAAACAGTCGCGAGCGATAGCCAGCCCGCTTTTGAGCAGACCGGTTCCCTCGATACGCCGCAAGCCAAGGCGGACGACCCCCTCGCCTATCGACCCGACCCCGCCGCAAGCCCCGCGGCCGTCGAGACCACGCAGCGCATACCCGTCGCGAGCGGCTCGCCCCAACAGCAGCCGGCTCCCGCATACGCGCCCGCTTCGCCACAGACCCCCGCTCCCAAAAAGAGCGGCACCGGGCCGCTTATCGCCGTTATCGTTGTGCTGGTGGCGATCATCATCGCCCTGGTCATCTTCTTTGCAATCAGACCTTTCGACAACGCCGCCACGCAGACGGCTGCCGAGGTAGCTAAGCTGCACCATGACGTCGACGAAGATGACCTAAAGCCTCTCGGCGATCCCAACAGCCTGTACGACGATGATGACGATGACGACGAGGATGGCGGCGAAGCAACGCTCTCCGAGCAGAACCTCTACCGCCGACTGAGCGAATACTACGACTTGCTCGAAGACCTCGACAACTACGTCCGTGGCTGCGCGCAGAACTTCAACGGCAGCTATCTGGAAGAAGATCGCACCACCCGTCAAAATCTCGCCGACGTCGCCGAGCGCACAGAGGACACCATCGAGCAGTATTACGACATCGTCGAGGACCTGGACGTCCCGACGAGCTCTAAGAACTACAGTTCCTGGAAGGACATCATCGCCCTGTATGACGACCTGGATCACCGCATTGACGCAATCTGTGATGCCTGGGAGATCAGCCTGAAATACACCAAGCCTGCGGATCACAAGAATGAGATCGTGGCGCCGCTGTCGCGCGACAACGTGGCGGGCACCAATGACAATAAGTACCGCCTAGACTTTGAGGAGCGCTATCCCGGCGCCAAGCCTGTCGAGGTGAACTAGTGCTTTGTCGTTCCCGAGCCGGCAGTTAGGGACGTTCCTAAACTGCCGGCAGAAAAGGAACGTCCCTACCTGCCGGATAAAATACGAGCGAGGATTTTGAGGTCCTCGCTCGTTTTTGTTTTAGGTGATGTTTCGACCGTGCGGCTACTTGTCGGCAGCGGTCTTTTTGGTAGTCGACTTCTTGGCCGTCGTCTTTTTGGCGGTCGTCTTCTTGGCAGCAGTCTTCTTTGCCGCCGTCGTCTTCTTGGCCGTGCTCGCCTTGGTCGTGGTCTTGCGACCGCGGGTGGGCTTCTTCTCCTTGGTCGGGCAGTCCATGTTCACGCAGATGCGCCACGGGCCGCGCGCCGTGTTGACCACCACGATGGGGGCGCCGCACTCGGGGCAGGTCTCACCCGTCGCCTCGAGCTTACCGCGCGCCGGCAGAGGATAGCTCACGCCGCAGTCATCGTAGTTGGTGCAGCGGATAAAGCGCTTGCCGCTCTTCTCGCTCTTGTGCGCGATCAGGTCGCCATGGCGTCCGGCCTCGGCGCACACCTTGCACTCGCCCACCTTAAGGTCAGGCTCGTAGTTGGTGGGGCACGTGGGGTTCACGCAGATCTCGAAGGCCTTCTGGCGGAACGGCTGGCACTTAATGCGCGGCGCGCCGCACTCGGGGCACACGGCTGCCTCGCCCTCGAGCGGGCTCACCTTGACGCCGCTCGGCACCGGATAGGTCACGTCGCAGTCGGGCCAGCCCATGCAGCCAATGAAGCTGCCACGGGTCTTGGCGCTCGTCTTCATAACCAGGTCCTTGCCGCACTTGGGGCAGGCGCCCACGCGCGCATCGGCCGTGACGGCGTCGCTGATGGCGTCGCCCAGCTCCTGCGTGTGCTTGAGCAGCTCGTCGAGCACGCCAGCCAGCAGCGCGCGCGAGTGCGTCACGACATGCTCTTCGGTATCCTCGCCGCGCTCCACACGGGTCATATCGCCATCGAGCTCGCTGGTCATATCGGGGCTCGTGATGCGCGGGGCAAACTGCGTCAGCGCGTCGATGATGGCAATGCCCAGCTGGCTCGGCTCCACGGGATCGTTTTTGAGATAGCGCACGGCATATAGGCGCTCGATGATGCTCGCGCGCGTGGACTTGGTGCCCAGGCCGCGCTTTTCCATCTCCTGCACAAGCTTGCCCTGGCTGTAGCGCGCGGGCGGCTCGGTCTGCTTGGCCTCGAGTTTAATGTCGAACACGTCGACCGTATCGCCCTGCTCCAGCGGCGGCATCTGCTCATCGCGCTTAAGTCCATACGGATACGCCTCGCGGAAGCCCGGAGTCACGAGCACATCGCCCGAAGCCACGAACGGCTCACCGTTCACGTCGAGCTCGAGCTTAGTGTTTTCGATGGTCGCGGGACCCATAAGCGTCGCTAGGAAGCGGCGGGCGATGAGGTCGTAGAGCTTGCGTTGGCCGCCGTCGAGCGTGGACGGATCGCCCTCGCCCGTGGGGTAGATAGGCGGGTGGTCGGTGGTCTCGACTTTACCGCGCGTGGGCTTCATGGGACCAGCGAGTACCTTTTTGCACACGGGCGCCAGCGCCGGGTTGATCTTTGCCAGGTCACTCACCACGGCGCCCAAATCGAGCGTCGCGGGATACACGGTGTTGTCGACACGCGGGTAGCTGATGAGGCCCGCCATGTAGAGGGACTCGGCGATACGCATGGTACGCGCAGGCGAGATGCCCTCGGCTGCGGCGGCAGCCTGCAGCGAGGTGGTCGCAAACGGCGTGGGCGGCTGCTGCTTGCGCGAGCGCTTGGTCACCGCGGCGACGGTTGCCGTAGCGACGCCGTCAACATGGCCGTACGCCGTCTCAGCAGCATCCTTGTCGGTAAAGCGTGCCGTCTTGTGCGCAATCTTAAATCGTTCGTCCTCGGCAGTACCCTGTGCGGCGCCCATGCCGCGGATCTGCCAATAGTCCTCGGGCACAAACGCCATGCGCTCGCGCTCGCGCTCGACCACCAGGGCAAGCGTCGGCGTCTGCACGCGGCCGGCGGAGCGCACGTTGCCAAAGCCGCCGAACTTGGCGAGCGTCAGATAGCGCGTGAGCACCGCGCCCCAGATAAGGTCGATGTGCTGGCGGCTCTCGCCGGCGTCGGCCAGATTCTGGTCGAGCGAGACGAGATTATCGAAGGCCTGCGTGATCTCGGCCTTGGTAAACGAAGAATACTGGGCGCGGGCGACCGGCAAGTCGGGCGCAACCTCGCGCACCTTGTTGAGGGCGTCCGAACCGATCAGCTCGCCCTCTCGATCGAAGTCCGTAGCGATGATGACGCTGTCGGACTTTTTGGCGAGGTTCTTGAGCGAGCGGATGAGCTCCTTCTCGGCCGGCAGCTTAATGACGGGTGCCCAGGTGAGATAGGGCAGGCTCTCAAGCTTCCAGCCCTTGATGGAGATGCCATCGGCAAGGAACGGCTTACGCTTGGTGTCGTAAGGCGGACGAGCCAGGCCATCGGGCATGTCGGCCGGCAGCATCTCGCCGTCCTCGGTAACCGAATACCAGCCCAGCTTTTTATCGAACAGCACGCTGTCGCAAAAATCGGGCGCAAGGATGTGACCGGCCAGGCCGATGGTCACGCACTCCTCGCCCTTCCACTCAAAACGGTAGATGGCGGTGTTGTACACCTTGTCCTTTTTGGGCTTGCCCGTGGACAGACGCTCGGCAATCTGACGCGCGGCGTCGTTTTTCTCGGCGATGATGAGCTTCAAAAGAGGCTCCTATCTCGTATCTCTGCGGCTACGCCCGCCCGTATGGCGGCCGACTTACGCCCTTGCTTGCTCAATCTGCCCGATGAGC